>CAZQMD010000177.1:0-10206 GCA_964594185.1 uncultured Afipia sp. | reverse complement strand
AATCCGGAGAGCGGCGCGCTTGGAAATAAAGGCTTCCAGTCCTCGCCGGAATTCAATCACCATCAGCTGATCGTGAACGCTGATCTCGGTTATCATGAGTCCGTGCCGTGGCAGGATGCTGACGAGGTAGTCAGCCTGAAGCCGCTTTACAGCTTCGCGCACAGGGGTGCGTCCAATCCCGATCTGGTCGGCAAGACCTTCCTCCGACCAGTGACTTCCAGGCGGAAGCTGTAACGTGACGATCATTTCTTCCAGCCGCTGATGGGCGAGATCAGCCTGAGAGGCAGTTGGAAGCGAAATCTCGATTTTCTTAGCCATGTAGATCTTGAGAACCTAGAGCAGAGTAAGCGCTTCGGGAATCCGGGATATTACCACATTACCGGACGCGTTGGTTAGCCTACGGGCAATGCGCCGACCAGATCGGATCCGCCCTTCAAGCCCAAAATTTCAACCGAGCCAAATCCAGTATCGGAGCATTGACGGTCAGTTTGTAGTATATTACTAGTACGTCAGTTAAATAATACAAGACGACTTTGGGAGGAGAAGTTCATGGCAAGTTTCAAGAAAGCGTGTGCGCTTGCGGCGGTTGCCGCAGCCGCAATGTTCTTTAATCAAGCTGCCTATGCGCAGGAGACCGTCAAGCTTGGTCAGATCGAGGCACTCACGGGTGCCACAGCTACATACGGGTGGATGTCGGCGCAGGGCACGAAGGTCGCGGTCGAAGAGATCAACGCCAAGGGTGGATTCAAGGTCGGCGACAAGACCTACAAGATTCAACTGCTGCAGATGGATACGCGCGGCGAGCCGCGTGAAGCCACCGTACAATTCCGAAAGATGATGGAAGAAAACGTCCAGTTCGTTTTTGGTCCGTTTCTGACCAACGTATTCAATGCCATCGAACCAATTGCAAACCAGAACAATGGGAAGTTCCTGCTGTTCGCCGGAGCGACGTCTGCTCACCATGCCCTCGGCAAGCCGGACCACGATTATCTGCTGCGCACCTGGAATTGGGATGCGGGATCGAACGGCTTCGGCAAGCTGATGGTCGATTATCTGAAGAAGTTGAATACCAAAAAGGTGGCAATGCTCTTCCAGAACGACGCATTCGGGAAAACAGCGGTGGACATCTACACCGGCCTGTTCAAGGACGCAGGTATCGAACTTCAGGTTGAACTCTTTGAGCCAGGCACAAAGGATTTCAGTGCGGTTCTCGCCAAGCTCGCGGCCGGTAAACCTGACATCCTCTTCCCCGGCTATTCTGACGCGGTGCTTTATGACATCGTGCGTCAGTCCACGGAGTCCGGCTTCGGCAATCGTTTCTTCCTCGTGCGCGGATCGATCGGTCCGGCGCTCAAGAACAAGGACGCGATTGCGGATTACATTGCTTATGTGCCGAAGTATTTCGAAGAAGCCGAAAAGACCGACGCGAAGACCAAGGCTTTCATCGAGAGCTATAAGAAAATCCACAAGCGCGATTTCCCGTATGATCAGGCGCCGCTTTGTTCGTCCTCCTGTTACGATCACGTCTACATGCTGGTCGAAGCAATGCAGAAGGCCGGAACGGTCAGCGACGTCGCCAAGATTCGCAAGGCGCTTTCGGACATGACCTACGACGGCTTGTGGAAGATCAAGTACGACAGCACCGGCGAAGCGGTCTTCGGGTTCGATGTCGTGCATGTGCGCAAGGGCGGCGCGATTGAAGTCGTCAAGTTCGACCCGACCAAGTAGCGAGAACGCGGGAGGCAGCGCACGTGCTGATCTCGTGCGCTCCCTCCCGGTCGCTCCCATGCACAAGTTGGTGTTTTTCGCGGAGCTAATCCGCAACGGGTACTCTTATCCATGACACAGCTCATTCTAGGTCAGTTGCTCAACGGCATCATTGTCGGATCGCTTTACGGCATCATCGCGTTGGGCGTTACGCTGACATTCGGCCTGACTGGCATCGTGAATTTCGCGCTCGGCGCATTCATGATGCTCGGTGCTTACAGTACGTGGTATCTCTACGATGTCAGCCACCTTCCATATCCCGTGGCGGTGATTGGTGCGGTTCTGATTGTTAGCATCATCGGCTACATATCCGATTTGACGCTTTTCCGTTTCACGCGCGGCAATTTGGTCAACGGTCTTCTGGTCTCGATCGGTCTGATTTCGGTATTTGAAGCGCTCATTCTGGCGGCGTTTACGACGACGCCGAAGGATCTGACCTATGTCATGCCCGGTGCATTCCAGATCGCAGGCTTGTTCTTGCCGAAGATCAAGGTCGTCGTCTGCCTCGTTTTCCTTGCGATCATTTTCGGCACTTATCTGGCGCTGACCCGCACATGGCTTGGCCGCGCGGCGTTCGCTTATGCGCAGAATCCGGAAGCGGCAGCCCTGATGGGAATTCGCACGGAGCGGCTGCAGACCATTGTCGTCGTTTATTCTACGGCTCTGGCGGGGCTTGGCGGCGGCCTCTATGCGAGCATGTATTCGCTCGAACCGACAATTGGTGCGGCCTACATCCTGAAGGCGGTTGAAGCCGCTATCCTGGCCGGCGTCGGCAGCGTCATTGGCGCACTTGGCGGCGGCATCATACTCGGCGTGAGCGAGAATATCGGATCGGTCTTCTTTCCATCCGCCTTCCGCGATGCGTATGGACTCGTTTTCCTCATCGCAATCCTTCTTGTTCGCCCGAGCGGGCTGTTTGGAGATAAGTCATGAGACTCGCTATCCTCGGCGGTCTGCTGGTCGCGCTGATAGCGCCCTGGTTCGTCAAAAGCGATTCCACGCTGGCGATCGCAATCTATGGTTTTATGGCCGCGTCTCTGGCCGTGAGTTTCAATCTGATCTTCGGGTTCACCGGCCAACTTTCGATGTTTCACGCGGCATCGTTCGGTGTATCGGCCTATGTTGTGACAATTCTTGTCACGACCTTCGGTTGGAACTTCTGGCTGGCGATTCCATGTGCGCTCGCTCTGGTGGTCGTCCTGTCACTTATTGTCGGAACGATTTGCTTCCGCTTCAAGCTGAAGGAATTCTATTTCGCCGTGGTCACCATGGCGTTCTCGGAAGTTCTGCGTCTGATCACGTTGAACTGGAACAGTGTCACGAATGGCTCACTCGGTATCACGGTGGTCGAGAAGCCTTCAATGTGGACACCATGGGGATCGCTCACGTTCTCGAGCGGTTTTTCCTGGTATTATGTAACTCTGGCGCTTCTGGTCGTTGTCTACATTATCTGTCAGCGCGTCCTCAGCTCGTGGATCGGCCAATGCCTCGCCGCGATCCGGCTCAACGACCAGCTGGGAGAGACGCTCGGGATCGACGTCTTCAAGTACAAGCTGCTCAGCTTCGCTATTGGCAGCGCGCTTGCCGGTCTGGTGGGGGCATTTTACGGCTTCTATGCCGGATTTGTTGAGCCGCACTATTTCTCGATCACTCTTGGTCTCGATATCGTGGCGATGGTTCTGCTTGGCGGCATCAACTCGCTGATCGGTCCTGTGATCGGGGCATTGTTGCTGACCGCGCTGCCTCACATGATTGAGCTTAGTGCAGAACTTCGCATCGCGCTTTACGGCGCAATCCTCATCTTCGTGATCCTCGTCATGCCGAAAGGCATCATGGGTCTTTTGTCGAGCAGAAAAAATGCTGCTTAATATCAAGAACCTTACAAAACGCTTCGGCGGCCTGACTGCCGTATCCAATGTCACGTTCGGTATCGAGCGTGGCGAGATCATCGGTATTTTCGGACCTAACGGTTCGGGAAAAACCACAACATTGAGCCTGATCGCCGGCATCTTGAAGCCGACGAGCGGAGAGATTGTGTGGAAGGGCGAGAACATCAATGCGCTCACGCCATTCCAGGTCGCTCAACAGGGGCTGGTCAAGACGTTCCAGAATCCGCAGCTGTTTCCGGAGCTGACCGTTGCCGAGCACATGCGCATCGCATGTCATCTTCATGTCAAGCGGGCGCTCGGCTCGAGGCGCTTGCTGACCCTGTTCGGCAAGAGTGCGACAGCGGATCTGGAGAAAGTTCTCGTTAAGAAGATCGACCAGATGCTCGAATTGTGCCGTCTTTACAAGCATCGCAATGATGAGGCCGGCGCTTTGTCGTATGGCGGCGAGAAGATGCTTGGTGTGGCGATGGGAATGGTCTGTGACCCGGAGCTTCTTCTGCTCGATGAGCCAGCCTCAGGTCTGGGTCACGACGAGATCACCAATCTCGATGCTGTGTTGCGCGATCTGAAAACCCATGGCGTCACGCTCTGCATCATCGACCACAAGGTTGGTTTTCTCGGGCGTCTTGCGGACCGGTCCATCGCTCTGCACCACGGAGCTGTTATCGCTTCCGGAACCACTGCCGAGGTTCTCGCCAACGACGCGGTTGTGACCGCCTATCTGGGCAAGAAACATGCTTGATCTGAAAAATCTCAACGTCAGTTACGGCAAGCAGAAGGTCTTGCGCGACGTAAGCCTTTCGCTCCGCGAGCGGGAAGTCGTCACCCTCATCGGTTCGAACGCGGCGGGTAAGTCCACAACCCTGCGCACAATTGCAGGCTTAAAGAAAGCCGATTCCGGAACGGTCGAATTTGGCGGCAAGGACATCTCCCCGCAGCCAACCGTGGAGCGCGTTCAGTCCGGGTTGGTATTGGTGCCGGAGGGCCGGCAGATTTTCCCGCGCCTCACCGTCAATGAAAATCTGTTGATGGGTGCTTATCACCGTGCGGATCGCAACGATCTTGATAGCGACCTGGAGCGGATATTCACAATGTTTCCGCGTCTCAGGGAGCGCCGTGTTCAGCGGGCGGGATCGATGTCCGGCGGCGAACAGCAAATGCTTGCCATTGGACGCGGGCTGATGTCCCGGCCCAAGGTTATGCTTCTTGATGAGCCGACGCTCGGCCTTGCGCCCATCATCATCGAAGAGCTGGGCTCAATCGTCAGAAATCTTGCGCGCGAAGGGTTGGCGATTTTGCTTGCCGAACAGAACGCGATGATGGCCCTCGGCTGCGCCGATCGGGCGTACATTTTGCAGTCGGGCAGCATCGTAATGAACGGCGACGCTAAGAAGCTCTCGGAGACGCCCGAGGTCAAGCAGATGTATCTCGGAACCTAATAGTGCCAGCGCTGCCAAGAGAAGATTGATGACTCACCAGGATAATGTTGTTGGCATTGAGAAGAATGGTGCCGTAGCTACGATCACGCTGCTGCGCTCAGCGCGCCGCAACGCCATGGACCAGGCGCTGGTCGATGGCGTGAAGGACGCACTTCTCACGCTCGACCGCGACAAGGATATCGCTGCAATCGTGCTAATCGGCGCGGCGCCGGGATTTTCCGCCGGAAGCGATCTCAAGTTCATTGGGAATCTCGATCTTGAGGCAATGGGTCGTTTCGAACAGGAATGTGCCGATCTTGGCCGGCTCATGGGATTTCTTGAGACGCCCGTAATTGCAGCTGTAGAGATGTTTGCCGTCGGTGGCGGATTCACGCTCGCAACAAGCTGCGACATTGTCGTTGCGGGGCGTGGATCGCAGTGGAGTCTTCCGGAAGTTCCGCACGGTTGGCTGACGCCATGGGGCATCAAGTCGCTGGTGTCGCGCGTTGGCTTGGTAAAAGCACGACAGCTTTGTTTGTGCCTCGAAGCGCTCGACGGCGATGCCGCACGAGATCTGGGTATCGTTGATTATTGCTGCGACGACGGCAACGCGCTCGAGACAGCGTTAGCCATCGCGGAGAAGATCGCAAAGCTGCCGCGGCCTGCGGTGCGCGCAACCAAGCGCTTCTTCTCGAACTATCTGATGGAAGACGCAGAGGCGATGGATTTCGAGGCCAACCGCCTCTTTCTCGATAATTGCCGCGAAACCGCCGCACAGCAGACTCTCACCAAGTACCGTCGCTGAACCACGACGAAGACCGATACAACAAGCAGGACAGGGCCGATGCTACTCGATCTGAACGAAGACGAAACCATGCTCCGCAATGGGTTGCAACAATTTGCGGAAGGTGCGTTGCGTCCGAAGATCAAGGCATTTGCCGATGAGCACAAATTCCCGACCGAGTTGATGACGGAATTTCTGAAGCTCGGTTTCATGGGAACAGCTTATGATCCCAACTATGGCGGAGGTGGACTCGGAACGCGCGGCGCGGCGATTGTCGCAGAACAGCTCGCGCGGATTGAGCCGGGTTTCGCAGCGATCTATCTCTGCAACAGTGCGCCAATGACGACGATCGCCCGCTATGGTTCTGACGAGATCAAGAGAAAATGGCTTGAGCCGTTGTGCCGAGGCGAGATGATCGCGTCTTTCGGCGTCACCGAACCGAGTGGGGGATCTGACGTCGCCAGCGTCAAGATGCGTGCTGTCGAAGATGGTGACTCGTTTGTGCTTTCAGGCTCCAAGGTGTTTTCGACCAATGCCGGAACGCCGCTCCATGGCGTTACGACCTTTGTCGCTGTGACCGATCCTGATCTCGGTCCGCGAGGTCTCTCGACCTTTGTGGTGCCGGTCGGGACACCGGGGTTCACGGTCGGCAAGCCCGGCAAGAAGATTGGCTGGCGCATTGCCGACTCTGTTGAGCTTTTTCTTGACGGGTGCCGCATTCCCAAGGCGAACATGATTGGAAATCGCGGCGATGGTTTAAAGCAGATTCTCACAACCCTCAGCATCGGGCGTATTCTTGTTGCGGCAACAGCGCTGGGTCTTGCCCGCAAGGCGGTTGATCTTGCCAAGTCATACGGCAACGGCCGCAAGGTGGGCGGTGTCGGTATCTTCAACCACCAGGGATTAACCTTCCCGCTCGCGGACGCCCTGACGAACATTCATGCTGCGGAGCTGATGATCCGTAATGCGTCATGTCTGGCCGATGCGGACAGGCCCTTCCGCCTTGAAACATCGATGACAAAACTGTTTGCGACGGAAATGGCAGGGCAGGCTGCAGACATCGCGCTGCAGGTTCATGGCGGTTACGGCGCGTTCGAGGAGTACGACGTCTCAAGCCTTCCGGGCGAGGCGCGCGTGCTCAGGATTCTGGAGGGGACCAGCGAGATTCAACGCTTGGTGATCGCGCGCGAACTATCCGCCTGAGCGTCTTCACTTCGGAAAATCTGGTTATCGCCGCTTTTGGTGCTTTCAGATTTCAGTCATTTCGCTCCACACCGTGGTGCGACGGGTGTAACGATTCTTGTGCGCCAGCACGAAAATGCGTTGAGTCCGAACGGTTTGGACGCATAATGCCGATGTCCGCATCCGGCTTTAGATGACAATCTGCCCTGGTTGCCGATCAGGAACGGAGCACAAACCGTTGGCAACAGCGAAGGCAACCAAGCGCGCGGACCGCAAGCGGGCCAGTGGCACAACCAGGTCCCGGTCGCGGAGCGAGACGGACTCGCCTGAGCGCATTTCCGAGCAGACGATGACGGATCGGGCCTACGCCGAGCTCGAGGAAATGATCGTCCCGCTGCGTCTTGAGCCAGGTACCGTCTTGTCGGAAGCGGTGCTGGCGAAGTTACTCAAGATCGGCCGGACGCCGATCCGGGAGGCACTCCAGCGGCTGTCACGGGACGGGCTGGTGAACATTTTGCCTCGGCGCGGCATCTTGGTGTCTGAGATCAATCTGCATAGCCAGTTGCGTCTCTTGGAAGTACGCCGGGAACTGGAACGCCTGATGGCCCGTGCGGCAGCTGAAAGAGCCAGCGACGAGGAGCGCAGGAAATTTTCCGCAATCGCCGACAGCATGAAGCGAGCGTCACTTGAAGCCGATGCCATGGCTTTCATGCGGCTGGATCAGGAATTCAATGCGCTCATTTCGACGACGGCACGCAATGAGTTCGCCAGCCGTTCCATGGGGCTAATGCACGGCCTATCGAGACGCTTCTGGTATCAGCATTATCGCGAGGCGGCGGACCTGCCGCTTGCAGCCCGATTGCACGCGGAAGTCGCTGAAGCCATCGCGAAGCGCGATCCGGATCGGGCCGCTGCGGCCTCAGACAAGCTGGTCGGTTACATCGAAAGTTTCGCGCGGTCCACGCTATAAGCGGCGCTGTTAGAACTCAATCACTGTGCGGATGGTCTTTCCCGCGCGGAGAAGATCAAATCCATCATTTATGGATTCGAGCTTCATGCGGTGTGTGATCAAATCATCCAGTTTTAGCCGGCCTTCAAGATAAGCCTTGGCCAGCAGCGGAAAGTCGCGCCTCGGTCTTGCGCCGCCATAGCTTGAGCGCCGCAGACGCTTCTCACCCATCAGCGAGCCCCACCGGAAATTCACGTCTTTGGTGACGTCGATCTTGCCCAGCCATACGACCTGTCCGCCCAGGCGAACGGCTTCTGTTGTCTGGCGAAAGGCGGTTGGATGGCCTGCGGACTCCAGCACGACATCTACGCCGCGGCCTCCGGTTGCCGTGCGGGCGACATCGACGGGGTCGTCCTTGGTCGCGTTGACGCATTGCGTTGCGCCGACACGGGACGCGATCTGCAGCTTCGCGTCATCGAGATCGACTGCAATGATGGTGCCTGCGCCGGCAAGCCTTGCGCCCTGGATTGCTGCGATCCCAACTGCGCCGCAGCCGAAAACCATCACACTATCGCCTTGACGGATGTCTGCGACATTCAGCGCGCCGCCCACCCCGGTCATGACACCGCATCCGATCAGGCAGGAGCGGTCGAACGGAATCTCCTTCGGTACCACGATGGCTTGCTGGGCCGGCACCACGCAATATTCCGCGAAAGTCCCGAGGAACATCAGGTGGGTGAGGGGCGATCCCGATGCGAGGCTGGCTTTCGATGTCCCATCGAAATGCATTCCGCGCGGGCCAGCTTCGATGTAGGTATCGCACAGAATGGGCTGATCGCGGTCGCACTGAAAGCAATGGCCGCAATGCGGATTCCACGATAACACGACGTGGTCGCCAATCTTGAGATTGGTCACATCTCGGCCGATCTCCTCGATTACGCCCGAAGCTTCGTGACCGAGCACCATCGGCAACGGATTGCGAAGGGAGCCGTCGATCACCTCAAGATCGGTATGGCACAGGCTACTGGCACGAATCCGCACCCTGACATCGTTCGGTCCGACTGGCGCGCCGGTCACTGTCTCGATCACGAGCGGCGTGCCGACCTTGTGCAGCACGGCTGCCCGAAAGCCTGAACTCATGAGTCTGTTTCCAGTAACCTGTTTTCGGAACCTGGGTTAAGCGTTGAGTGCCTTGATCGACTCGTCAATGTCATCGGAGGTTAACTCCCAGACATTGTCGAAGTTCGCGACGATGTTCTTCATGAACTGTTCGTGCAGCGCCTTGGCCCGGCTGGCATCGTGCAGATGATCGTAAAGAAGTGCGAATGCCAATTGCGCAGGTTCCGGCCCCTCGTAGCTCCATTCGAAGCCGCGATCGGTAAGCGCAAACTGTTCGTAGTATGGCGACAGCGGCTTGCCATCCGCCGATACCGCGATCCCGTCGATTGTTCTGTCCCCAACATAGTGAGTCATATTTATCAGCCTTTGTAGATTTACGACCGGCGCCGGTCGTCGCTCTTCTTCATCACCTCGGGGAAGACCCACATGGCGACGGTAGCAAACACTCCAAGAAATGCGACGGCATAGCTCGGGCCGATCTTGCCCACCTGCGCCATATAAAAGTAAGCCGCCGCCGCCGTGAGCAGGCAGCCCACAGAAAGAAGAAATTTGATGCGATGAGGCATGTGGGGTCTCCAGAATGGCGAAAGTCAGGCGATGGATTTCAGAAAGGACGTCACCGGGTTGGATGTGAAGAGACTGAAGGCAATCAAGGTGGCGGTAAGAACCAGCCCTGTGACGATCAGGCCAACCGAGCTGTTTCTCCATCTTTCGGGGATGGCTTGAAACGGCTCGGGAATGAACAGAAACAGCAGGCCAGCGACGATGACGATGCTGCCCCATCGCAGCTCCGCGATCGCGTATAAGCAAACGCTGAACAAGAGGGCTATCCAGAGTGCTGTGCTGACGATCACGAGCGGAGCAGGAATGTTCGCTGCCCGCGACTCAAGTGGATACATTCCGGCAAGCTGAAGGAAGCCGAGGCAACATACGCTCCAAAGAGCAATGAACCAGACAAGTTGCACGATATTGGGTTCAAGCTGGCACATCGGCCGTCCCGATTCCGATCTGCTCAGGCTTTGCTCTGCTGAAGCGTTGTCGTTGCCACGCGCGGCGTCCGCGCGCACTTGCGCATATTTGGCTTCACATAGCGCGTGC
>CAZQMD010000176.1:6428-10275 GCA_964594185.1 uncultured Afipia sp. | reverse complement strand
ACCTCTCCCCGCTTGCGGGGAGAGGTCGGATCGCCCTTGCGATCCGGGTGAGGGGCTTGGCTCTGACTCAACGCAGCAATGATCGCGTCGAGTACACCGGGAAGATTTCCGAGAACGTCATTATTCCAGAAGCGCAAGACTCGGTATCCCTGATCGCGGAGCCATTGGTCTCGTTCAACATCCCGCCTATCAGTGGCATGCTGGCCGCCATCGACTTCGATAACAAGGCGGCGCTCACGACAGATAAAATCCACTGTGTAACGCCCGATAGGTTCTTGCCGAACAAATTTAAAGCCTTGCACCTGCCGCGCACGAAGAGCGTTCCACAACGACAGCTCTGCCTGCGTCGCGTTCTTCCGCAGGCGGCGTGCCGTTCCGGTTCTTACGTCAGGTCCCCGCATTCGAAAAATGCCCCTCACCCGGCGCGCGAGACGCGCCGACCTCTCCCCGCTCGCGGGGAGAGGTTAGCATCGCGGCTCGCCTCATGAACACCCAGCTCCTGATTCAGCTTCTTATCAACGGCCTCGTGGTCGGCACGCTCTATGGCGTCGTCGCGATGTCCTTCGTGCTGATCTACAAGGCGACGCAGGTGGTCAACTTCGCGCAGGGCGAGCTGCTGCTGGTCGGCGCGTGGATCTGCTGGGCGCTGCTCACCAAATATCAGGTGCCGTTCTGGCTCGGCATGCCGATCACACTGGTCTTCATGTTCGCGCTCGGCATCGCGATCCAGATCGTGATCCTGCGGCCGATGATCGGCGAACCGATCATCTCGGTCATCATGGTGACCATCGGCCTCTCCACCGTGCTGCAGGCGCTGATGAAGTGGATTTTCGGCATCAACCTGCAGCCGTTTCCGCGCATCTTCAACACACAGCTCGTGAATATCTTTGGGCTGCAGGTTCAGACCGTCTACATTCTCAGCCTCGTCGTCTCGGGCCTGATGATGGCGGGCATGGCCTGGTTCTTCCGTGTCTCGAAATACGGCCTCGCCATGCGCGCGACCGCCTTCAACCAGCAGGTCGCGCAGTCGCTCGGCATTTCCGTGAAGAGCGTGTTCGCGATGGCCTGGGCGATTTCCGCCACCGTCTCCGCGGTTGCCGGCGTGGTGGTCGCAGTGGTCAACGGCGTGTCGGCGGGCCTCGCCGCCTACGGTATCAAGGTGTTTCCGGCCACGATCCTCGGCGGTCTCGACAGCGTCGGCGGTGCCGTTCTCGGCGGCATCATCATCGGCCTGCTTGAGAACGTCGCGCACTTCCTCGACAGTGAATACCTGCACTGGGGCAATCTCTACGAGATCGCGCCGTTCTACGCCCTCATTATCATCCTCATGATCAAGCCTTACGGCCTGTTCGGCACCAAAGACATCGAGCGGATTTGATCATGGCAGGCCAGACCCTTCTTCCCGCAGGCGACTACCGCTCCACCTACGCGGCGGATACGACGATCTTTCCGACCAGGACCAGCCGCAACATGCTGATCCTCGGCATCGTGCTGATCTGCTTCGCGCCCTATGTGCTGAACGAATATATGCTGAGCCTGCTGATCCAGATCGGCATCTTCGGCATCGCCGCGCTCGGGCTCAACATCGTGGTCGGCTTCACCGGCCAGATCTCCATCGGTCACGCGGCGTTCTTCGGCTTCGGCGCGTTCACCTCGGCTTATGTGTCGAGCAAGCTGCATGTGCCGGTGTTCTTCGCCATTCCGCTCGCTGGCGTGGTCACCGCACTGGTCGGCCTGATCTTCGGCCTTCCGGCGGCGCGCCTGAAGGGCCTCTATCTCGCCATTGCGACACTGGCGGCGCAGTTCATCCTGATCGACTTCTTCAACCGCGCCGAATGGTTTACCGGCGGCAGCGTGCCTGCGATTGCCGAACCGTTCTCGATCTTCGGCAAGGTGCTGCGAGGCGACAAGCAGTATTTCTACGTCGTGCTGGCTTACGTGATCGTCTGCTTCCTCCTGGTGACCAACCTGATGCGCACCCGCGACGGCCGCGCGCTGGTGGCGGTGCGCGATCATTATCTCTCCGCCGAGATCATGGGCATCAATCTCACCAAGTACCGCACGCTCTCGTTCGGCCTCGCCGCGTTTTTCGCCGGTGTCGGCGGCGCGCTCTACGCCCATTACAATCAGGTCGTCTCCAACGAAGGCTTCGGCATCGATCGCTCGATCATCTTCCTTGCGATGATCATCATCGGCGGCGTCGGCTCGATCATGGGCACGCTGATGGGCACCGCCTTCATGGTGCTGCTGCCGGAATCCATGGAATGGATCAGCGCCGCGCTCTCGGGCAGCAGCATCGACCATGTGCTGGGCCTGAAGAACAACATCGCATGGCTGCGCGAAATCGCCATCGGCATGGTCATCATTATCTTTTTGATGTGGGAGCCGGACGGGCTCGCACATCGCTGGAAGCAGATCAAGGCGTACTGGAAACTTTACCCGTTCTCGCATTGAGGTCGGAACGGGACCAAAACAAAAGACCTCGAGAGGAAACCGGAGGATGACAACAATGAAGATGAAAGCACTTCTCGGCACCGCTGCCCTGGCTGTGACGTTCGGCGCAACCTCGGCCATGGCGCAGACGGCGATTTCGCTCGGCCACCTCGCCGACTATTCGGGCGCGACGTCCGACGTCGGAACGCCGTTCGGCCAGGGCGTCGCCGACGCATTCGCCTATGTGAACAAGAACGGCGGCATCAACGGCGCCAAGGTCAATGTCGATACCGTCGACTACGGCTATCAGGTGCCGCGCGCGATCGCGCAGTACAAGAAGTGGTCGGGTGGCGACAAGGTCTCCGCGATCCTTGGCTGGGGCACGGCCGATACCGAAGCGCTGAAGAAGTTCGTCGCCGAAGACAAGATCCCGGATATTTCCGGCTCCTACTCGGCGGCTCTGTCAGACCCGACCGGCGCTGGCGGCAAGACCGAAGCTGCTCCCTACAACTTCTTCTATGGCCCGAGCTATTCGGATGCCCTGCGCGGCATGCTGACCTGGGCGGCGGAAGACTGGAAGTCCAAGGGCAAACCCGGCAAGCCGAAGTATGTCCATATGGGCGCCAACCATCCGTATCCGAACGCACGGAAGGTTGCAGGTGAAACGCTTGCCGCCGAACTCGGCTTCGAGGTGCTTCCTGCCGTCGTGTTCGCACTGACGCCGGGCGACTACAGCGCGCAGTGCCTGACGCTGAAGAGCTCGGGCGCGAACTACGCTTATCTCGGCAACACCGCCGGTTCGAACATCTCCGTGCTGAATGCCTGTAAGGCAGCCGGCGCCGATGTCCAGTTCATGGGCAACGTCTGGGGCATGGACGAAAACGCCGCGAAGGCCGCAGGCGCCGCCGCCGACGGCGTGGTGTTCCCGCTGCGCACCGCTGTTGCGTGGGGCGGCAGCGCTCCCGGCATGAAGACGGTGCAGGACATCTCCAAGATGTCCGATGCTGCCGGCACGGCCTATCGTCCGGTGCATTACGTCGCGGGCGTCTGCACCGCGCTCTACATGAAAGAAGCCGTCGAGTGGGCTGCCAAGAATGGCGGCGCAACCGGCGAGAACGTGAAGAAGGGCTTCTACCAGAAGAAGGATTGGGTGCCGGCCGGCATGGAAGGCGTCTGCAATCCGTCGACCTGGACCGACAAGGACCACCGCCCGACCATGAAGGTCGACATCTATCGCATGAAGGTGTCGGGCGCGACGGATGCGTCCGTTGCCGATCTCGTCAAGAGCGGCGCGATCAAGCTCGAGAAGGTGAAGACCGTCGATCTGCCGCGCAAGGCGGAATGGCTCGGCTGGTAAGACCCGCTCCCTCTCCCCGTTCTTACGGGGAGAGGGTTGGGGTGAGGGGGAGGCGTT
>CAZQMD010000176.1:0-6418 GCA_964594185.1 uncultured Afipia sp. | reverse complement strand
CCCGCCGCTCCGCGGCGGAGGGGGGAGGGCCCGGGGGGAAACCCCCCCCCCCCTCCCCCTGTGCTGGGGGGGGGGGGGTGGGGGGGGGGGCCGGGCGTTCAAGTCAGAACATCGCCCCTCACCCGAACCCTTCGCTACGCTCAGGCTTCGACCTCTCCCCGTGAACGGGGAGAGGTTCAAAACCCAGGACGACCGACGTGCAAACAGTTGCTGAACTCACCGCCAAGCCCACGCCCGCCACCACCGCGGCGCCGCTCCTTGCCGTGAAGAACATCGAGGTCGTTTACGACAACGTCATCCTTGTGCTGCGCGGCCTGAGCCTCGATGTGCCGAAGGGCGCGATCGTTGCGTTGCTTGGCGCCAACGGTGCCGGCAAGTCGACCACGCTGAAGGCGATCTCCGGCCTGCTCAAGACCGAGGACGGCGAAGTCACGCGCGGCGAAATCATGTTCGACGGCGAACGGATCGACGGCATCGATCCCGACAAGATCGTGCGCCGGGGAATCTTTCAGGTCATGGAAGGCCGCCGCATCATCTCCGACATGACCTCGCTGGAAAATCTGCGGCTTGGCGCGTTCACACGCAGCGACCGGCAGATCAACGACGACATCGAGATGGTCTACAATTATTTCCCGCGCCTCAAGGAGCGCACCGGCCTCGCCGGTTATCTCTCCGGCGGCGAGCAGCAGATGCTGGCGATCGGCCGCGCGATGATGGCGCGCCCGAAGATGATCCTGATGGATGAGCCGTCGATGGGTCTGTCGCCGCTGCTGGTCAAGGAAGTGTTTTCCATCATCAAGCAGATCAACCGCGATCTCGGCGTCACCATTCTCCTCGTGGAGCAGAATGCGCGCGCGGCGCTCTCCGTCGCGAGCCATGGCTACATCATGGAACAGGGCAAGGTCGTGCTCGACGGCACCGCGGATGAATTGCGCAACAACGAAGACGTCAAGGAATTCTACCTCGGCGGCGCAGGCGACCAGCGCAAGAGTTTCAAGAACCTGAAGAGCTTCAAGCGCCGCAAGCGCTGGCTGTAACCACATCCGTCATTGCGAGCGAAGCGAAGCAATCCGTAAATGGCTGCAACGAGTACGCGGCTGGAACTAAGAAAGCTGGATTGCTTCGTCGCTTTGCTCCTCGCAATGACGAACAAATGGACGACCGATGACCAACCACTACGATGCCCTCGAAACACGGCCGCCCTCCGAGCGCGAGGCGGACCTGTTTGCCCGGCTTCCCGGCGTGCTGGCCGCGGCGGCGAAAGCACCGGCCTATGCGGAGCGCTTCAAGGGCATCGATCTGAAATCCATCACCAGCCGCGATGCGCTGGCCAGGCTGCCGGTGCTGCGCAAATCCGATCTGCCGGCGCTGAACAAAGCCGCACCGCCGTTCGGCGGCTTCGTGGCCTCCACGGCGGGATCGTTCGGCCGCCTTTTCACCTCCCCCGGGCCGATCTTCGAACCCGAAGCCGCCTGCGACGATCCATGGCGCGGCGCGCGCGCGATTTTCGCGGCGGGCTTTCGCTCCGGCGACATCGTGCTCAACACCTTCAGCTATCACCTCACCCCCGGCGGTTTCATCTTCGACACCTCTGCCCGCGCGCTCGGCTGCGCCGTGATCCCGGCAGGACCCGGCAACACCGAACAGCAGTTCGAACTGATCGAGGCCTATCGTCCTGTCGGTTACTCGGGCACGCCCGATTTTCTCAAGATTCTGCTCGATACGGCGGACAAGACCGGGCGCGACGCCTCCTCGATCAAGCGCGCGGTGGTGTCCGGCGCGGCGTTCCCGAAATCGCTGCAGGAGGAAATGAAGGCGCGCGGCATCGACGCCTATCAGAACTTCGGCACCGCCGATCTCGGCATCATCGCCTATGAAACCCCGGCGCGCGAAGGGCTGGTGGTGAACGAGAATATCATCGTCGAGATCGTCAAGCCCGGCACCGGCGACCCTGTCGCCGAGGGTGATGTCGGCGAAATCGTCGTCACCACGCTCGACCCGCATCACCCGACTGTTCGCCTGGCGCTCGGCGACCTCAGCGCCGTACTGACCGGAGCAAGCCCCTGCGGGCGGACCAGCATGCGCATCAAGGGCTGGATGGGCCGCGCCGACCAGACCACCAAGGTCAAGGGCATGTTCGTGCGCCCCGAGCAGATCGCCGAAATCGGCAAGCGGCACCCGGAGCTTGGCCGCCTGCGCCTGATCGTGACCCGCGAGAAGGAAACCGACGCGATGACGCTTTCGGCGGAAACCGCAACCCCCGCCGATGCATTGCGGGATGCGGTTGCGTCGACCCTGCGCGCCGTGACAAAGCTGTCCGGCAATGTCACTTTCGTCAGCCCGGGGTCGCTGCCCAACGACGGCAAGGCGATCTCCGACGAACGCAAGCATGAATGACGGGCCGCCTATCCCACCGGCGGCCCTGACAGAAACAGGGAATACGCCGAAATGGGAATTTTCGAAGGTCTGAAGGTCATCGACTGCGCGAGCTTCATCGCGGCACCATCCTCCGCCACCGCGCTGTCCGACTTCGGGGCCGACGTCATCAAGATCGAGCCTCCGGGCGCCGGCGATCCGGTCCGCAATCTTCCGCACCTGCCGGGATATCCCATCAGCCCCCACAACTATGCGTGGATGCTGGAAGGCCGCAACAAGAAGAGCCTCGCGCTCGATCTGTCAAAGCCGGAAGGCCAGGCCGTGCTGCGCAAGCTCGCCGCCGAGGCCGACGTGTTCATCACCAACTTTCCGCCGCCGGTGCGCAAGAAGCTCGGCGTCACCTACAAGGATCTCGCGCCGCTCAACAGCCGCCTGATCTATGCGTCCTTCACCGGTTACGGCGAGACCGGCGCGGAAGCCGACAAGCCGGGCTTCGACAGCAACGCCTGGTGGGCGCGCTCCGGCCTGATGGACCTCGTGCGCGAAACCGACGAGACCACACCTGCCCGTTCGATGCCCGGCATGGGCGATCATCCCTGCGCGATGTCGCTGTTCGCGGGCATCGTCACCGCGCTCTATCAGCGCGAGAAGACCGGCAAGGGCACACAGGTGATGTCCAACCTGATGGTCAACGGCATCTGGTCGAACGGCATCTATGCTCAGGCCGCGCTGTGCGGTGCGACGTTCCAGAAGCGCCCGCCGCGCCAGCAGGCGCTGAACGCCGTGACCTGCCATTACAAATGCGCAGACGACCGCTGGATCATCCTGTCGCTGCTGAACGAAGAAAAGCAGTTCCCGGTGTTCGCCAAGGTGATCGAGCGCGAGGACCTGCTCGCCGATCCGCGCTTCGAGACCAAGCCCGCGCGCCACAAGCACGCGCCGGAATTGATCGCGATCCTCGACAAGGTGTTCGCGAGCAAGCCGCTGTCCCACTGGCGCAAGACACTGGACGGAAACGGCCTGATCTTTGGCGTGGTCGGCATTCCGCAGGACATTCCGGACGACGAACAGATGCGCGTGACCGAAGCCGTGGTGCCTTTCGCCGACAGCGACCTGCGCACCATCAACACGCCGATCTTCATCGAAGGCGCGAAGAAGGTGCAGCCGCGCATGGCGCCGAATGTTGGCCAGCACAGCGACGAAGTGCTGGCAGCGGCGGGCTTCGACGCCGCGGAAATCGCCAAGATGCGCGCGGCGGGGATTGTGGCGTAACTCCCCTCTCCCCATAAACGGGGAGAAGTAAGGAAACGCAGTTATCTATCCATCGTCATTGCGAGCGAAGCGAAGCAATCCATCTTTACGAAGAATGGATTGCTTCGTCGCTTACGCGCCTCGCAATGACGAGGTTGCACTACTTTTCTTTCGGAAAACAAAATCCAACCCGCGCATCTTTCGCGCCGGCTGCCTGACAGGTCAGCCCTTCCGCGCAGGTCCATGACGCGAGGCTCATGTCGGGCGCGGTATTCCTGTCGGCAAGAGCGCATGTCGCGCCCCAACCGTTCAAATAGGTAGTCCCGGCAAGCTCGGTTGCACGGCGCACCTGCGGCCTTGCAGAAAAACCCCGCGAGAAATCCGGGCTGCGGCCCTCGCGAAATGCGCTGAGAATATCGCGGCGGCGTTCCTGATCGCCGAAGAAATGCGGCGACGCCGCTGCCACCACCGCGCCTGCCGCCCACTCCGGACGTTCCTTGCCCGGAAAATGAAAACCGCCGACCGCGCGGGTCTGATGGCAGCCGCTGCACGTCATGTCATCGAGACGGCGGACAAAGCCCGTTACAGATTGCAGATTTTCCAGCGGCGCATTTTCCGATGCCTTCGCCAACGCCGCGACGACCTCATCATCGGCGAACAGTTCGCGGGCCTTTTCGCCCCGGGTTGTCTGCGCTGGCGTCACATTGCTAATGCTGGACGCCAGAAAGCGGTCCGGCAGCACGATCGCCCCGCGATCGAGCTCCGCGATGCGCGCCGGATCGAGCAGCCACGTCTTGAAATCCGCGAGCAGCTTTTCGTCCGCACGAATGCGTGCCGCGTCGATCTGGTTCTCCATCGGAGATTCCACGAAATTCAATCCATCGAAACGAAACACCTTCATCAGGTAATCCGCCCGGCCCTCGAAGTCGTTGACGTCGGCCGAGGCACGCGCGATCTGCACATTGATTTCGATCCGGTCGATGGCATCCCGGTTGATCCATTCCAGCGCGCCGCCTTTCGCAGTGAGCGTCTCGGCCTGTCCGGATGCGGGCGGCTGATCGGCCACGGCAAGCCAGCGCCGCGCGAGTTCGGCGCAGGTGATGTTCTCACTCGCAGGCTTCGCCTTCATGACGAGATTGAACGTCATCGGCAAACGCGCGGGCGGATCGTCCTTGATCTTCGAGTCATGATTGGCTATCGGCCGATAGATCAGACGGATTTCTCCGCAGGCATCGGGCGAGACGAATGCGCGGTCCATCCGGTTGACGACGCCCGCCAGATCGAACCGCGTGCCCGGCGCATTCAACGCATCGCGGTCGAACAGAAACAGCGTGTCGAGCTCGTCGTGATGCGCGAAAACATAGTTATTGAAGTCGCGATCCGTCGTTTCCTGAAGCTGGGTCATCGACGGCAGCGCGAACAACTGCGCGCTGGAGCTGTTGGGCTCGGCACCGAGCAGCGCGCCAAGATTGAGCCCTGTCTCGTCAAGACGCCGCAAAATGTCGGGATCGGTGATGGCAACGCCGCGCTCCATCGGGGCAGCGGCGTTCGCCGTCCCCGGTAACGACATCGGCAACACGAGACACAACACCCGAAGGATCAGACGCATTCGCATGACCGTCGTTTTGCGACTCTGTGCGCCGCCTGCCAAGTCAAACATTGGGGAACGGCCGATGCCACGCAAACAAATAAAGAACGCGGCTGCGGGAATAAACGGAAAACCATCAGACCGGTGCATCAGCAGTGCTCGCGCCGTCCCGCCATTTGCGCAGCCGCGTCACCGCAATGACCAGCAGGGCGATGCCGGCCAGGGACCAGCACAGGATCGGTGTCCACTGTAGCAGGGCATCATACGCCGCGTTTTTGGTCAGGCCTCCGGCAACCGCGGCAATCCGGGCGAATGTTGCGACCGCCAGCGCGGAGAACATCAGGCCGAGCACCTTGCCTTCCGCGCCGCCGCTGACCGCGATGGCGGCTGCGACCGCGCTCATCAGGATGCAGCCCCATGCGGCGCCTGCGAGGAATTGCATCGCAATCATGGTGTTCAGCCCGGTTGCGTTTTCCATGCCGAAAAGCGCACCCGCACCGAGCAATCCCGCGCATCCGATCACCAGCAATCCGCCGAGCCGCCGCGTGATAAAGCTCGCGGGAAACATCGCGATGTTGAATCCGATCCAATATACCGGCATCAGCCATTGCAGGTCGGGCTGCTTGGCAAAGCGCAGGAACAGTTGCGAACTGTTGACGCTGAAGTGCAACTGATAGCCGAGCGCAAGAACAAGAACAGCAGCGATGAAGATCGTTGCCAGCGCACTCCGCGATCTTGGAATTGGAAGCGGCTTGCGCTCGGGCGCAGTGAGCTTGCCTTCACGCAATCGCCGCTCGATCCACGACATGGTCAGCGCGGTCGCCAGCAGCACGATGGTCGAGATCACGAACGGGATGCGCGGGTCGTGATTGCGCAACACGACGCCGAGATATGGCGAGACCGCACCGGCGATGCCATAGCCCAACATCGTGAGACACGACAGGATCGGAATGGATGGCTTGGCCGCGAACTTGCCGAGCAACGCTAGCGGCGGTGCGCGCAACGCCGACGACGTGATGGCCCAGGTCATGGTCAGCGCAACGAGCACGACCTTTGCATCCGGCCCAAGGTCGGCGACAAAGGGAAGCGCCATGAACGCGGCGCAGGACACCACCGTCAGCCAGATCACAAAGCGGCTGAGCCGTCCGGCAATTGCCGTCATCCGGTCCGGCGCGGTGCCCATCAGCGTGTCGGGAATGGGGG
>CAZQMD010000175.1:0-10284 GCA_964594185.1 uncultured Afipia sp. | reverse complement strand
CGCTGACCGATGTCGGCGCGCGTTATCTGGAACGCGCGCGGCGGGTTCTCGGCGATCTCGAGGAGGCGGAAGACTCGGTTCAGGCTGAACGCGGCAGGCCTTCGGGCCGGCTCGTGGTCTCAGCGCCGCTGATGTTCGGGCGGCTTTATGTCGGTCCGATCATGTCGGCCTACCTGAAACAATATCCGGACGTCAGCGCCGAGTTGCGGCTGTCGGACCGGATGGTCAATCTGGTGGACGAGGGGATCGATCTGGCGGTGCGCATCGGGCATCTGGCGGATTCCAGCGTGGTCGCACGCACCGTGGGCGACATGCGGCGGATCGTTGTGGCTTCGCCGCGTTATCTCAAGGCGCACGGCACGCCGCAAAAGCCGTCCGATATCGCCCATCATGAAATCATCCAGTTTGCGGGTGGCGGTTCGCTGTCCGAATGGCGCTTTTCCGACAACAGCCGCGAGATTCGTGTGCCAGCCCCCTCGCGCTTTGCCACCAACAGCACCGATGCTGCTGTGCTCCATGCGGAGCAGGGGGGCGGCCTGATCAATGTGCTGGCCTATCAGGTCGCGGATCAGCTCAAGGCCGGACGGCTCAGGATCGTGCTGGCGAAATACGAGCTGCCGCCGATGCCGATCCATCTGGTGTATCCGACCTCGCGGCTGCTCTCCGCGAAGGTGCGTGCGTTCATCGATCTTGTGGTGGCAGAGACCGACTGGCGGTTCGGCACGAAGTAAGCGTCAGGATTTCCGGCTCGGAATCTTGAACGTCGCATTGGCGCGTGCGCATGGCTCGCCGTCGGCGGTGACGAGGCATTGCGCAAAGCAGATTGATCCGCCGATCTTGATGAAATTGGTGTCGATCTCAAGCCACTGGCCGATCTTCGCAGAGCCGAGATAATCCACCGAGAGGTTGATGGTGACAATCCCCGAGAGACCGCCCTTGAGGCTGCAACTCAGACCCATCGCATTGTCGGCCAATGCTGCGATCAGTCCGCCATGGATCAGGCCGCGCGAATTGGTGTGCGCTTCCGCGAGACGTAGCCCGAGAATGTAGGCGTCCGGCGTCGCCTTGAAATAGATCGGCTCCCACGGCTCTGTGAGCGGGCTGCGGCGCGGGTGGCGCGCGAAACCTTCAGGAACTTCGGCGCTGGAAACGTCAGGCGTGGTCATTGCGGCTCTTTCGAATGATGCGCTGTGATTGAATGACCTGAATCATACAGTCTGCGAGTGACGCGATCATTCGAAATCAAGTTTGAAACGACATGGTATCGGACGTTTGAAACAGCCTATGCTCGCCCTGTCATTGCGAGGAGCACTTGCGACGAAGCAATCCAGCTTCTTTCCGTAGCTATGGATTGCTTCGCTTCGCTCGCAATGACGAAGGCTGATTGGTGCGCCGAAGCAGGCATACTAGTACGGCAATCCGACATAATTCTCCGATAGCGATGTCTTCGCTGCATCGGACTCGATCAGATATGCAAGCTCAGCGCGCTGAATCCGCGCGCTGAATTCATCGGTGCCGGGGAAGCGATGCAGCATCGAGGTCATCCACCACGAGAAGCGCTCGGCTTTCCAGACGCGGCTCAGGGCGCGGCGCGAATAATGGTCGATGCCGGCGGCGGATTTCTCCGCATAGAATTCGCGCAGCGCAGTCGAGAGATAGTGCACATCGCTCGCCGCGAGATTGAGGCCCTTGGCGCCGGTCGGCGGTACGATATGCGCGGCGTCGCCCGCGAGAAACAATCGGCCGAACCGCATCGGCTCGGCGACGAAACTCCGCAGCGGTGCGATGCTTTTCTCGATGGATGGACCGGTCACGAGAGTCGCCGCGGCTTCCGGATCGAGCCGGCGCTTCAACTCGTCCCAGAATTTGTCGTCGGACCAGTTGTCGACGTCATCGTCGAGCTGGCATTGCAGGTAGTAGCGGCTGCGGTGCATCGAGCGCATCGAGCACAGCGCGAAGCCGCGTTCGTGGTTGTTGTAAATCAACTCGTCCGAGACCGGCGGCGTTTCCGACAGAAGACCGAGCCAGCCGAACGGATAGACCCGTTCAAATACCGTCAGCGCATCGGGCGTCACGCTCTGGCGGCTGACGCCATGGAAGCCGTCGCAACCGGCGATGAAGTCGCATGCGACCTCATGCGTGGTGCCATCCTTCACGTAGCGAACGCGCGGATGGTCGCCATGAAAATCGTGCAGGCTGACATTGTCGGCGTCGTAGACGGTGGTCAGCCCGGCCTTGATCCGGGCATCCATCAGGTCGCGGGTCACTTCGGTCTGCCCGTAGACGGTTACCGTTTTGCCGGTGGTTTTGGTCATGTCGATGCGATGGCGCGCACCGCCGAAAGACAGCTCGATGCCGTGATGAACAAGGCCGTCCTGATGCAGCCGTGTCGAGACGCCCACCTCATCCAGAAGGCCGACAGTGCCCTGTTCGAGCACGCCGGCGCGAATGCGGCCCAGGATGTAATCGCGGTCCTTGCGCTCGAAAATGACGTTGTCGATGCCATAACGATGCAGCAACTGTCCGAGCAGCAAGCCCGCCGGCCCTCCGCCGATGATGGCAACCTGTGTCCGCAACCTGTGTCACTCCATGAGCTTGCGAATAGGGTTTTGCCCGCCGCCGGAAATTGATTATACCTGATAACAATACAGAAAACGGCTGTCGACCATTGGCCGAAAGTCGGCTGCGAAAGCGGTGCGACGCAAGGCCCAGCCAGCGCCCGCGCGCCTTAACTGTCATACCAATGGCAAAGGCCGCAGGCATTGCAAATGGCCGATAACTTCTATCTGAATGGCGGCAATCCAGGCGCGATGGTGCACTGCAAAGAGCACAAGCGCCTGCCGCACCGAACGAAACTTGAAAAGATTATTTTGGGAGGACTTGATGAAGAAGCTAACCTGGACCGCCGCTGTACTGGCGGCCTCCGTGACGCTGCCGGTGAGTCTGGCATTCGCGCAGGACATCACCATCGGCGTCAGCATCAGCACCACCGGCCCTGCGGCCGCGCTCGGCATTCCCGAGAAGAACGCGCTGGAATTCGTGCCGGCCGAAATCGGCGGCGCCAAGATCAAGACCATCGTTCTGGATGACGCCGGCGATCCGACAACCGCAACCACCAATGCGCGCCGGTTCGTGACCGAATCCAACGCCGACCTCATCATCGGCTCCTCGACCACGCCGCCGTCGATCGCGATCTCGACGGTCGCCAATGAAGTCGGCGTGCCGCAGTTCAGCCTTGCGCCGATGCCGATCACACCGCCGCGGGCGAAGTGGACCGCGGTTCTGCCGCAGCCCGCGCCCATCATCGGCAAGGTGCTGTTCGATCATATGAAGAAGAGCGGCGTGAAGACCGTCGGCTATATCGGCTTCTCCGATTCCTACGGCGATCTGTGGCTGAACGATCTGAATGCTCAGATCACGGCTTCGGGTGGTCTGAAGATCGTTGCCGAGGAGCGCTATGCACGCCCCGATACGTCGGTGGCGGGTCAGGTGCTGAAACTGGTCGCGGCCAATCCGGACGCGGTGCTGATCGGCGCCTCGGGCACCGGCGCGGCGCTGCCGCAGTCGGCGCTGCGCGAGCGCGGCTACAAGGGCCTGATCTACCAGACTCACGGCGCGGCAACGATGGACTTCATCCGCATCGCGGGTCCGTCGGCGGAGGGCGTCATCATGGCTGCAGGTCCGGTGATGGCTCCGGAAGGCCAGCCCGACAGCGCGCTGACCAGGAAGCCGGGTCTGGCGCTGAACGAAGCCTATGAGAAGAAGTACGGCGCCAACACCCGCAGCCAGTTCGCGGGCCATATGTACGACGCGTTCGAGGTTCTGAAGCGCGTCGTTCCGGTGGCGCTGAAGTCGGCGAAGCCCGGCACGCCGGAATTCCGAGAGGCGATCCGCAAGGCACTGCTGAGCGAGAAGGAAATCGCCGCCAGCCAGGGCGTCTACAACTTCACCGAGACCGACCGTTTCGGCACCGATGACCGCTCGCGCATTCTTCTCACCGTGAAGAACGGCAAGTATGAAGTCTTGAAGTAAGGCTCTTCAACGGAGCAGCTTTTGTGAAATGCCCGGCCTCGTGCCGGGCATTTTATTTTGACGCGAGCGTTATGCGAGGCCCATCACAGCCAGTCCACCGGACTTGCCGCGTATCTCGCGAACACCGAGGTCCTGCAGCGGAGCGGGCAGGGGTGATCTGAATCGCTCGATCGCGGCGCGTGAAGCGACGAAGCCGCCCTCGACATTGCGGCTGAGTCCTTCCAGGCGGGCGGGGGTATTCATCACGTCGCCTTTCAACACGATGGCGGGCTTCATATCGCCAATTTCCCGGACGATCACGGGACCGAAATGCAGGCTGCCGCGAATCCGCGGCGCGACGCCGAATTCCTTCTCGAAGCGGCCCTGAAGTTTTTCCAAGGTCGCGCGCATCGCAAGAAAGCAGCGCAGCGGCCGGGAGTCGATCGTGCCTGAGGCTTCCGACCATGTCACGATGATTTCGTCGCCGACATAATTCAGAACCTCGCCACGGCAATCGATGATCGGACCGGTCAGGCTGCGGAATGTCTTGTCCAGGAAACTGTGGATGCCAAGGCCGCCGAGGCGTTCGGCAAGACTTGTTGAGCCGGCGATGTCGACAAACAGGACGAACCGGCTTTCCTCGACCGGCCTGTGATAGCGGCCGGTGAGCAGATGAAAGAACGCGCGCGGTCCGATGATGTTGGTGATCGCAAACAGCAGGTTCAGCGCGACTGCAAAGACGGCCGAGAAAATAATCGGCGTCCAGACATCTTGCTGCGGGTCCGGCGTCAGGCCTGCGATCAGAACGCCGAGATCGAAATACTGCACGGGGATGATGACCGCCGCATAGAAGGCGCTGCGGACGGCGAGGCTTGCCGTGAATGGGAGGCTCCCCAGCCAGTCACGCAGCGGACCCGATGAGGCGAGAAGTTCAAACGTGCCGATCGCGCCGCTGATCAGAACGCCGTAAATGACGCCTATGGCAAGCTGCGATGGTGAAAAGCCGACGCGGGCGGAAACAAAAATCAGTCCGCCCAGCATCCCGGTTCCGAGAATCGCCGCCAAAAAGCGCAGCTTTCGCTGCGACCGCGCGTCCATGATCGAAGTGCCCCCGCACGAAGATGTTGCCGGAGGCAGTATCGGCCAGAACGGGAAGGATTGTTAGATCGTTTTGGTGGTCGGAGCGAATGACACCAGGGATTTTTGAAGCTGAAATGTATACTGAGTCGTCCCCGCGCAGGCGGGGACTCATACTGCCAGTCGACCTTATTGATGCGTTGTGGCTGTAACCGTCTTCGACGGGACAGTTCAGGGGTTATGGGTCCCCGCCTGCGCGGGGACGACGCGGAGAGGAAATAATTACAGCCTGCTTTCTTCGCCCTGCTGGAATCCGAGATAGCTCGCCACCACGCGCTGGTCGCCCGCGATGTCCTTGGCCGAGCCGCTCATGACGAATTCGCCGAGCTCCATGACATAGGCGCGGTCGGCGATCTCGAGCGCGGCGCGGGCGTTCTGCTCGACTAGCAGCACCGAAACCCCGGCTTGGCGGAGCTCGCTGACAGTGCGGAAAATATCCGCCACGATCAGCGGCGCGAGGCCGAGCGACGGCTCGTCCAGCATCAACAGGCGTGGCTGGCTCATCAGGGCGCGGCCCATCGCCAGCATCTGCTGTTCGCCGCCCGAGAGCGTGCCGGCCAGCTGGGTGCGGCGTTCCTTCAGGCGCGGGAACAGCGCATAGACACGCTCCTGTTCCCGCGCGGCAGTGGCGCGCGGCACGCGGAAGCCGCCGAGCTGCAGGTTTTCCTCCACCGTCATGGTGCCGAACAGTTCGCGATGCTCCGGCACGATGCACAGGCCTGCCGCGACGCGGTCTTCAATATCGAACCGGGAAACCTGCTGATCATCGAACACAACACTGCCATTGAGTGGCAGGATGCCCATGATGGCGTTGAGAAGCGTGGTCTTGCCCGCGCCGTTGGCGCCGACAATGGTGACGATTTCATTGGCGCCCACGTCCAGCGTCGCGCCGCGCACGGCTTCGACCTTGCCGTAGGAGATGTGTGCGTTCTCGACCGACAGCAGCCTGGTCATGATGCCGTCCCCAGATAGGCCTTGATCACATCGGGGTTGGTGCGGATGGCGGCGGGCGTGCCTTCCGCGATCTTGGTGCCGAATTCGAGCACTACAATGCGGTCTGCAATGTCCATCACGAAGCCCATGTCGTGTTCGACCAGAAGCACCGACATACCCTCGGCGCGCAACTGGCGCAGCAACGCAGCCAGCTTCTGCTTTTCCATGTGGCGCAGGCCCGCAGCAGGTTCGTCCAGCAGCAACAGCATCGGATCGACGCAGAGCGCGCGGGCGATTTCCACGATGCGTTGCTGGCCAAGCGAGAGACTGCCTGCAAGCTGATGCATCTGCCCGGCGAGGCCGACACGCGCGATCTGCTTGGCGGCTTCCGTGAGCAGCGCAGCCTCGTCCTTGCGGTCGAGCCGCAACATGCTGGCGATGGCGCCGGATTCGCCACGCAGATGCGCGCCGATGGCGACATTCTCCAGCAGGGTCATGTCGGGCACGAGCTTGACGTGCTGGAAGGTGCGGGCGACGCCGAGCTTGGCGATTTCCTGCGGCGGTGCGTTATCGACATTGCGGCCCAGCACCGAAATCGTGCCGCCCGATGCGCGCAGCACGCCGGTAATGAGATTGAAGGTCGTGCTCTTGCCTGCGCCGTTCGGGCCGATCAGCGCGACGATCTCGCCAGCCTTCACATTGAAGGACACATCGTTGACGGCGATCACGCCGCCGAACTGTTTGCGCGCGGCCTGAACGTCCAGCAGCGTTTCCGAGGTTGCAGCGATCTTCTCGCGCGGCGGCAGCGCATCCGCAGCCTGTGGGTCGGGAAGGCGCGTCGACAGCCGCAACAAAGCAGCCAGGCGCGGCCAGATGCCGCCGGGCGCGGCCTGCAGCAGCGCCACCAGCAGGATGCCGAAGATCACCGTCTCGAGCTGCGCCGAGCCATGAAACACCGCAGGCAGCGCGCTTTGCAGGATTTCCTTGAGCACGACCACGATGCCTGCGCCCAGCACCGCGCCCCAGACGTAGCCTGCGCCGCCGACCACGGCGATGAACAGATATTCGATGCCTGCGTTCAGCCCGAACGGCGTCGGATTCACCGCGCGTTGGAAATGCGCGTAGAGCCAGCCGGACAGGCCTGCGAGAACTGCCGCATAGATGAACACCAAAAGCTTGGCGCGCGCGGTCTGCACACCGAAGGCCTCGGCTGCGATATGGCCACGGCGCAGCGCGCGGATCGCGCGGCCGGTGCGGGAGTCCAGCAGGTTGAGCGTGAGCAGGGCGCAGAGAATGACCGCGATCCAGATCGCAAAATAGATCTTGCCTGGGTCGGTGAACTGCAGAGCGCCGATGGAGAGCGGCGGGATGCTTGAGATGCCGTCGTTGCGGCCGACGATTTCCAGCTTGCTGAACAGATAGAACAGGCTGATGCCCCAGGCGATGGTGCCGAGAGGCAGGTAATGTCCGGAGAGCCGCACGGTGATCAGGCCGAGGATCACCGCGGCGACGCCGCTGACGATCAGCGACAGCGGCAGGGTCATCCATGGTGACAGACCATAGGATGTGGTGAGCACTGCGGTGGTGTAGGCGCCGAAGCCGCAGAATGCGGCCTGTCCGAACGACGTCAGTCCGCCGACGCCGGTCAGCAGTACAAGGCCCATCGCCACCAGCGCGGCCAGCCCGATATTGTCGAGCAGCACGATCCAGAATGGCGGCATGCCGGGAATGAACGGGATCGCCGCCATCACCAGCGTAAAAACAATCATGCCCCAACGCTGCATCATGACTCAGTCCTCCTCTTCTTCGACCTCTGGCGAGGCCAGAGAGCGCAGGATCAGGACCGGCAGCAGCAGTGTGAAGACGAAGACCTCCTTGAAGTTGCTGGCGTAGAACGACGAGAACGCCTCGACGATGCCGACCACGAGGGCGGCAGCGGCAGTGAGCGGATAGCTGACAAGACCGCCGATTATGGCGGCGACAAAGCCTTTCAGGCCGATCAGGAATCCGGTGTCGTAGTAGATCGTTGTGATGGGAACGATCAGGATTCCCGAAATGGTGCCGATGATCGCGGCGAGCAGGAATGCGACCTGTCCCGACAGCGTGGTGCGGATGCCGACAATGCGCGCGCCGAGCCGATTGACGGCGGTGGCGCGCAGCGCCTTGCCGTACAGCGTGTAGCCGAACAGCAGCCACAGCCCGACGATCAGCAGGATGGTGATGGCGTAGATCGCGATGCTCTGGCCGGTGAAGCGCAGCGGCCCGACGGTGAAGGCGGCGGTGGCGATCGCAGGCGCGCGCAGGCCTTCCGCGCCGAAGAAGGCGAGGCCCAGTCCCTGCAAGGCGAGATGCACGCCGACCGATGCGATCAGCAGCACCAGCACCGAGGCATGGGCAATCGGCTGATAGGCGATGCGATAGAGATAAAGGCCGATCGGTGCGACGATGACGATCGACAGCAGGAAATTGACGGCGACATTGTTCTGACGTCCGGCCAGCGCGGTGGCGAGGCCCCAGATCGCCAGCGGCAGCACAATGTTCAGCGCCAGCGAGCGGATGAACTTGCGCGCGCTCATCGTGTTGCGCCCGGCGATCATGTCGAAGGCGAACGCGACCACACCCATGCCGAGTGCGAGCAGGGTGGTGCCCGGCACCTTGCCGGTGGCCAGCACGGCGTAGGTCAGCGCGCCGAAGGTGACGAATTCGCCCTGCGGGATCAGAATGACGCGCGTCACGGCAAAAACGAGGACAAGCGCAAGCCCGAGCAGCGCATAGATCGCGCCACTCGTTATTCCGTCCTGCAGCAGGAACAGAAGGATCGTACTGTCCAAAGCGTCCCCTCACGCACCGCGCCCGCGCGGGTGGAAGGTCCGCCGGCACACAAACAGCGGCGGTTGAATTCCGCCTTCGCTATTTGATATGTTTCATAACGATTATCGATTATAATCTCAAGCCTGATGGGCATCAGGCCGGTCGAGGCGTCCTTATAACAGACCGACGGGGAAGCGCACGATGGCTGTTTCAAGGACCGAGAGCGCCGGTGTGGCAAAGGTCAGAAAGCGGCCAGCGCGCGCGCCGTCTCCGCCAGCGCCGCGTCCCGCACAGCCGCCGGAGGCGGTCAAAATCGGCGATCTGTCCGGGTTCCTCGGTTATTCGCTCAAGCGCGCGCAGTTGCGGATTTTCGAGGATTTCATCGGCTGCGTCGCGCCGCTGCAGCTCACCCCGGCGCA
This sequence comes from uncultured Afipia sp., assembly GCA_964594185.1. Classification (GTDB taxonomy): domain Bacteria; phylum Pseudomonadota; class Alphaproteobacteria; order Rhizobiales; family Xanthobacteraceae; genus Afipia. The sequence goes on along the minus strand of CAZQMD010000175.1, from coordinate 973 downwards.
ATTCTCCGTCCTGATGCTGGTCGAAGCCAATCCGGGCCGCAACCAGACTGAGATCGCCTCGACACTCGGAATTCTGCGGCCGAATTTCGTGGCGCTGCTCGATGAGCTGGAAAGCCGCGATCTTTGCCTGCGCAGCCGTTCCAGCAACGATCGCCGCTCGCATATCCTGCGTCTGACCGAGAAGGGCCGCGCGGTTCTGTCACGGGCGCGCAAGCTGGTGGAGACGCGCCACGAAGCGCGGCTTCGGGAACTGCTCGGCGACGGCAACCGGGACTTGCTATTGGCGATGCTCGGCAAGATCGCGCAGGAGTTTTGACGCTTCTGAGTCCGGCGCGATATTCCTCGCGTCGTCCCCGCGAAGGCGGGGACCCATACTCCCTGTCATCACTGTTTTGAATATGAGTTGGTCGCTGCCTTCCGTTGACGGGCTGGCGGTTATGGGTCCCCGCCTTCGCGGGAACGACATCGACGTTAAAGCGATGGCGCGAACCCGATGCAGACCTACGGGTCCACCAGAATAATGCGGATGTCGTTGACGTTGGTCAGCGTGGGGCCGGTGTTGAGCAGATCGCCGGTCGCGGTGAAGAACGCCGTGGCATCGTTGTTGTCGAGATAGGCTTTCGGATCGAGCTTGAGTTCGCGGATTTTTGCAAAGGTGCGCTGATCGAGGATCGCACCGGCCGGATCGGTCGGATGTCCCGCGCCGCCGTCGGCACCGTCGGTGTCGCCCGCGAGCACGGCAATGTCCGGCATGTCGGCGAACAGGCTGGCCAGCGCAAGCACGTATTCCTGGTTGGGGCCGCCGCGCCCGCTGCCGCGCACGGTGACGGTGAGTTCACCGCCGGAAAGAACCGCGAGCTTCTTGCCCTCGGCACGGGCTTTCAGCGCAATCTGCGCATGGGCGGCGGTGACATCGTGGGCTTCGCCTTCAAGGTCGGCCCCGAGCGCGATGACTTCATAGCCTGCGGTGCGT
>CAZQMD010000174.1:0-10349 GCA_964594185.1 uncultured Afipia sp. | reverse complement strand
GCAGCGCAGCCACATGCTCCACCGGCTGATGGGTCGGGCCGTCTTCGCCAAGGCCGATGGAATCGTGGGTCAGAACGTGGATCACGCGCTCACCCATCAGCGCGGCGAGGCGCAGGGCCGGGCGCAGGTAGTCGGAGAACACGAGGAACGTGCCCGAATACGGGATCAGGCCGCCATGCAGCGCCATGCCGTTCATCGCAGCTGCCATGCCGTGCTCGCGGATGCCGTAGTTCACATAGCGGCCGCCGTAGTTGTTGGCGGAGATCGCGACCATGCCCTTGACGCGGGTGTTGTTGGAGCCGGTGAGGTCCGCCGAGCCGCCAATCATTTCCGGCACGGCAGCGGTGAGCACCTCAAGCGCGTGTTCGGACGCGGTGCGGGTGGCGATTTCCTTCGGCGCGGCGGCAAGCGCCGCCTTCATCTTGGCCACCGCCTCGGCGAGCGCCTTGACGGGCAGGTCGCCCTTCACGCGGCGGTCGAATTCGGCGCGTGCGGCGGCGTCCTTGGCGCCATGCGTCTTGGTCCATGCGTCACGGGCGGCCTTGCCGCGCGATCCGGCTGCGCGCCAAGCGTCGAGAATGTCCTGCGGAACCTCAAACGGCGCGGAATCCCAGTTTAGATTCTTCCGGGCGCCTGCGATCTCGTCCGCGCCGAGGGGCGAGCCGTGAGATTTTTCCGAGCCCGCCTTGTTCGGCGCGCCGAAACCGATGGTGGTCTTGCACGCGATGAGCGTCGGGCGATCGGATGTCTGCGCGCGGGTCAGCGCATCGGCAATCGCCTTCGGATCGTGGCCATCGACGCGCTCGGCGGCCCAGCCTGCCGACTCGAAACGCTTCACCTGATCGACCGAATCCGACAGCGAGATCGCGCCGTCGATGGAAATGCCGTTGTCGTCGAACAGCACGATCAGCTTGTTGAGCTTGAGATGTCCTGCGAACGCGATGGCTTCCTGGCTGATGCCTTCCATCAGGTCGCCGTCCGAGGCGAGCACATAGGTGTGGTGATTGACGACATCGCCGCCGAACTCCGCCGCCATGTGGCGCTCGGCCAGCGCCATGCCCACGGCGGTGGCGATGCCCTGACCCAGCGGGCCGGTGGTGGTTTCGATGCCCGGTGTGACGAAGTTTTCCGGATGACCCGGCGTCAGCGAGCCGATCTGGCGGAAATTCTTGATCTGCTCAATGGTCATCGACGAATTGCCGGTCAGATACAGCAGCGCGTAGAGCAGCATCGAGCCGTGACCCGCGGAGAGCACGAAGCGGTCGCGATCCGGCCAGGCGGGGTCGCTGGCGTCGAATTTCAGGAATTGCGTGAACAGCACGGTGGCGACGTCAGCCGCGCCCATGGGCAGGCCGGGATGGCCCGATTTCGCCTTTTCGACGGCATCCATCGCAAGTGCGCGAATCGCATTGGCCATACGGGAGGGGTCGACACGCACAGTCATGGAAGGGTCCGCCTGACATTCGGGTGTGGGAAGTGGGCGCGTGTCTCAAAAATGCCACGGCCGGGGAAGCTTTCGCAGGGTGGATAGCATCGTGAAACCCTTGAGTCCAAGGGCATTAGCCGTTTTCGCCATGGAGTTTTCGCTTTGTGTGCATAGCTTGGCCCCAGCGTTGCGCGAGGCTCGCCCTCGCCGTAAATTTATCCGCCTAACTGCTTGCCGGTTCGCCAGTTTTGCGCCCCCGGCCAGACGACAAAGGCTGCCGTTCCGTGATGACCGACCGCTCTGCCAACGGTTTTGCCAGTTCCGAGCCCGCGCCGAATGGCCCGAGCGAGATCGAACTCGCCACCCGGCGACTGGCAGCGGCGCTCGACGCGCTGGATAGCGCGGTGGAGCGGCGGCGGGAATCCGATCGAATCGACGACGATCTCGGCGCGCGAATCCAGGCGCTCGGCGCCGCCCGTTCGCGCCTCGCCAATGAACTCGACGGAACGCTGGTGCGCTCGCGCGCGCTGGAGCGGACCAACCGCGAGATCGCGGAACGCCTCGATGTCGCTATCGATACCATTCGTTCGGTCCTCGAAACCGGAGAAACCTCATGAGCCACATCAATGTGACCATCAATGGCCGCCAGTACCGCATGGCCTGCGAGGCCGGACAGGAAAACCGCTTGCTGCGGCTGGCGGAAAGCCTTGAGGCGCGTATTGCGAACCTGCGCGGCAAGTTCGGCGAAATCGGCGACGGACGCCTGACTGTGATGGCGGCGCTGACGGTGGCCGACGAACTGGTCGATGCCGGGCAGCGCATCCGCGCGCTTGAGGAAGAACTCAATGCCTTGCGTGATGTGCGCGTGGTCGCGGCCGACCGCGCGCGCGCGACGCAATCGGCTGTCGCCAATGCGCTGAACTCGGCGTCCGAGCGGATCGAGAAAATGACCCAGGCGCTGAATCGTCCCGCCCGCAACGGCATCGCGCTCGGTTGATGACCGCGTTCCCTGCTGGCGCTCCGGCAGGATCGTGACTACATTGGTCTGGCGAGGCTGCGTCGCGCGTCAGAAGCCATAATATCCCCGGGGCCTTATCGATCCTTTAGGGAACTGTCCCTGGCCGGGTCCGTGGACCCGATCATATGGTGCCCACCTACTTTCGTAGGTGCTCCGGGATCGAGTGCTTCAACGGCCATCGTGGCTTCGCACTTTCTTTTCGCTCCAGCCTCCTGCGCGCAAGGGGTGACAGGGATTTCCGCTGGTGGATGGAAACCGCTTCCTCGCAAACCTGAAAGACGATTTCCGGCGCGGCGCTCTTGCGCAGCGCGACGCCCTGACGCCTGAAGCGCGCGCGGACGCCGCAACGAAAATCGCGACACGAACGCTGCCGGTCGAATTGCCGCCGGGCGCGATCGTTGCGGGCTATTCCCCGATCAACAGCGAGTTCGATCCGTTTCCCCTGATGCGCGCGCTTGCGGACCATGGCGCCATACTCGCGTTGCCGGTGATCATTGCGCGCGATCACGCCCTGATCTTTCGGGTGTGGGAGCCGGATCAAGGTCTGGTGCGCGGGCCGTTCGGAATTTTCCAGCCGTCGTCCGATGCCGATGAGGTCGAGCCAGACATCGTGCTGGTGCCGCTCGCCGCGTTCGATCGCGCCGGTCACCGCATCGGCTATGGCCGCGGCTACTACGACCGCACGCTGGAAAATCTGCGCAGATCCAAGAAAATAACCGTGATCGGCGTCGCCTTTGCAGTGCAGGAAATCGAAACCGTGCCGCGACTTCCGCACGACGAGCAGCTCGATTGTGTGCTAACGGAACGCGAACTGATTGATCTGCGGAGTTTATAACATTGCGTATCCTGTTTGTCGGCGATGTGGTGGGGCGTAGCGGACGCACGGCTGTGATCGAAACGCTGCCGGGTCTGATCCGCGACTGGAAGCTCGATCTCGTTGTGGTGAACGGTGAGAATGCTGCCGGTGGCTTCGGCATCACGGAAGCGATTTATCATGAGCTGCTGGAAGCCGGAGCCGATGCGATCACGCTGGGCAATCATTCGTGGGATCAGCGCGAGGCGCTGGTGTTCATCGAGCGCGCGCCGCGCTTGATCCGCCCTGCGAATTTTCCGCCGGGTACGCCGGGGCGCGGGGCTGCGCTGGTCGATACCAAAAGCGGCAAGCGCGCGCTGGTGGTCAATGCCATCGGCCGAATCTTCATGCAGCCGTTCGACGACCCGTTTGCGATCCTTGATCGCGAACTGAATGCGTGTCCGCTGCGCGAGGCCGTGGATGCTGTCGTCGTCGACTTTCATGGCGAAGCGTCAAGCGAGAAGCAGGCGATCGGTTATTTCTGCGATGGCCGCGCCAGCCTTGTGGTCGGCACGCACACGCATGTTCCGACCTCCGATCACCGCATTCTTCCTGCGGGCACGGCCTACATGACCGATGCCGGCATGACGGGCGACTATGAGTCGGTGATCGGCATGCAGCGCGAGGAGCCGCTGGGACGTTTTCTGCGCGGGTATCCGGCAGGGCGCTTCGAGCCCGCCGATGGCGTCGCAACGTTGAGCGGCGTTGCAGTGGACACCGACGATGCAACAGGTCTCGCGACGCGCGTTGCACCGGTGCGGGTCGGCCCGCTGCTGGAACGCGCCGTGCCGGATTTTTGGTAATTCAGATTTTGTAAGCCGTCCGGAAGCCGCCCCAGTGACGGCCATTGACGCGGATCGGCACGTCGATTTCGCGCATCATGATCGTTTGCCCGTTACCCATGTCGCGGGCGTAGCTCTGGATCAGGTAGGAGCGGATGTTGCGGCCCGCCGCCAGTCCTGCAGGATCGTTGAAGATGCGCCGGTTGCGCGCGTTCGCCGTGTTCCATGCCACATCACCGCGGCGCTGTGGCTGTGAGTAGATCTTGTTGTGAACCGGCAAGTAGCCGTTGCGGTCTATGACGGCGCAAAAGGCCGCACGCGCATCGCGTGCGAGCATCGTTTCCTGAATGGTGGGGAGCGCACGGTCGGCCCAGTCGAGGAAGCGTGTGCGGTATTGCACCGGATCGGTGCCTTCGATCTTCACATAGTTCTCATCGAACAGATCATCGATGCCGATGTCGCCCTTCGCGACGGCATTTTCAAAAATCTTGGTGATGGCGTCGCCGGCTTCCATGGCGCGGGTCACGAACTCGGTGTTCTCGTCGTGAATGCTCCAGACCTTGTCCTCGATCCTGTCCTTCAGCGCGGCATCGGGGGAAACAAACTCCGCCTGCGCGCCACCGGCGGTCTGGCCGGTCACACGAATGCTGCATGCGCCGATATCTTCAAGTTTCGCCTTGATGATCTGCTGCAGCGGCAAGGATGAAGCGCCTGCGCCGCCGACCAGAAGGCCATCGACGGAAATCTCGAACACTTCGGCGCTGATACGGGAGCTGCCGACCTCGATCTCGATCTGAAGGCGGCACGGCATCCGCTCGGCCTTGCGCTCTTCATTCTCATTCTGGCGCAGCAGAACGGCGCAGCGCGTTTTCAGCTTCTCGGCGAACATCGTCACAGCCTTGCCGGCCTGCGCGACGCTTTCACCGTGGGTTTCGGCTTCTTTCGCAGCGTTATCGATCTCCGCGCTGCTGGTGCCGACCGAGACGATGAACTGCGAGGCGGACGCGGCGTTCTGCGTGATCTCGCCGGTGGTCTCGTTCTGCTCGGCGACGGCGCCGTTGACATGGGCGAACACCGGCTTGATAGCGTCGATCGCGGCCGTGATGCGGTGCACCGCGTCGAACGAAGTCGATGCATCCTGCTGCAGGGCGTCGATCTTGCGCTTGATCTCTTCAGTGGCGTTCTGGGTCTGCACGGCCAGCGCTTTGACCTCGGACGCAACGACCGCGAAGCCCTTGCCGGCGGACCCGGCGCGTGCGGCTTCGATGGTCGAGTTCAGCGCAAGCAACGTGGTTTGCTTTGCAATGGTCGCGATCAGATTGACCACATTGCCGATGGCAGCCGAGGATTCGCGCAGCCGCTCGACATTGAGGCTGGCTTCGCGCGCAGCTTCACTGGCTTCATCGGCGAGCTTGCTGGCGTCGCGGACCTGCGCGCCGATGCCGTGGGCCGACTGGGTGAATTTTTCTGCCGCCTGCGAGAACGTTTCGGCTGTCGCCTGCGCGCTGCTGGTGCGATCGGTAAGGGCGTCGGCCCGATGGCGGATTGCGGACAGTGTCGATGCAGTCGATTCCGCGCCGCTGGCGACTGAACTCGCCGCCCGCTCAAGCTGCCGGATCATCGCGGCAAGTTCGAGTTCCAGCAGTTCGAGAATCTCGCGTGCTGAGTCGTGGTGAGGAGCCGCAACTGGCTCCGGCGCCGTCACCGGCGCATCAGGGGAAATAACCGGCGTGACCTGTTCTGGCAGCCGCTTCCGAAAAAGACCGAACGCCATAAGGAGAGCTCTGAATGTGAGTAATAGGAGGCATTATGGCACTCCGGCATGAACTCATGGTTAACTTGTGCCTCTGTCTTGGGCGGCTGGATGTATCGCCATACCGAAAATAGGCCGTTCCGCCTTTAATTTTGATTGTTCCCGGACTATAACGCCGCGCCGCTTGGCCGCTGCGTTAACGCTGGCCAGGATTTGTGCAACGCATCGCTGACACCGAGAGACTTTCGATGGCCGGACATTCCCAATTCAAGAACATCATGCACCGCAAGGGCAAACAGGATGCCATGCGCTCCAAGATGTTCGGCAAGCTCGCGCGTGAAATCACGGTTGCGGCCAAACTGGGAACTCCGGACCCCGCGATGAATCCCCGCCTGCGGTTGGCCATCACCGCGGCGCGGGCGGAAAACGTGCCGAAGGACAATATCGAGCGCGCCATCAAGAAGGCCATCGGCAACGACGGCGAGAACTACGATGAAATGCGCTACGAGGGCTACGGTCCCGGCGGCGTCGCGGTGATTGTCGAGGCGCTGACCGACAACCGCAATCGCGCGGCTTCCGACATCCGCTCCTACTTCACCAAGTCCGGCGGCAATCTCGGCGAAACCGGCTCGGTCTCCTTCATGTTCGACCGCGTCGGTGTGATCGAGTACGATGCCAAGGTCGCGTCGGACGACGCCATGCTCGACGCCGCTATCGAGGCCGGCGCCGATGATGTGGCGTCCAGCGAGGATGGCCACGAAGTATTTGCGTCCCCGGAGTCGTTCCGCGACGTGGCCAAGGCGCTGGAAGCCAAGTTCGGCGAAGCGCGCAAAGCCGCGTTAATCTGGAAGCCGCAGAACACGATCACGGTCGATGACGAGACCGGCGAAAAGCTGTTCAAGCTGCTCGATCTTCTCAACGAGCATGACGACGTCCAGAACGTCTATGCCAACTTCGAAGTGTCGGACGCGCTCGCCGCCAAGATGAGCGCGTAAGACTGGACCTCTCCGCTTCGTTCGTTTTTGTCTTGACGCCGCGCCGCTGAAGGACCATGTCAGCCGCAGGGCGGTGGTGCTTGCATCCGCCGCCCGTCACCGGAAACCAATCAACTATGCCAAGCGACAGTCCACGTATTTCGCCGACAACGGCCCCAGTGGTCTAGAGCGCTCGCCAGCTCACCGACCCTGCTGTTGCCGGCAGAACCCGAAGGTGAGCCATGACGGAAATCCTCCACGCGCCAGAGGGCGAGTTCAATGCGGCTGTTCTGGCCGCAAGCCTGACCGGCGAGCACGTCGCCGATACCGTCGAAATCCTCAACAAGCTCGAACCGTCGCAGGCGGCCGACGTGGTGCGGCTGTTGCCGCGCGATGTCGCGATTGAAATCCTCGACAAGCCGGAACTGGATTTCGGGGCCGAAATCATCGAGGCGTTGCCCCGCTATGTCGCAGCCCCGCTGCTTGCGGGTATGTCCGCCGACATGGCGGCGGACATCGTGCAACTGCTCGAGGAGCCCGCGAAGACGGAGCTATTGAGTGCGCTCGATGATGTCTCGCGCGCGGCAATCGTGGGCCTGCTGGCCTATCCGGAAAACACCGCGGGCGCGATGATGACGACCGAATTCGTCAGCGTGCCGAGCAACTGGACCGTCGATCAGACGCTTCAGCACATCCGCCGCGTCGAGCGCTCCCGCGAAACGGTTTATGCGATCTACGTGCTGGACCCGGTCACGCGGCGTCTTGTGGGCGCAGTGAGCCTGCGGAGGCTGATTGCCGGTGAACCATCGGCCAACATCCTGACGCTTATTCCGGATCACGACACGATCACGACCCTCCCGCTGGTCGATCGCGAGGATGTCGCGCGCCTGATCACCCGGCACGATTTGCTGGCGGTTCCGGTGCTTGACAAGGCCGGACACGTTCTCGGCATCGTCACGGTGGACGACATCATCGACGCGATCATCGAGGAGAGCACCGAGGACGTGCAGAAGTTCGGCGGCATGTCGGCGACCGAAGAGCCTTACATGCAGATCGGTCTGCTTGAGATGATCCGCAAACGCGGCGGCTGGCTGTCCGTTCTGTTCGTCAGCGAAATGCTGACGGCCAGCGTCATGCAACATTTCGAGGGCCAGCTCGAGAAGGCGCTGGTGCTGACGCTGTTCATTCCGTTGATCATGAGTTCGGGTGGCAATTCCGGCTCGCAGGCGACCTCGCTGCTGATCCGCTCGCTCGCGCTGCATGATGTGAAGCTTGCGGACTGGTGGCGGGTGATGATGCGCGAACTGCCGACCGGTCTCATCCTTGGCGGCTTGCTCGGGCTGATCGGTTTCGTGCGGGTCGTGGCGTGGCAGAAGTTCGGCATCTACGACTATGGCGAGCATTGGGTGCTGGTGGGCCTGACGGTTGCGGCGGCACTTGTGGGTGTGGTCACCTTCGGGTCTGTCGCGGGTTCGATGCTTCCCTTTGCCTTGCAGAAGGCAGGATTTGACCCCGCCAGCGCCTCAGCGCCGTTTGTCGCCACCCTCGTCGATGTCACCGGGCTGATGATCTATTTCAGCGCCGCAGTGCTGATCCTGCGCGGGACCCTGTTGTGAGGCCGGACGTCTGAGCCGGATTTGAGTAGAATGCCGGCATGACATCGCGCGCGATTCGCATTCTGGGCATCGATCCCGGCCTCCGCCGCACCGGCTGGGGCGTGATCGACATCGACGGCAACCGGCTGATGTATGTCGGCTGCGGTTCGGTGGAGTCACGCGACACCGCGCCGCTGGCCGAGCGTCTCCTCGCGATCCACGAGGGTCTCGCCCGGGTGCTGGGCGAGTTCAATCCCATGGAGGCTGCGGTGGAGCAGACCTTCGTCAACAAGGACGGTGCATCGACCCTCAAGCTGGGACAGGCCCGCGGCGTCGCCATGCTGGCGCCCGCAATGCTCGGCATTGCGGTGGCTGAATACGCGCCCAACCAGGTGAAGAAGACCGTGGTTGGAGCGGGGCACGCCGACAAGAACCAGATCCGCGTCATGCTTGGCATATTGCTGCCAAAGGCCGATCCGAAAACGCCGGATGCGGCGGATGCGCTGGCAATCGCGATCACCCATGCGCATCATCGCCAGAGTGCGATCCTGAAATTGAAAGTTGCCGGCGCATGATCGGAAAACTCAAAGGGCTGATCGATTCCTACAGCGAGGATTATGTGATCCTCGACGTGCAGGGCGTCGGCTATCAGGTGCACTGTTCCGCGCGCACGCTGCAGGCGCTGCCGCAGCCCGGCGAAGCCGCCGTGCTGTCGATCGAAACCTATGTGCGCGAAGATCAGATCAAGCTGTTCGGCTTTCGCACCGATATGGAGCGCGAATGGTTTCGCCTGTTGCAGACAGTGCAGGGTGTCGGCGCAAAAGTTGCGCTCGCCGTTCTCTCCACGTTGCCACCGTCCGATCTCGCCAATGCCATTGCGCTGCGCGACAAGGCGGCGGTGGCGCGCACGCCGGGCGTCGGCCCAAAAGTGGCCGAGCGCATCGTCACTGAACTGAAAGACAAAACGCCGGCTTTTGCCACGGTCGATCCGGCGGTGGTTCATCTGTCCGGTGCGCTCGACGACAATCTCGCCCCGCGTCCTGTGTCCGATGCCATCTCCGCTCTGGTCAATCTCGGCTATGGCCAGCCGCAGGCCGCCGCCGCCATTGCCGCCGCATCGCGCAGCGCAGGTGACAAGGCGGAGACCGCGCAACTGATCCGGCTCGGGTTGAAGGAACTGTCGAAGTGAGCAATCCGACCCGCATCGTCACGCCTGAGCGCCGCGCCGACGACATCGGCGATACCTCGCTGCGTCCGCAGAACCTGTCTGAATTTGTCGGGCAGGCGCAGGCGCGCGCCAATCTGCAGATCTTCATCGACGCCGCGCGCAAGCGCAGCGAGGCGCTCGATCATGTGCTGTTTGTTGGGCCGCCCGGCCTCGGCAAGACCACGCTGGCGCAGATCGTGGCGCGCGAACTCGGCGTCGGCTTCCGTGCCACGTCCGGTCCGGTGATCGCCAAGGCCGGTGACCTCGCAGCGCTGCTGACCAATCTCGAAGAACGCGATGTGCTGTTCATCGATGAAATCCATCGGCTCAGCCCGCAGGTGGAAGAGGTGCTCTATCCGGCGATGGAGGATTTCCAGCTCGACCTCATCATCGGCGAGGGACCGGCGGCGCGCTCGGTGAAAATCGATCTGGCGAAATTCACGCTGGTCGGTGCGACCACGCGCGCGGGACTGTTGACCAATCCGCTGCGCGACCGTTTCGGCATTCCGGTGCGTTTGAATTTCTACACCGAGGACGAACTTGAGAAGATCGTCACCCGCGGCGCGCGCGTGCTGGGCATCGGCATGACGCCGGACGGTGCCAACGAAATCGCACGCCGCGCGCGGGGCACGCCGCGCATTGCGGGACGTCTCTTGCGCAGGGTACGCGACTTTGCTTCGGGGGCCGCGGCCAGCGCCATCGACCCCAAGAACGCCGACCATGCGCTTGGGGAGCTCGAAG
>CAZQMD010000173.1:0-10359 GCA_964594185.1 uncultured Afipia sp. | reverse complement strand
GCTTTGAACGCCTTGTGAATCGCTGGCGGGAGCTGTTGCAGGCGTTCATCTGAGAGCGGGGAGAATTTGCCCTGTGCCATTCCTGCCGCGCGCGCATTTGCTCCGGTTACGGTCAGACACACCATGAGTACGATGAATAAATGCAGCATTGCATCCTCCTACAGTCTAGCAGAATCGGCCCCCTAAGTCAGATCGGTTCGAACACCACGCCGAGCCTCTTTTCCGTCATCCAAATAACTCGACAAGCTCGCCGAAACTCGTCTGCGGCAATTACAAGAGTAAATTTCTTCGGAACTCCTGCTGGGCCCCTAATTTCCAGCAAGGCTCCAGTGGAACTGAGACTCCGGACTGTGCAGGAGATCGCCGCATCTCCGAAAGAGATTATGCCGGCTCTAAAAACTTTCCTTCGTTCATGATACCCCAAGACCGACACCGCGTTTGTCTAATCGACTTTCTTCTCCGCCTTCTCGCCTAGTTTGACGATGTCGCCCTTCGTGAACAGAATCCCTTGTAGCTCCGCACGCCAGTCCGGCTTTTTTCGGAGAAGAAATTCGAGGTTCATTCCGAAATGTTTGAACTCCTCCTTCTGCGCGTTTGCCATAATCGCCTTGGCGTTCTTGTCCTTTTCGACAGAGATTCTCTGTTCGTACCAACTGATGGCTTCCGCCTCCTCGATCAGAGATGTGATCATCCGCGCGAAAGTACGAGTTTCCTGTGAAAGCTCTTCCGGCGGCTCGTGATACTGATCGAAACCCATCTGCTTTCCTTCCGTTGAAACAAAACTGCTTGCAGTTCTTCCACATCATTAAAGTTTGGGCGGCGCCAACAGGCGCAAGGCGTTTATGGTCACCAGAACCGTAGCGCCAGTATCCGCGAGAATGGCCGGCCACAGACCCGTCAAACCGACGACCGTCGTCACGAGGAATACGACCTTCAAACCAAGTGCGACAGCAATGTTCTGCTTGATGTTGATCATAGTGCGCTTTGACAGATCGACCATCGCCGCGACGTCTGCGACGCGACCGTGAAGCACAGCGGCGTCGGCGGTCTCGAGCGCGACGTCGGTGCCTCCGCCCATGGCGATGCCAACATCTGCGGCGGCCAGCGCGGGGGCATCGTTGATGCCGTCTCCAATTTTCGCAACTGACCAGCCCGCTTTCTGAAACTGAGCAACGATCCTCTGCTTGTCCTCAGGCAGCAATTCCGCCTGAACCTCGATTCCAAGACGCTCGCCGATTGCATTTGCCGTTCTGCGATTATCTCCAGTCAGCATGACCGTCTTGATGCCCATCTCGGTCAGTGCCTTCAGGCCTGCTCTTGCGTCCGGTCGGACCTCGTCGCGCATCGCGATTGCGCCAGCCACTTCATGCCCGACCAGAACGATGGAAACCGTCTTTCCCTCATGATTGAGCGCAGAAATCTGCGTCCTTTGCTCTGGTGTCATCGGAGCCCGTTCACCAGCGGCCTTCGGAGATCCGACGAACACCTCAACCCCCTCCACCATAGCACGAACCCCTCCTCCGCCCATCGCGTTGGCGTCGGACGGCGGCGGCAACGATAGCTCCCGCTCGGTTGCTTTCGCTAGAATGGCTGTGGCGAGGGGGTGGCTCGAACCCAACTCGAGCGCGGCGGCAAACCGCAATACGTCCGTTTCGGTGCGTCCATAGCCGATGATGTCCGTGACCTGGGGCTTACCGGCGGTCAATGTCCCGGTCTTGTCAAAGCACGCGACGGTGATCTTGCCGATCTGCTCGAGTACGGCGCCGCCCTTCATCAAGAGCCCCCGCCTTGCCCCTGCGGATAAGCTTGCGGCAATGGCGGCCGGCGTCGAAATCACCAGCGCGCATGGGCAGCCAATCAGGAGGATGGCAAGCCCCTTATAAATCCAGTTACTCCAGACACCGCCGAACAGGAGTGGCGGAACGACGGCGATCAAGGCCGCAACAACCACCACACCGGGGGTGTAGTACCGGGAAAAGCGATCAATGAAGCGCTCTGTCGGAGCCTTCGATTCTTGAGCTTCCTCGACTAATCGGACGACACGCGCGATCGTATTGTCGGAAGCTGCGGCCGTGACGCGCACACGCAGCAAGCCATCACCGTTGACGGTACCGGCAAATACGATTTCCCCAGGTCCCTTTCGGACCGGTGTGCTTTCGCCGGTCACCGGCGCTTCGTCGATCCCGCTTTCTCCAGAAAGGATGACGCCGTCGGCCGGGATGCGATCGCCGGGTCGGATTGGATGATCGCTCCGACCGAAAGACTGTCCGCCTGCACCTCGCGAACCAACCCATTTTCTTCCAGCCGGGCCGTTTTCGGAACAAGCTTGGTCAAGTCCTGGATGCTGGCACGGGCGCGACTTGCGGCCACGCCTTCCAAGAGTTCGCCAATCAGGAACAGGAAGACAACAGTCGCGGCCTCTTCGGTTGCTCCAATGATCACCGCACCCACGGCGGCGACTGACATCAACATTTCGATCGAGAATGGCGTGCCAGCCCGCGCTGCAGATAGCGCGCGCTTCGCGATTGGAACGAGCCCGACCATCATGGCGAAAAGGAATGCCCAACGCTCTGTAGCAGGAAAGAATTTGCCCAGTAGAAAAGCCGAGGCCAAGGCCAAGCCGCACGCAATGGTGAGCATCCCCTTGCGGGTTCGCCACCAAGCCTGGTTGCTCGAACCGGCCCCATCAACGTGCGAATGGAGTTGGTCGTAAGAAGCCGGGAGCGTTCCATCATCCGTCTCATCACCAGCGGGCTTGGCTGCAAGCTCTTCCACGCGCGTGATTCGATAGCCCAAATCCGAGATCTGGTTTTGAATCTTTTCGTTTTCCGCTTTACCGTCATGACTAACTGTCACCGTGCCCCGACGTACTGAGACCGTTACGTCGCCAACACCGGGCATCCGTTGCAGGGCGTTTTCGATCTTCGTGGCGCAAGAGGCACAGTCCATCCCCTCGACACCGAGGCGCAAACTGCGTGGGGTGCCGGCCATGGGCGGGCTTTTGGTTGTGTGGCTGATCATGTTTTGCCTTCTTTGCGCAGCCTTTTATATAACGCCGCGACGGCGTCGGAAAAATTGATCGCCGAGTTCTGAGCGCAGTGATCTTCGAGGAAATGCAACTGGTTTACGAGATCGAACGTGACCGGATTGAGGTCGAGTTGTTCATCGACACCGCTGGGTCTGCTCGACAGAATTCCACTCATGAAGCCTTGTGCCCAAGCCAGATAGTCGCGACGAAGGATAGGGTTGGATCTAATATCAATGCTGAAACGCTGACACGTCGTTGCGCCCAGCCCGACAATCTTGGCTTGGGAAGATTGCGCCTGAACTGCAGACCATGAACCAGCGGCTGTCAGGAAAAACATTCCCACGGTCCATGGGAAGCACAAACGAAAGACGCTTGGGAGAGCGGAGCATATGGTGCGATGCGCCGGATTCTCTAGGCCGATGGGACGAAAGCCTGACCTTATCGCCATGAACCGCTATCCTCGTTTAATCATCCTATTTCTTGAATTTCGCCTGGCCTGATTTTCCGTCGGCTGTCTTGATGGTCAGCGTGATCGTCGCGCCCGCGGCAATCGGGGCCTTTGCCTCGCCCTTCAATGCGTTCTCTCCCGATGGCGCAAGTGTGACCGTCTCGCGCCCCGCTCCCATGGCAATAAGAGCGGCGCCCGTGAAGCCCTTTGTGGAAACCGGCTTTTTGCTTTCGTCAAAGACGTTGATCATGATTGTGCTTCCGGATGTAACCAGTTCTGCTTCAACTCCTGCGACATCCTCCATCTGCCCGCCATTCGGTCCCTTTTGGCTTCCATGGGAATGTTGCGCGAAAGACGGCACCGACCAGATGAGGGACAGCACAATGATTGCAATGTATTTCATGTTGTAACTCCATTGGTTGTGGGTTGAGGTCCTTCGCCCCTCTCGCCGTTCTCACGCCGGAAAAGAACGTAGAGCGCCGGCAGGACAAGAAGCGTGAGAAGTGTCGATGAAATAATTCCGCCGATTACGACGGTCGCCAGCGGCCTTTGAACTTCTGCTCCGGCGCCGGTGGCAACCGCCATCGGCACGAAGCCGAGCGACGCAACAAGCGCCGTCATGAGGACGGGCCGCAGCCTCGTCAATGCGCCCTCTCTGACAGCATCTATGATCGCGTGACCTTCGGAGCGCAGCTTTTCGATGAAGGTGATAATCACCAGCCCGTTAAGCACGGCGACACCGGACAGCGCGATAAATCCAATGCCTGCGCTGATCGAAAGAGGAATGCCCCTAAGCAAGAGCGCAAGTATGCCGCCGGTCAATGCGAGCGGAACGCCGCTGAACACCAAGAGCGCGTCAGGCATCGAACCCAAGCTCATGAAGAGCAGCAGAAAGATCAGAAGTAGCGCGATTGGCACAACGATGGTCAATCGCTGCGTTGCGGAGACCAGTTGCTCAAACTGACCGCCCCACCCGACCCAATAGCCTGCCGGAATCTTCACTTTCTCGGCGATCTGGCTTTGCGCATCGGCAACGAACGATCCCAGGTCCCGTCCCCGCACGTTCGCGGAAACAACGATTCGGCGCTTGCCGTCCTCGCGACTGATCTGATTGGGGCCCGGCGCGACATCGATCTGGGCAAGTTCGGACAACGGGGCGTATCTGATCTGGGCGAGCGGAGAATTTCCCCAAACTGCGCGCGTCGTCATCGCCTTCGCCTGCCCGTCGAGCGGAGGCAGCGGTATCGGAAGCGACCTGATCGCTTCCAAATTTGTGCGCAAGCGCTCCGGAAGCCGCACAACCAGTTCGAAGCGCCGATCGCCCTCGAAAACCAGACCAGCACTCTTACCGCCGACAGCGATCTCGACGAGATTTTGAACGTCCGCGACGCTGATGCCGTAGCGCGACAACGCCGCACGATTGAGCTTGACAGTCAGTACCGGCAGCCCCGAAATCTGCTCGGTCTTGACATCGGCCGCGCCCTGGACGTTCTGTATGACAGCCTGAACCTGTGCAGCAACTTGAGCCAGAACCTCCAGATCGTCGCCGAAGATCTTGACGCCGACATCGCTGCGAACCCCCGAAATCAATTCATTGAAGCGCAACTGAATCGGCTGCGAGAGTTCGTAGCTGCTGCCCGCGATTTCTTCGGCAGCTTTCTCGATGGCTGTGACGACCTCACTCTTTGGCTTCTTCGGATCCGGCCACTGTTCACGCGGCTTGAGCATCACGTAGCCATCGGAGATCGAAGGCGGCATCGGATCGGTTGCAACTTCTGCAACGCCAGTACGGGCGAAAGTTTCCTTCACCTCAGGTATCTTGAGAAGGCGCTTCTCGAGCATTTGTTGCATCTCGAGCGACTGCGTTAGGCTTGTGCCTGGAATACGAATCGCCTGCAGGGCGACATCTCCCTCGTCCAGGCTCGGGATGAACTCGCCGCCCATTTTGGACGCCGCGAAGCCGCTAATAATGACCAGGAACGCGGCCAGGAACGCAATCATGCCGCGATGCTGGATTGACTTCGATAACAGGGGAACATAGATGCGGCGCGAGCCGCGCATGAACCAGTTCTCTTTCTCCGACACTCGGCCAGTTACCAGCAGCGCGACCGCGGCAGGTACGAACGTCATCGACAGGATGCTGGCGCCAAGCAACGCCATCAGCACCGTGAGAGCCATCGGCGTGAACATCTTGCCCTCGACGCCGGTCAGCGTGAGGACGGGCAGGTAGACGACCGCGATGATGAGAGTGCCGAACAGGCTTGGACGGATAACTTCGCGTGATCCCTCCAGAATCGTCGCGAAACGCTCTTCGCGTTTGAGAACGCGGCCCAATTTTTGCTGCTCATGCGCCAGCAAGCGCAGACAGTTTTCGACGATGATGACGGCGCCATCGATGATGATACCGAAATCGATTGCACCCAAGCTCATCAGGTTGGCGCTGACCTTGTTTTCGAACATTCCCGTGACGGTGAACAGCATGGACAACGGGATCACGAACGCCGTTGCGATCGCCGCCTTGAAGTTCCCGAGGATCAAAAACAGAATGACGATGACGAGAAGCGCACCTTCCACGAGATTCTTTTCCACGGTTGCGATCGTGGCTTCAACGAGATGGGTACGGTCGTAGATCGCGCGGGCCGTCACGCCTTCCGGAAGCGACCGGCCGATCTGTTCGAGCTTCGCGGCAACGCGCTGCGCAACCGTACGACTGTTCTCGCCGATCAGAAGCATCGCGGTGCCCAGCACCATTTCTTTGCCGTTCAGCGTGGCCGCGCCGGTTCGAAGATCCTTGCCCTCTTTCACGTCGGCAACGTCGGAAATACGAACTGGCACGCCATTGCGCGACCCGATGACCACCTGCTTGATCTCTTCGATGTTGGCGACTTGTCCGGGCGTGCGCACCAGATATTGCTCGCCGTTGCGCTCGATATATCCGGCGCCGACATTGGCATTATTGGCAGCAAGCGCGGACATGATGTCGCGAAAGCTAAGTTTGTAGGCCATCAATTGCGCCGGATCAGGAAGCACATGAAACTGCTTCTCGAAGCCGCCGATGGTGTTGACTTCGATTACGCCCGAAGTGTTTCGCAGTTGCGGTTTGATGATCCAGTCCTGAATTGTCCGCAGATCCGTCGGGGTGAATTCCTCGCCGCTGGGTTTGAGCGCTCCTGGCTTGGCCTCAACCGTATACAGATAGATTTCTCCAAGACCGGTCGAAATCGGGCCCATCGCCGTTTCGACACCCGTGGGCAGGCTGTCCTTGACCTGCTGAATGCGCTCATTGACGAGTTGTCGCGCGAAATAAATGTCGGTGCCGTCTTTAAAGACGACGGTTACCTGGCTCAGCCCGTATCGGGAAAGCGACCGAGTGTTAAGCAGGTTAGGAAGACCGCCCATACCGGTTTCGATCGGAAACGTGATCCGCTGTTCCACCTCAAGCGGTGAGTAGCCCGGGGCGCTGGTATTGATCTGAACCTGAACGTTGGTGATGTCGGGCACCGCATCGATCGGCAGGCGCGTGAAATTCCACGCTCCGAACGCTGCCATGAGCACAGCACCGATCATCACCAGCCACCTCTGGCGGATGGAAAACGAAAGGATACCGTCAATCATTGGACTTCTCCGGACGTTTGCCGATTTCCCGGATGCGAGCGAAAGAATGGATGGGGGTTATGAACACGACGCCATCTCCCTTCCTTCCGGTCCAGGCTGCAGACGCGATGCGGTCACGAATCTCATCGGCCAGTTCGGGTCGGCACACCAGCCGGAGTTCGAGAAAATTATGATATGTGAGATCGAATTCAGACGAGACATAGGCACCGCCTTGCCCTCGTCCTCGCCCCTGACCGCGGGTTTCGGTGAATGTGAAACCCGGAAAGTCAGGCAGGTCGTGAAGCATGCGCACCACGTGCCCTTCCATGTGCGGCCTAATCAGCGCTGTTACCAGCATCATGTCGCGATCAGTGTTCATGCGAAGCCGATCCTTTCGCCATCTCTGCCTTGACGATAAAACTGTTCTGGGCGGCATAGACGTCGCCCTCCACAAGGCCGAATGCTATTTCGACGATTTCCGGGTCGCGCCCGCCGAGTTCGACATCGCGGACTTCAAACTTGTCGCCGTTGCGGACGAACACGACGGTTCGATTTTCCACTGTCTGCAGCGCGGACGATTTCACCGCGACATTCACCTTCTTCGCCGACAACGACAGCCGACCAGTAATGAATAGGCCCGGACGCAGCCGTTGATCTAAATTTAGCACGATGGCTCTCGCGATTGCGCTCTGGGTGTCGCTGCTTCCCATTGGAGCCAGATAGGCAATCTTCGTTTCGATCGGCGGACCACCGTCGGCCGGATCGACAAAAACCTGGTCGCCGACGCTGACGCGGTTCAGATCGCGGCGGTAGACAGAAAGATCCACCCAGACGGTCGACAGATCCGCGATAACAAACGCCGGCTTTTGCTCGGAAACGTATTCGCCCAGTGTGGTCTGGCGATCGATCACCGTACCCGCGAGAGACGCCTTCAGTTCATAAGGCGTAAGGCTCTGGTTGCTCTCGACGATCGCAAGAACATCGCCCTTTTGGACGCGATCGCCGACCCGCTTGCGGGTTTCGCGCACGATTCCGGGAAATCTCGGCGTGACCTGCACCAGCGATTCCTGGTTTGGCTGGACAACGCCGTTCAACAGCAGGCTATCGCGCAAGACGCCGGGTGATGCCTTGGCAAGTTCGATACCGGCTGCGGCCACTTTGGCGTCGCTCATTTCGACCCCTTCGGAATGTTCTTCCTTTTCCACCTTTTCCGTCGAGCCTGGTTTGGGAGTTGCCGGCGCCAGCAACCGATAGCCGCCATAAGCAAGCGTCCCGACAACTAGCAAAAACACCGAGTACCGAATTAGTCCTTTGATCATCTTGAACTCTCGCGGGTTAGCGAAAACGGGTTACCGACGAGACCTTCGATCGTCGCGATGGCGATATGGAAATTCTGCAAGGCCTCCTGCTCGCGAAGGAGCGCCTGCAAAACCGAGCCCCGGACGTCGAGCAGCTCGAGCAAGGTGAACCTGCCTTGCGTGTAGCCGCTCAGGATAGTCTCAGAAGCGCTGCGCGCCTTCGGGATGACCGAAGACCGCAGCAGCTTGAGTTCCGCAAGCGCTCCAGTCAGCGTGTCGTAGGCACGGCCCGCGATGCTGATGAGGACGAGCTTGTTGATGGCGCGCTCGGCATTGGTCTTTGCCAACGACTCCTGGGCCGCGATGATGTTGCCGGTGTTTTGGTCGAAGATCGGCAACGGAATCGAGACGCCCAAGCGCACGGCGTTGTCGTTGGTGTCCTGATAATGCCGCCAACCCGCCGAAATGCGCGGGTCAGGGATCGCTTTTAGGCGCGCGATGAGCAGTTCGGCATTGCGCTGGGCAGTGACGGCAGTCCACCGCATGAGCTGGGGATTGGCTTCGATGGCGTTGACGACCGCCTGAAAAGAAGGTGGCTGGCCAATATTCGCAAGCCGCCCGACCGCGGTTCCGAAACGCGGACTGCTGTCGCCCATCAGGATGGCCAGATCCCGCCGCGCTGTCGCCAATAGCGTTTTCGACCGCTCGCGTTCGACTCGAAACAGATCGGCCGCGACCTGGGCCCGCAGGGTCTCGGCTGGCGACGAAGCGCCCTCCTGGACGCGTTTTTGAAGCAGTGGAATGAGCGTATCGAAGCTTGCAATCTGCTCGTCGAAGATCTCGATCCGGCGTTGGGCGCTGATAATCGTGATGAACGCGATCGCGGTTTCCGAGAGGACTTCGAGACGCGTCGCGCGCCTTTGCCAGACCGCGCTTCCTACGCCGGCTTCGCCGGCGGCAAGACGAGCTTCGCGCTTCCCTCCAAGCTCGACGAGTTGGCTGAGCTGTAAAGTTGTCTCGGCAGATCGCGTTCCCTTGTAGGGACCCGAGCCAAGGGCACTATCCAGTTCAAAGGAAACGTCAGGATTAGGCAACGCTCCAGCCTGAATGCGAAGCCCCCCTGCTATCCCGATATCGCGTTCAGCGGCTGTTAAGCGCGGATTAGCCGACAGCGCCCGCTGCAGGGCCTGCGGCAGCGAAATGGAGCGCGTGGGACGCGGTTCGGTGGCTGCAGCGGGAATTGTTATCATAAGCAATGCGCAAATCACGCGCAAAGCCGTTCGGACGAAAGACATAATACTGACCTGAAAACGGAGAAACGGCGACGCGAGAGAGCCGCGTCGCTACGACAACGTTCAGATCAGATTTTTGGGGGGTGGCGTGTCGAGCCGGGGGTGGTCTTCGACCAGGAGCGTCGGTTCCCTGAATCGTGGCCCAATAAGCTGAGCCGAAGGAGTAGCAACCCGGGCCAGGACCGGCACTAAAATCGGTGCATAGACTTGACAATACTCACCGCCGGCGGACAATTTTTCGGAGTTTCCGTCGTCGAGACCGTCCGTTGCCAAACTCGCTTCAAGCGCAATCGTTGTTGGAATGACCTTGAAACCTGTGATCGTTTCGTTCACATGCGCGGTCGCATGGGCCAGTCCAACAAAAAGATAAACGAACGCCAGGAACATCACCAGCGCCGGGCGAATGCGCAGCGCTCGTTGATCAAATAGATTCCGGCTGGCCCGATGTTCCATATGGTCCGAATAGCAAATTCCGTTACTGAACACTATCACAAAGTGCCTGAAATCAGCTTCTCGAGTTTGATTTTCACCCGAAACTACCCTAGCGGTGGTTCAGTCAGTCGATTGCGACACTTTGAGGCACATACATGGGTGAAGGTCATTCGCACGGAGGAGCTATCCCATCGGCGGCTGGCCGGCACCGGGAGCCTCTCTATATCGCCCTCGCGCTGCCCTTGTGTTACAGGTGCGCCGCCGTCG
>CAZQMD010000172.1:0-10459 GCA_964594185.1 uncultured Afipia sp. | reverse complement strand
CTCTGGGTTCATTTCGCCAAACACGATGCAGCGCGCTATGTCTCAGCCGCCGATATTCTGGAAAGCAAGGTCAGTCCCGATCTGATTTCGCGCCGGCTGATCCTGATCGGCACGTCGGCGGTCGGGCTGCTGGACGTCAAGACCACACCGCTCGACCCGGTGATGCCCGGTGTCGAAGTTCACGCGCAGGTACTGGAGAGCGCTCTGACCCGTACGGTGCTGTCGCAGCCCAATTATGCCATCGGCGCTGAGCTGCTGACCGCGATCCTGTTCGGGATTGCCATCATCTGGCTGGCGCCAATCCTGAGCGCGATCATGCTGCTGCTGTTCGGTGCTGTGATTGTCGCCATCATGGTGGCAACATCCTGGTACTTCTTTATCGAGCACCGCCTACTGATCGATTTCACGTTCCCGCTGATTGCGAGTACGTCGATCTATCTGGTGCTGGTGTTCAGCAGCTACTTTCGCGAACAGGCACAGCGCCGGCGCATCCGCTCCGCGTTCGGCCAGTATCTGTCGCCTGCATTGGTCGAGCAGTTGGCCCAATCGCCCGAAAAGCTGGTGCTCGGCGGCGAGGAGCGAAACATGACCATCATGTTCAGCGACGTGCGCGGTTTCACCACGATCTCGGAATCGTTCAAGAGCGATCCCCAAGGCCTGACATCGCTGATGAACAGGTTTCTGACACCGCTGACCAATGCGATTCTGGATCGCAAGGGCACGATCGACAAATACATGGGCGACGCCATCATGGCGTTCTGGAATGCGCCAATCAACGACGAGGTGCATCAGATCAATGCCTGCAATGCGGCGCTCGACATGATCGATCGGATCGAAGCGCTGAATGTCGAGCGCGAGAAGGAAGCAAATGAAAGCGGCAAGCCTTTCATTCCCATGAAGGTCGGAATCGGCCTGAACACAGGCACCTGCGTTGTCGGAAATATGGGATCGAACCTGCGGTTCGATTATTCGGTGTTGGGCGATAGCGTGAACCTCGCCTCGCGACTTGAGGGACAGTCGAAATCCTATGGCGTCCCGATCATCGCCGGCTCAGCGACGGCGCTTGCGGCAAAGGACAAGTTCGCGATTCTCGAAATCGACTTCATCACCGTGAAGGGCAAGAAGGAGCCCGAGGTGATCTATGCCATCGTCGGGCGCGAAGACGTTGCCCAGTCGGGCCGCTTCCAGCGCCTTCGAAACCTGTGTATCGAAATGCTGGCTTGCTACCGCGGGCGCGACTGGGAAGGCGCTCTCGCTGCAATTGCGAAGAGCCGTATTGCCGATGAAGCAAAGGACTTCAAAGCGCTTTACGATCTCTATGCCGAGAGAATTGAAGCATTCAGGACAACGCCGCCCCCGGACGACTGGAATGGCGTTTTTGCCCTGACAACCAAATAAGGCGAGGAGCGCGTCGCGGCTATCGTCCACACGGGCGTCTGGCAAGCCATTTTTTTGATGAACGCCAGACGCTATGATGTTGGTGAGGGTGACCGGCGCATGCCATCCTTGCGAAAGATTCATTGAGTTTTTTCATGCCGACCACAATGTCTGTGCGGTTCTGGGGTGTTCGTGGGAGCATTCCGTGCCCTGGTCCGAACACCGTGCGCTACGGCGGCAATACGTCATGCGTCGAGGTGAAGTGCGGTGATCATCGGCTCGTGTTCGATGCCGGATCGGGCCTGCGGGTGCTGGGCCTTGCGCTGGCGGATGAGCCCGGATCGTCCGACATCGATTTGTTTTTGAGTCACAGCCATATCGATCATGTGATCGGTCTGCCGTTCTTCGTACCCGCCTTTGTGAAGGGCAACCGGCTCCGTCTATGGGCTGGCAATCTCAAGGCCGCCGGCGGCGTTCAGGAAACTGTCCGAAAGCTGATGAGCTATCCGCTGTTTCCGATCGAAATCGAAGCTGCGCAGGGCAAGATCGAATTCAACGATTTCGAGCCCGGCGACATTCTGACACCGCGGCCCGGCATCAAGGTGATGACGACGGCACTCAACCATCCGGGTGGTGCAACGGGATACCGCGTCGAATATGGCGGCCGCGCCATGGCGTATATCACCGATACCGAGCTTAGCGCCGATGCCATCGACCCGGCGTTGCTTGAACTCGCTCGTGATGCATCCATAGTGATCATCGATACGACCTATACCGATGAAGAGCTGCCCGAGCATGTCGGCTGGGGTCATTCAAGCTGGCAGCAGGCCGTCCGGCTCGCCAATGAGGCGGGGGTCGGGAAGCTCTATCTGTTTCACCATGACCCCGAACATGACGACGACGAAATGGATCGCATCGCGGCGGCGGCAGCCAAGGCGCGCCCCGGAACTGTGGTCGCCAGGGAAGGGTCATCGATCGACATTTGAGGGACCGGTGCGCCGGTTTTTAACAGGGCGCCCGCCGAATATCGCACACAGATTTGACGGCTGATTGACGCAACTCCGGCCGGAACCGTTGTTGCGGAGATCGCCGGGCGGCATAATACATTCCAGATTTTCCTTTAGCCTCAGGTTGATTCCGATGGATATGTCAGGTCTCGTGTCCGGAGCCGGCGGTTTTATCGCGTCCGCGTTCGTGGTGGCGGGCTACACGATGCGGACGATGATCCCGCTCCGCATCTTCGGAATTCTCACCAACGTCGTGCTGATCATATTTTCGGTCATGCATCATCATTATCCGGTGATGGTGCTGCACATGATCCTGCTGCCGCTCAACGTCTATCGCCTGCGGGAAATGTTGCAGCTGGTGGCTGAGGTCAAGCGCTCGGTGAACAGCGATCTGTCGATGGCATGGCTCAAGCCATTCATGACGGAACGAAAGTGCGCGACGGGGGAGGTGCTGTTCTACAAGCATGAACAGGCCGAAGAAATGTATTACATCGTCAGCGGTCGCTATCGGCTTGTGGAATCCGGCATCGAGCTCCCAGTCGGCGCGCTGGTTGGCGAACTTGGCATGCTGTCGCCGTCGAACAAGCGGACCCAGACGCTTGAGTGCCTTGAGGGTGGACTGGTGCTCAGCGTGACCTATGCGAAGGTGCAGGAGCTTTACGTCCAGAATCCGGAATTCGGATTTTATTTTCTGCGGCTGGTCAGCGCCCGGCTGTTTCAGAATGTCGGACGGCTTGAAGCCCAACTCGCGGAAAGCGTTGCTCAGGCCTCGTCATGAAAATACGGGTCAAGGTTCCGCCATCGCCGTTCCGGCTGCTCAAAGAGCGTTACTTCGGTGAAGAGACGCGCAACCCGCGCGTGGCGCGCGCGGCGCTTGCCCGGTTGTCGGCGCGTCTGCCGGAGGATGTCGTTCCTATTGTCAGCGATGCTGTCCATTCGCTGATCGATTATCAGGACCCGGACTATGCGCTGGCCTATCTGGACCGGATCGGACGTTATATCGGACCGGTCGGGATTACCGTGCCGAATCTTCCGGAACTGGCGCAGCTTCTGTCGGACCGGATGCATTTTGAAGATCCGATTCGGATAGCGCAACTCAAGCTCTCCGACGCGGGCGGAATCAATGCCGGGCCTGATGAGCGATCCTTTGATCGGATCGAGCGGTTTCGCTGGGACGAAGTGATCCCGATGCTTCCGCCGAAGGCTGCAGCACCCGCGCTCGATATCTTCAAGCGGCTGCGGCTGGCGCGCCTGACAAGAAGGTCCGTCACGCTCCGCTTCAGCGCCAAAACCCAGTTTTCGCTTCGCAAGCTGAAGTGGCTGGCCGCGCTGAGGATTACGCGGCCTTTCTCTGAGCGCTTCAAGAAGGAGCGCGTGTGGGTCGAGCGATGGCTTCATATGGTGGACCGCAGCCTGGTGAAACAGCCCGAGGCAACTGTTGCGATTATCCGGACCGCAAATCTCATCAAGGGGCACGGCGACGTCTACCAGAACGGCCTTGCGGAATGGAATGTCATCATCGATGGCCTCGTGAAGCCGACATGCGACGGCGATCTTCCGCTCCCCAGACTTGGAGAAGCCATCGGTGAAGCGCGCGAAGCGGCTGGCGATGAACATGACCAGGGCCGCCTCCTGAACGCGGTGGAGCAGTTGAGGGCGCAGGCTCTGGCGCATTGATGCGGCAGGCTGGGCATGGCCTGCCGGTGAAAACTACTTTAATGTCGGGTCCGGCCATGCGGTGCCCGGCGGGATTTTGCCGCAAGAGGCATGTGCAACAGGGGGCATTGGATGATTAAATTTCGCAATTGTTTTTCGGCGCTTCTGCCGGTTCTCGCGCTCACCGCAATGATCGGTGCTGCTGACGCCAATGCAGCCGATGACATCATCAAGCTTAGCAACAACCAGCGGATCGCTTGCGGCCGCGGCCTCAATGCCGGCAAGCTGCAGAACATCACCTGCAAGTCCTACTCTTACATTTTCAATACGAAGACATCGGAGTTCTACCGGTGTCAGGTCAGCGTCGGTGTGACGCGCGACAATAAGGAGATACTCAAGGTCGATACGGATGGCTCATGCAAGCTCAAGGGACGCATTTTCCCGTCCGATTCCAACTATGCATTCGATGCCACGGAAACCGAGCCGCCGAACACCAACTCGTTTTTTGGATCTGGTGGCACCGCGATCTGGGTGAGCGACAGCACCAAGCTGAATGCGAAAGGATGCATCATTCTTGGCGTCGGCGTCGGGCCAGACGTGATGAAGTGCGTCGATATGACTTTCGAGAAATAGTTTTCGGAGCCGCCTCGGGTTTGGCGACATCGCGGGCGAAAATCCGCGATGCGCCTGAGCGGAACCTACCTTTTCAGAAATATCGCGAGCACGACCAGCGCAATCACGATGGTGATCCCGATCGCCCAGGTTGTGAGGCGGACATCGCTCTTGCGCTCGCGCGTCGCCTCATTCTCGGCGATTTTCAGGTTGCGGTCCCTGTTGTCCTGCGAGTTACTCACGGCTTCTCCTGACTTGAGACAAGGGCGGTGAACTGGCGCAGCTTACCCGGCACAACGGTGACTCCGCAAAGACCAAAGTTGAGGGCGCGCGGCATTTCACTGACCGGTCGCGATGTTTCTATGGCCGGTTCGCTTAACCGTGATCAAACCGGCCAGCTCTTGTCTTGAGCGCCGCCGCCCCTTGGTGTCTGATCCTGCCGGACACGAATCGAGGATCCCATGACCTATTCGCATCGCGCCCTGTTAGCGTTCGCCGGCCTCGTCCTGCTTGGGCAAGCTCCCGCGTGGGCGGCTGAATATCCCTATTGCATGACTTATGTCGAAGGCTGGGCGGGAACTATCGAGCGGTGTGACTATTCAACACTGGCGCAATGTCAGGCCAGCAGCAGCGGACTCAACGGGTCGTGCGCGCCGAACTGGAGACTTGCATACGGCCGTGGCGGAGTTCCGGCAGAGCCCGTCGCTCCCAAAAGCAAGAAGATCCGGTAACAGGACGCCGAAGACTGTGCCGTGAGGCCGTTGCGTCTCAAGTCGTAGTTGTGGCGGAGAGGGGAAGGATTCGAACCTCCGACACGGTTGCCCGTGTACCGCATGCGGTGCCTTAAGCCACTCAGCCACCTCTCCGTATTCTTGGTGTCGAGACGAGCCGCATCAGGTGCGGCCGACGAACTCCACGCCGATGATGGTGTCCTTGCGCCAGACCAGACGGCAATGCGTCACTTTTCGGACGTCGCCGGTCAGCGCCAAACTCAGCCTGTTTCCGATCGGCTCCTTATCGACGAGTTTGAGGCTCGCTCCACCGGACGACAGATTCAGAATTGTGCAGTTGCGTTTCGCAAATCCGCCATCGAGCAGCATCCACGCATCATGGCGCGTGGCGTGGCGGGGCTTGCGGGAATCTTTCTTAAAAACAGCCATGGTTTCGCTCTCCGATTATGGCGCAGTCATAGCCGGTGGAAGTTTCAGAAAATTTGAATCAAAGCTTGAATGACCGGCCCATTCGGCAAGGTTTCGTTAACCTCATTCCGGGAGGCTGAAAGGGCGTAACACGCGGCCAAACCGCGCCTCCGCTGGGCCAAGGCTCCGCTCGGGAACGGATTTCGGCGTATTGTATTGTTTTCCGGAGGAGCCTCCGGTGCCTGGCAGTCATTTTGACATCGCTGAAAGGGCGGAACGGCGCGAGCGTTCGCGGATGATCCGGGGCGTGGTTATTTTCATGTCAGCGACTGTATGTCTGCTGATCGCCGGTTTTGCCGTGATGCAATCGCTAAGCGCCCCTGAGCCGCCGCTGGTTTCGATGGCCTGTGCGACGAAGCTTTACAGTTCTTACGATCCGAAGAATTTCGATCAATGTGTGGCTGTCTGCATCGCCTGCAATGCCGGCGTGAAAACGACCTGCTCGACGTCATGCAAGCTGCGGGGTGCGCGCTAGATCGGCGCAGCCCAGGCAATCAGGAGCGGACGTCCAGTTCGATATCCGTCGCGCCGGGCGGGTGCTTTTCGATCGGGTCGGGCTGGCAGGGGCGAATGGTGTAGCCTTTGTCCAAGATGCGCTTTGGCGTCGGCTGTTCCTCATCGGACGCAATATCCACAACCAGACCGTTCTCGGCAGCGTGTTTCCAGACGTCGGCTTCGGTTGGATATGCCTTGCTGATCTTGGCATCTTCGCTGAACAGGGCGTAGGGCATCGTCTTCTCCAAAAAAAGCCTCACCCTATGCCAAGGCACCGGGCGAGGCCTTTCGAGCGTTAGCCGTCTCCAGCCATCTGCTCGTTTTCGATAACGTTCCGGGATCACGCTTCGTTCCAGTCGCAGAGGAAATTTTGCCAGCAGCAATGTCCGGCAGTCGGGAATGGCTTGCGCCTGACTGGTTCTCGTTTTCTTATATGGCAGCAACGGGCTCAGCGGGCCGTGCGAACAAAACAGGGCAGGGAGCAATGAAGCGGTACATCATCTTTGCAGCCATAGGGCCGTTGATCGCTGGGTTCTTCCTCCTCATTCTCGGGGCGCCCGCCGGATATTGGGATGGCGTCAACGTCTTCGAAAAACTGTTCAAGGTGATGCTGGTCACAATCCCCTATAACTATCTTTTCGGGTTCATTCCGGCTCTGATGATCGGGGCGGTCGACGATATCTTTCTGCATGTCAAAAAGATCAGTCCGGCCCTGCGCATGTTACTGACGGGGCTTGTTGCGTTTGTCGCGACGGCTATTCTGTATGGAACATTGGGCACCGAGACGGGCCTCAAGCACTATCTGCTTTACGGATTGGTCGGATTTGTGCCGGCGACAATCTCATCCTGGCTGGCGCATAAGTACGACAAGGTCAGCGGCCCCCGCCCGAACACGATGCACGCCTGATCTTTGCGAATCATGAGGGTGCCGATGATGCCCACACCGCGGCGTCGTCAAATCTTGACCGAATCGTAACAAACGGCTGCTCTCCTGATGTGCAAGGAGAGCGTGCGTGCTCGGGTATTTTGAGAATGTTCGTCTGGTTCGAATGGCTGACGGCAAGACCTACAAGCTCATTCGCGATCTCGGCCTGGTCAAAGGCGGCAAGGGCCTCCGGTGCCACGAACCGATTGTCACTTTTCAGCTCGGCTTCAGGCCGATCAGACTTCACGTCCCGCTGTCGGATATTCTTTCAATGCTCACATTGAACTCGGCGCGGGGGTCGGCGGCGTAGCGCCGAGCTTGCGGACCTGCGGACCGCGCGTTTACGCGGATTTTAGGCTGATCGCCTCTTTCGCTCCCCTCTCTGCTTTGCTAAGTGCAGGTTTCCAGCGTGCAGGAAGGGTGGCCGAGTGGTTTAAGGCACCGGTCTTGAAAACCGGCGTGCCTGCAAGGGTACCGTGGGTTCGAATCCCACCCCTTCCGCCAGAAAATTCAAGTAATGCCTATAAAATAAGGGTTTCTTGAATTCATCTCTGGCCTGTACCACTCCCTGTACCACTTTGAGCGCTGGCTAGGAAGACGGACGTGCGTCGAGGTTTGCGCAGGCTGGGGTCCTAAACGGAGCTATTCAGCTTGCTCAGCATGGCGGCCAAGGCGCGGATATAGCGTGGGGTGCGTTCGAGATTGTCGGGTTTTCCTGAGTCTCGTCTGAGCCTTAGCATGCATGCTCATATCCTCCGCTTCAGTCTCGATCTGCCCATACCGCGTGCGCGGACTGGGCGTGTCGGGCTGTTTGTGCGTGAGGGTTTGTGGGTGTGCGTGCGGGGCTTATTGGCTGGTTTGTCCGGGGTAGTTTTCGAGGTCTGAAGGTGACGGGGAAGGGCTGGGCGATTGTGTTTTATTCGTTCACGGCTGTACCGGTTGAAGTGTCGTCGATGATGCCTATGTGAAAGGGGCAGCGATTGCTGCATTCCTCCCCGACTTGGCCGCCCTTGAGGCGGCTTTTTGTTGCCCATGTGACGCGCGTCCCGGCTTGACTAGTCCACGTTCAGTTCCCAGATTCGGAACAACCGTTGGCGAAGACCCAGCGACCACGGCGGCATGACGTCACGGCGACATGACGACCAGTTCGGAGGTGCCCTTTGGACGACCCTAGGGCCTACTTTCTCGGTTGACGGCTCCATTGCATTGGTGTCGCTGGAAGCTGACGGGGAACGTGGAGTTACATATGCGCAAAAAAAGCTTTTTTGCACGTATGACGCGCCTTGTTCGCGAGATCGCTGAATTCTTGGAGCCTATTCTTAAGGTCATCAAGCTTCTGATTGAAATCGCGGACAAGGCCGTCAACTGCCATGATTACCAACTACAAAGCGCGGTTCGAAGCTCGCGGGAAGCATATCTTCGACCCAACAGAGCAATGCGTCCGAAAGGGCCGCAGGATCATCAAATACTTTTCAGAGTTTCAATTTCCGGATTGCTTTTATCATTACAAGCCGGGCGGCCACGTCGCCGCGATGCATGCCCACATCGGTAGCAAGCATTTTTTCAAGATCGATATTCAGAATTTCTACTACTCAATCGCACGGATGAGAGTGACGCGCGCTCTGCGGAGCCACGGCTACCCCGGTGCGAATACTGCTGCGTTTTGGTCATGCGTCCTGAACCCGTACAAATTGCCGCGTCATTCGCTTCCGATTGGTTTCGTTCAGTCGCCCTTGCTTGCGACCCTCGTGCTGATGAAGTCGCCGGTCATGGAGGCAATCAACCGAGCCATAGAGAACGGCGTATGCGTGTCAGTGTACGTTGACGACTTTATTGGTTCGCACTCAGATACTGCCGTTCTTCAAACGGCTTATGAAGACATTCGACAATCCGCCGTTGCAGCCGGGTTTATTCCAAACCCTGCGAAGCTCGTGCCGCCTACCGAGGCAATCACCGCATTCAATTGCGCATTGTCTTTCGGTTCTGCGAATGTGACCGCAGATCGCATCGCAAAATATTTAGAAAAGCCGGATAGGACGCCGATGTCCGATGCTGCGTTTGATCAGTATCGGCAACTGGTGGCCTCGGCCAACGTGATCTAGCGCAGTTATTATCAATATTGGCGCTCGGCGGTAATGCTCTGCGAAAGCTTGATCCCCGACTCTTGTAGAAAATCTTTCAACGATTGGTATTTTTGGCGATATGCGTCGAGTTTTACCACCTTCGGACTCAGTGTGAACCCTAGCTCCGGAATTGCTTCACCCGCTTTTTCGCGAAAGAAGAGCGGCGACAAAATCCCCAACATAACCTTAGCTGTATCCAGATGATTTTCAGTGTTTCGAGTGTGGGCGTTAATCGCGAAACGCAGCGAGCCTAAAATGACATCGTTCACGCTTGGGAAATGTGATTGACCGATGGCCGAATAGTGAAATCCGACGATATTGCTTAGCCGCATTTCCTTCGAATATGGCATGTCTGTCAGGCCGACTGTAAATTTTTGAACGAGATGACCGTCGATTTTGCTTCCCGTGTCGTTAAACCGATCAATCAGCACCACTCCGGAGTCTGTCATCCGATTTAGGATGCAGTCGAAGCTGTAGCAAACCTGATTGATGCCGTTTCGTCGGGCAAGGTCGGCATCCTTGGCAATGTCGTGAAGTACTGCGTAAACGACGATCTGCGCGCCGTGATCAATTGCAGCGGAGACGATGTCTTTCTTTAGTTGGATAAATTGCTCGTTTGTGAAGTCTTTAGGCCCCGGATTAAACTTAAGACGGTACGACCTATCAACTTTTGCGTCGGCTCTAATCTTATCGATTAATTTTGAAAATGCTCCTGCCTTCGCCCCATCAATGATTAGTCCGCCGTACAACAGAAAATCGCCTGCTTTCTGAGGTAAATTGCTCTCGTCGCAATAGAGCAGATGCATTCCAGCGCTCCTCGTTTGCCGTCAAGAAGGTGTCGACGCGGAGCGGTGCAATCACCAATGCCGCTGACGGTAGAGCTTGGCAGAATATATCGAGTCGCGCATCCGCGTGATGGAGGGGCAATGAATGGGAAGAAAACAGTATAGCATCGCTTTGTCCGAACAGGTCCGAATTGAACCAGCCAGGTTCTGAGGTTCAGCTACGTCGAGGGCGAGCAGGACCACCCGCCTTTTTGGACACACCGTATCGACCTTCTTCTTA
>CAZQMD010000171.1:0-10480 GCA_964594185.1 uncultured Afipia sp. | reverse complement strand
ACCCCACCGGCGGCGATCTCGATATCGCGATCCGCGGCGAGGGTTGCTTCAACATCCAGATGACCGACGGCACCTATACGTATACGCGCGATGGTTCGTTCACCACCGACGGTCAGGGCCGTGTCGTCAATGCCCAGGGCAACCCGGTGCAGCCGACTATTACGATCCCGCAAAACTCGTCGGGCCTCACCATCAACGCGCAGGGTCAGGTCTCGGTCACAACGCCGGGTACCACGACGCCGACCGTGGTCGGCCAGATCGGCCTCACCCGCTTCATCAACAAGTCGGGCCTGCAATCGATCGGCGACAACCTGTTCACCGATACGCCGGCCTCCGGCCCGCCGCAGGATGGTCTCGCCAATGCCGACGGCTTCGGCGACATGCAGCAGCGCAATCTCGAAGGCGCCAACGTCGAAGTCGTGTCCGAAATCTCGGACCTGATCGCCGCGCAGCGCGCCTACGAAATGAATGCCAAGGTCGTCAGCGCCGCAGACCAGATGATGCAATCCACCACCGGCATGTTCCGCTGAGGGAGAGAATGATGCTGCGTTCAACACTCATCATCGCCGCCCTGCTCGCTTTCACCGGCGCAGCATTTGCGCAGTCGGAACGGGACACCATGGCGGCACCGACGTTGCGCGCCAGCGTCACCGTCAGCAGCGACGTGGTCCGGATCGGCGACGTGGTCGAGAACGCCGGCACCGCCGCGCAGATCGCAATCTTCCGCGCGCCCGATCTCGGCACCACCGGCGCGCTCCCGACGCAGCAGTTGCTGTCGGTGCTGCGCGCCCATGAGGTGATCGGCGTGCAGACCAATGACATCCGCGAGGTCTCGGTCACGCGTTCGTCGCGCACCCTGGTGTCGAAGGAAATCGAACAGCAGATCGCCCGCGTGCTCGAACGCCGCAACGGCCTCGGCGATGCCGCCAATATCTCGGTCACCTTCGAGCGCGACCTGCGCGAACTGCAGCTCGACGCGGCGCATACCGGCGACATGCGCGCCACCATCGTGCGGTTCGATCCGCGCAATGGCCGCTTCGACATCACCTTCGAGATTCCCAATGACGTGACCTACACGGCGACCAAGCTGCGGTTCACCGGCGTGGCCGTCGAAACCGTCGAAGCCGCGGTGCTGACCCGCGCGGTCGAGCGTAACGAGATTCTCAAGTCATCGGACGTGATTGTCGAGCGGCGGCCGAAAGCCGAGGTCGGTAACGACATCGCCAGCCGCGAGCGTTCGGTCGGCATGCAGGCCCGCAAGCAGATGCGCGCCGGACAGGCGCTAAAGGCAGCGGACCTCGGAAAGCCGGACATGGTGTCCCGCGACCAGGGCGTGACGCTGATCTACGAAGCACCGGGCCTTTATCTCACCGGCCGCGGCAAGGCCGTGGACAGCGGCACCGAAGGCGACACGGTCAATGTCGTCAACCTGCAATCCAAGCGCACCGTTCAGGGGATCGTCACCGGCCCCGGACAGGTCTCGATCATTGTCGCCGGACCTCGCCTCACCACTGCAGCACTTTCAAACAGCGAGCCGCCAGCCGCTTCCGCACCCGAATCCAGAAAAGCCGAGTAACAGTCATGTCGCAGTTCCATGTGTTCAATCGCATCATCGCCGTCGGCAGCCTGCTGGCGCTCGGCAGCCTGGCCAGCGGATGTTCGTCCCTCGATCGCCTCGCGGCGATCGGCGAAAAGCCGAAGCTCTCGGCGATCGACAATCCGACCACGCAGGCAGGCTACAAGCCGGTATCGATGCCGATGCCCGCGCCGCAACCGGCTTCATTCAATCCAAACTCGCTGTGGCGGAACGGCTCGCGCGCCTTCTTCAAGGATCAGCGCGCACATCAGATCGGTGACATCCTGACCGTGCAGGTCAACATCACCGACAAGGCGAACATCGCCAACGAGACCCAGCGCAGCCGCACGAACTCCGAGAACTCGGGCGTCACCAGCTTCTTCGGCATCAACAAGATTCCCGGCACCAATGCCGCGATCCCGCCCGGCCGCATGCTGACGGCGGACTCCACCTCGTCCAGCGACGGCAAGGGCTCGGTCAACCGGCAGGAAGCGTTGCAGACCAACGTCGCCGCCGTGGTGACGCAATTGCTGCCGAACGGCAATCTCGTTGTCGAGGGCAAGCAGGAAATCCGGGTCAACTTCGAAGTGCGCGAACTTGTTGTCGCGGGCATCGTCCGGCCGGAAGATATCCAGAGCGACAACACCATCGACTCCAGCAAGATCGCGCAGGCCCGCATCGCCTACGGCGGCCGCGGCCAGATCACGGATGTGCAGCAGGCCCGTTACGGCCAGCAGGCATTCGATATCCTGCTGCCGTTCTGATCGCTCCGTCCTCCGCAGGCTCAACCGGTTTTCAAGGAGACATCATCGCATACCAGGACGGCTCCCACCGTCTTTCGAGCTCCCACACCAGGCGGCGAACCTAGGCGCGGCACGGTGTTCACGACACGGCCTGCATCAGCTCCCCTGATGCAGGCCGTGATCGTTTGCAACGCAAGTATCGGGATTGATCGTGTTCAGCGGCCGGCGAAAGTGATAGCTTTCCGTCAGGGCAGGCGACCGATGAAGGAGGACGCCATGTACGCCGCAATCCGTCAGGGAAAAGCCAAAACAGGCACCGCAGAGGAACTCGCGCGCAGGATCAAGGAAGGCGCGATCCCGATCATCAGCGATGTCGAAGGCTTCATGGCCTACTACGTGATCTACGCACCGGACGACACCGTGACCGCGATCAGCATTTTCAACAATGTCGCGGGCGCGGAAGAGTCGAACAGGCGCGGTCTTGCATGGATCGAGAAAAGCCTCGCGCCGCTGCTGACGGGACCCGCGACAGCGGTTGCGGGGCCGGTCATCGTTCACACCCTCGCATAACCGCTCATCCAACGGGGTTCGCCGGGTAGCGAGCCAACGATTGCATCCTAATGTCCCGCCGACAGGGGGCGGGGCTTGGCACATTCACAGCAGCGAAACGAAGCACTGGACGGGCTTCGCGGATATGCCTCGCTGACGGTCGCCGTCTTTCACACCGTCCTCAATGTCGATCCCGCGCTCATCGCGCGCGTCTTTGAACAGGACTTCTCCAGCATTGCCGGGGCGTATGACCGGCTCAACTGGATCGTCCTGCATACATTCAACGGGCACGTCGCCGTCGCCATCTTCTTTACCTTGAGCGGAGCGGTCCTGTTCGAGAGCCTGCGTCGCATGCAGGAGTCCGCGGCGAGACGATCGGCGGTGTTTTTGGTCCGGCGGTTTCTGCGGATTTATCCCGCTCTCATTGTGTGCCTGGCCGTAATGACCGGCGCCTACGCCTTGTTCGGCATTCCGGTTTCCCTGCAGGACTTCATCGCAAACGCCCTGCTCTACTCATTCACAGTGAACGGTCCAACCTGGACACTCTCCGTCGAAATGCTGGCGGCTCCGGCCATGCTGCTCGCATTCGGTGGCTACCTGATCGGACGGGAAACCGGGCTGCTTGTCGCCGGCATTGCGATTGCCCTTCTTCTCAACATCAAGGGCCTCGCGGCAGGCCCGATCAAGATCTTCTGGCCCTATTTCCTGGTCGGCATGCTGATTCCGACACGGATCGGCAGCATGGTCGCACGCATTCTCCCGCGTTACGGCTGGTGCATCGTTGTGATCGTCCTGCTGTATGTCCGCGGCCCGACAACCGAGAAGGTGTGCTGCGGCCTTCTTATCGCGCTGCTCTATCACGGCAGCGGTGACATGCTTGGAGACATTTTGCGTCGTCCGGAAGCGACATTCCTCGGCAGGATCAGCTACAGCTTCTACCTGTATAACGTGATGTTTCTTGAGGTCATCTGCAGGCATCTGCGCGGCACGGCGCTCGCAACCGCCTACCCGCTTGAAATCGGGCTGATCGCATCGGTTGTGGTGATCGTGCTCACAATCCCGATTGCCTATGTGTCGATGAAATGGATCGAAGAGCCTTTCAACAGATTCGGCAGGGAGACGCGCAGGATAAAGCCCGCAGCCGATGAAACGCCCAAACAACTCGGTAATCCGGCAGAATAAACCGTTCGTCCAGATCGGTTCCGGCGTTACAGATTTTCTGCGAGGAACGGTATCGCGCTCCTTTGACCGGACAGGGTAACGATTTGATCACCCTGAAAGACAAATGACGTAAGTGTGGTTAGTTAGGTAACGCTCATTGACCTATTGAGGGTCAGGATTTTTTCAGACGGCCCTCAGATGTTTCTCGATCAGCTTTCAGTTCTCGTTGCGATCGGCTTTTCGAGCGCATCGCTCGGGCTTACATTCCTGATGATGTGGGCGATCGGGCGCTCCGAGACGCATCTGCTGATGTGGGCGGTCGCCCTTGCTCTCATCGTCGTCGGCGTCGTCGCCTTTGGCACGGTGGTCGAGCAGTACAATTCAGGACTTCTCCTGATCTCCTTTCTGTTCCTGATCGCCGGATTTGGATTGCTTCATGCCGGCTGTGCCCGATTTTGCTCGGGACAAACCAGCCGAACATCGACAATCGTTTCCGTCGCCGTCTCGTTCATCTCGACATCGATTGCATTCGCGCTGGGATATTCCGGCGTGGGAACCATGATCGGCAATGTCGCTATCGGTGTTCTCCTGATTCAGACCGGGCGCCATTACTGGCTGGCCCGCGCCGAATCTCCGCTTCTGATGACGGCCAATGCGGTGTTCTGCGCCGCCACGGCGGCATCGTTCATCGCATGCGGTTATGCCCTCGCCGAGCAGGGCCAGATCGTGCTGACATCGCGGCCCGCCAACTGGGCGGAAGAGATCAACTCGATCATGGCGATTGCCGGATTGAGCGGCATGGGCGCGCTGTCCCTTACCCTCAACCAGATGCGGATCGCGAACGGCCACAAGTCCGACGCCATGAAACACGCCCTGACCGGCCTCCTCAACCGGCGCGCGCTGTTCGACAATCCCTTGGACATCGCACCGGCCGGAACGGCCGTGGTCATGATGGATCTGGATTACTTCAAGACGATCAATGACCGCTTCGGGCATGATTCCGGCGACCGTATCCTGAAAGCTTTCGCCGAACTGATCCGCGCGAATATCCGTGTCAACGATCTGGCCGCACGCATGGGCGGCGAAGAATTCTGCATCATCATGCCCGACTCGACTCCCAAATCATCGGCGGCTGTGGCCGATCGCATCCGCTCGCAGATCGAGGCAACATCAATTCAAACTGCAAGCGGTCCCGTCCGTGCCACTGTCAGCGCAGGTATTGCGGTTCGATCTGCGGAGCCGGAGACATTGCAGTCCTTGCTCAACAGGGCGGACACCGCGCTTTATGAAGCGAAGGCTTCAGGACGCAACCGGGTTCAAGTCGCCGGTTTCAGTCTTGCGGCCTGAGCGAACTGCCGAAACCAGCGTCGCCTAGCGTTTTCCCTGAACCGCCAGATAGAGGTACGAGGGATCGAAGCTGCCGATGGCCGCGAGCCTGCTCCAGTTCTTCACCGTCAATCTGCCCCCGCTCCAGTCCGCAGCGCCGCTCTTGCGCAACTTCTGGAGATTGCGGTTCACGGTGGCAATCGACATGCCGAGGGTCTCACCCAACTGGGTCTGATTAAGCGGCAGCGAGCAGGAGCCATGGCTGACCAGATCGACAGCTTTCGCCCGCGCATATAATTCAGCGAAAAAGTGCGCCAGCCGTTCCATTCCGTAGCGGCTGCTGTTGTTCGTAATGGTCATCCGGAAGATAACGGCATCGATCAAGGTTTCGCGCCATATCACGAATCCGATCTGCGGACGCTCCTTGAACAGTTTGAACAGCTCGGAATGCGGAATGGAATAGATGGAGGCCGCCCCCATCGCGCATACCGAATGGTCCATGCGATCCAGAAACAATCCCTGCGCATCGGCCCAGTCGCCTGCGATATGAAGCGATATGTACTGACGCTTGCCATCGCTCATCGTGTGATAACGCCCGAGCATGCCCTCATCCACGATGGCGCAGGACGTCGCCCTGTCACCCTGCCGGCAGAAATCCTCACCGACCGCGAGTTCGCGATAGGTAAAGCTGAGCTTGCGTATCGCAGTCACATCGACCGGATCGAGCCGGGAGTGCAGCTTGAGCTTTCGGACCAGTGCATCGGGCGGAGCCATTCTGATCAACGCGCTTGCGGCCAGTTGGTTCTTTATCAAATGATAAAACGCCGCGATTCTGGACGGATATATTGTTTGATCATGCGATCATCGATCACCCCATGAGCAAACAACGCGATCCGGCCCAGGAAAAATGGAAAGCCATGGCCGCGGAGATGCGCGCCCGGGCCGGATTGTTGTCGCACGGGCCTGAACGGGACGCTCTTTTGAAAGAAGCCCGCCGCCTCGAAACGGCGTCGCATATGGATGATTGGGCCTCATCGCCGGGCTTGCGCCCGCCCAAAGCATGAAGCCATGAGACGTCCGACAAAAACCAGCTGGACTGCCGAAGACATCGAACGCCTCAAGGCGCACGTTGCCTCTGGAGGGTCCGCAGCGCGCGCCGCGAGCATTTTCAGGCGAACGATTCTCGCAGTGAAACAAGTGGCGCGCCGCGAGGGTTGTCCTTTCCCGCATGACCACAGCATGCGGCGAAAACTGCTCAATGATTGAGTCTCAGCGCTCCATCTGAATTTTCATTCATAAAAATCTCCGCGCCATAACCGGAACGTTTGCCCGTCGCTGCCGTTTTTTCTGTCCTTGTTGAAGGAGAGAATGATGAAGAAATTTGGTTATGTCGTTGCAACCGCTGCGGCCCTTGCTTTCGCAGCGCCGATTGCGGCAAGCGCACAGACGGTTGTGATCAAGGAACGCGGAGCCCATCACCATCACGGTTTTCGTGATGCCCATGCCTATATGCACCGCGATCGCGGATGGCATCGCGGTCATCACAAGAAGGTCATCGTGATCAAGCGCGGTCACCACCATCACCACTATTGATGGATCGAGCTGGAACGGCCCCGCAAGCGGGGCCGTTCTCGTCAACTGATTTCAGCGGCTAGCGCCGCGGACCGTAATTGCGCACACAGATCGCATTCAGCCCCGAAGCCGAAGCCATGCACTGCCGATAGCTGCTGTATTTGCAATCACCGGGACCCGGTGAACTCTTCAGGCAATACTTGTAACCGCGCGCATCGGCCTGACCGATGAATGCAAACGATGTTGTCGCAAGCGCCATGACAATCAAAAGTGTCTTCACGATCTTCCTCCCTTTTTGCGCTAATTCGCCAAAACCTCACATGTTCCAAAAGAAAAACCGGCGGTCTTTCGACCACCGGCTTTTCTTGTTCGATATCGCTCTGGATATGCCGCGACAGCTCATCGCCTATTCGTCGCGATAAACCTTCTCGCGCTTTTCGTGACGCTCCTGCGCCTCGACCGAGAGCGTTGCGATGGGGCGTGCTTCCAGCCGCTTCAGCGAGATCGGCTCGCCGGTTTCCTCGCAATAGCCGTAGGTATTGTCCTCGATCCGCTGCAGGGCGGCATCGATCTTGGAGATCAGCTTGCGTTGGCGGTCGCGCGCGCGAAGCTCGATGGCGCGATCGGTCTCTGACGATGCGCGGTCGGCAAGATCAGGATGATTGACGTTCTCTTCCTGAAGCTGCTGAAGCGTGGTCTTCGATTCCCGGAGGATCTCTTCCTTCCAGTCGAGCAGCTTCCGGCGGAAATACTCCCGCTGGCGCTCGTTCATGAAAGGCTCTTTTTCAGAGGGCCTGTAGTTCTTCAACTTTTCCAAGTGCGGTCCATGTCGACGTGCAAGGCGGACGGAAAATGCCTGTCCGCGCGGCAGCTTATATAGCGACGACTTGTGACAGACAATATCGCGGATGGGCCGGAAATCCCCGGAATCCCCCGCTAAAATCCTCTCCGGCGGGAACCCCGCCTGCCCGATCCGGGCCGGAAAACGCCTTTAGCCGCCTGCGGACTGGCCGGCCTTGGCCAGTTCGACTTCCACCCGCAGCTCGATTTCCGACAGGACCTGATCCAGGCCGGGATCGCCGGAACTGACCTTCAGGTCCGCCGCTGCGGTGCGAAGGCGAGCCACGGTGGTCGAATCGAACGCCCCGGCGAGAAGTCCAATTTTGAGGTCGTCGAGCACATCGAGCGCGGTCCGGCCACGGGCGACCGAGCGCCGGCGCTTTTCCGTGGAATCCTCCACGCCTTGCATGGCAAGCAGCGCATCGATTCCACTGGCCGCGCGCGGCGCTGCAGCAGAGCGGGTCTCGGCTGTTGTGCCGACATCGCCGAGGGAGAATGTCGTCGAACTGGAACGCCGGGTGTTTCCCGACGGCGACGCCAGATTGGCTCCATTCGGTCCGTAAATGCGCATCGTTCAAATCTCTCGGAGCCGGGACCTCTCGGCATCATGCCGGTCCCTGAACCCACACCTCAAAGTGGCTGTTTATGGTTAACGGAAGGTAAACGACCCGGCAATTTATGCCGGACACGGCAAAGTTCGGCACTGGAAACGAGCTGCTGAAACTCCTCTCCTGATAAAATTCTGCAGCCTGTACAGCATCTTAGACAATTTCAGCATGCTGGCACGGCCCTCGCATAGATCATAGCGGACCAGTTTCGTGGGGAGCACGGAACGGCCCGCAAAGACCTCAGCGGGGAGCAGAGGATGTTTCGGATTTCTCAGGCAGCTTGCATGGCGATTGCCCTGCTGACCGCCTTTATCAGCGCCGGCGCACCG
Source organism: uncultured Afipia sp. (assembly GCA_964594185.1). Lineage (GTDB taxonomy): Bacteria > Pseudomonadota > Alphaproteobacteria > Rhizobiales > Xanthobacteraceae > Afipia. The sequence continues at coordinate 1,776 of CAZQMD010000171.1, read as the reverse complement.
GCCCATGCGACATCGCGGATCAAGGATCTCGCGAATATCGAGGGCGTGCGCCAGAACCAGTTGATCGGTTACGGCCTCGTGGTCGGCCTCAACGGCACCGGCGACACGCTCAACAACATCCCATTCACCCGGCAATCGCTGCAGGCGATGCTGGAACGCATGGGCGTCAACATCCGTGGCCAGACCATCCGCACCGGTAACGTCGCGGCGGTGATGGTGACCGGCAACCTGCCCGCGTTCGGCACCCAGGGCACGCGGATGGACGTCACGGTCTCGGCGCTCGGCGACGCCAAGAGCCTGCAAGGCGGCACCCTCCTGGTCACCCCCCTGCTCGGCGCGGACGGCAATGTCTATGCGGTCGGCCAGGGCTCGCTCGCCATCGGCGGATTTTCGGCCGAAGGCGCCGCCGCGAGCGTGACCAAGGGCGTCCCGACGGTCGGCCGTATCGCCAACGGCGCGATCATCGAGCGGGAGATCGAGTTCGCGTTGAACCGCCTGCCCAACGTGCGCCTCTCGCTGCGCAACGGCGACTTCACCACCGCCAAGCGCATCGCCGCCGCGGTCAACGATTACCTCGGCACCAAGACCGCCGAGCCGGTCGATCCCTCAACCGTGCAGTTGAGCATTCCGGCCGAGTTCAAGGGCAACGTGGTTGCGCTGTTGACCGAGATCGAGCAGTTGCAGGTCGAGCCGGATCTCGGCGCCAAGATCATCATCGACGAACGCTCCGGCATCATCGTGATGGGCCGCGATGTGCGCGTCGCCACCGTCGCCGTCGCCCAAGGCAATCTCACCGTCACGATTTCGGAGAGCCCGCAGGTCAGCCAGCCCGCGCCGTTCTCGCGCGGACGGACGACAGTCACTCCGAACACACGCGTCGGCGTTCAGGAGGACGGCAGGAAACTCGCGGTCGTCAAGGATGGCGTCTCGCTGCAGCAGCTTGTCGATGGCCTCAACGGCCTCGGCATCGGTCCGCGCGACCTGATCGGCATTCTGCAGGCGATCAAGGCCTCCGGCGCGATCCAGGCCGACATCGAGGTGATGTGATGAGCATCATCCCGAACAACACCAAGGCTCCGACGACATTCACCGGCGGACGTCCCGATCTCACACTGCAGGATGCGCTGACGAAAGTCTCGCCGCAGGCGCAGGCGAAAGCCAAGAATCAGGCGCAGGATTTCGAAGCGGTGTTCCTCAACTCGATGTTCTCGCAGATGATGAGCGGCATCAAGGGCGACGGCCCTTACGGCAATACGCCCGGCACCGGCATCTGGCGCTCGATGATGACCGAGCAATACTCCAAGTCGTTCGCACAATCCGGCGGCGTTGGAATCTCCAGCGACGTCTATCGCACCCTCATCCTTCAACAGGCCAATCGCGCAGCGTAAGCGCGCCGGAAAAACATCATGATCCCGCAGCAGCAAAACGCCAGCGCAACCGCCGCATCGTCTCCTGCCGAAGCCCGCAAGCTTGCCGAAGGCCTGATGCAGATCATGAGCACGCTGCTCGGCATCGTGGAGCGGGAAACCGAACTGGTGCGCGGCGGCAATGTCCGTGAAGCGATGGCACTCGAAGCCCAGAAAAGCGAGATGTCGCGGCAGTATGTCGATGCGATCGCGCTCCTCACCCGCAGCCGCGATTATCTCATGCGATCGACCCCGGAACTGCTCACCGCGTTGCAACGCCATCACGATACGTTCCGCGCCATGCTGCAGGTCAACCTGACGGTGCTGGCGACGGGCCACGCAGTCTCCGAAGGCATCATTCCCGGGGTCA
>CAZQMD010000170.1:0-10522 GCA_964594185.1 uncultured Afipia sp. | reverse complement strand
GAGTCGCCCGTCATCGTCCACAGACTGTTATTGGTCATCGTCAGGTTTGACACGCTGCCGGCTGCCGTGAACGCCGATCCTATCGCTGTCGATCCGGACATAGTTACGTTTGCGAAGCCAGGTACGACCGGGAGTGGAGGCGCGGGAGCGTCGAGCGGCGGTGGCGGAATAATGCCCTCCAAGTCCAGCAGGACCGGTGGCGGTGCCTGGGGCACTAACAGCGCTGGAAAATCGGAAATGGTTCCCACGCGGAGCCAATCGCCGGTACCGTTTCCCGCTAACCGCTGAACAGTTGAGTTCGTGAGGCTTACATTCCCGACGCCACCAACTCCAATGATCGGGCCGGTCGCGTTCTGCAGCATGCTTCCTGTAAAGATTGCAGACGATACCCTTGTGCTCTCCCCAGCTACGTAAAGCGCCATGGCGTTTGCGCCCGTCGCCTGGACGGTGGAATTGTTTCCAATGACCAGGCCGCCACGATTCGCCATGGCACCATGCGCGTCGGCTCCCGTCGTCGAGACGGTGCTACGGTTCAGCGTCACCGAACTTCCGTTGTCCGCCGCTTCTGCTCCATATCCATTCGTCCCCGCCGTTTGCACAATTGTATTGGTTGCAATCAGGGTGCCCATGCCATCCGCCTTCAGGCCAGCCGCAGAGGGACCAAATGCGGTAACGGACGAATTATCGAGCGTGAGAAGCGCAGCGAATCCACTGTTCTTCTGGTTAACAAAAGCACCGTGTGAAAATGCCCCGAATGTTTGTACGGATAGATCAGTTCCGCTCAACGTCGAGGGAACGACCGTGGGCGACGAGGTATTGATCGTTGCATAAAGTCCCTCGGACAGATCGCCAAGCGTTGTAACGTTATTGCCGCTCAACGTGATGGTGGAATTTTCTGACGCGACGCCAATTCCGCCGCGACCCAATGTGGAAACGGTGGTCCCGTTCGAAATGATCTCCGCGCCAGCACGCGCCGAAATGCCTATAGGCGGTTCTGTTGTTGCGCCACCAATGATGGATCCCGACGTGCTTACGGATCCTCCGTTAAGAGTAATAAGTGTTCCGAGGTTATCTGCGCGCACACCATGAGCGCCACCATTTCCCTGCGTAATGACTGTCGTGTTGTTGGCTGTAAGTGTCCCCGCTTTCGTTGCCCATAAACCAACTCTGTTTCTGTTGGTATCGGCGGGGTCCGATGTGGTAACCGTACCCCCATTGAGAACGATCGTTCCTTCGAGCGTCGCCAACGCTCCCTGTACGTTGTTGGTTGCATTGATAATGGTGTTCGTCAGCGTCGCCAATGACCCGGCATCACTGGAGAGGACACCGTAGACTGCTGACGCGCTGGAATTATTGATGGTGCTATTAGTAATGGTCGCGTTACCGCCAGTGACAACATGAACACCGTTCGAGGAGCCGCCGCTTACTGTAACAGTTGTATCGATTGCAAATGCCTGCGATCCGGCACCCTGGGACAATACACCCGGCGCGAAATTTCCGGTGGTCGTCAGCGTGCTTCCAGCACCGCTTATCCGCGCGATGCCACCATCCACCGCTCCCAAAGCTGCCGCGCGGAAAGTGACGTTGCCGGCGCCGGCAGTCGTCACTTGGCTGCCAACGAGGTCTATCTCGCCGCCGGCTTCAGCACGCGCACCCATCGCGAGCGTGGCGGTTGCAGCCGTATTCACTACAATGTTCGTGCCATTGATCAGGCTCCCGGCGCCCATCGCGTATAGAGCGTGGCTTCCGATCGACCCTTGCGCCGCCGCTGTACCAGGTCCCGACGTCGACAGCTCCGTTCCCTGGAGGTTTATGGCTCCGCCGTTTGACGCAAACGCGCCAAATGAAGCACGAGAGCCAATCGTTGAAAGTGATCCTCCATTGACCTGCGCGATACTGCCCGCTCCGTCCACAACAAGTGCGTGATTGTTCCCAATCGGTGGGTTCTGAAGAGCCTGAGTTGTGATCGCCGTATTGTTGAAGATTAAAGTGCCGCCATTGTCCGCCAAGGCGCCGACCATGAAGGAACTCGCAAGAAACAGAGTGCCAGCAGCATTTGTCGGCGCGAGTGAGATCGTACTACCCGTCGCTGAGACTGTAGCGCCGTTGGCATGGAGGCCTATCTGATTGTTGGCACTCGCAGCTACGGTCGATGTCGAGCGCACCATGCTGCCGTCGAAGACGATATTGCTTCCGGTTTGTGCGAGTGCGCCTGTTGTTCCTGTGGCGGCAAGATTGAGAGTGATGCCGTTACCGATAATCGCGCCCGCCACTCCTGACGAATTTAATCCGATCGCATTCGCAGGAGTTACCGTTGTCGTTGTTCCCGGCGTCACCGTGCACGTTGTGTTTGCAACGACAGCTGGCGTTGGGCACGTCTGAGCCGAAGAAGGCACTGCACATGTCGTCAAAACGATAACGAAAGAAAGCAGTGCAATAAATCTGCAAAAAACAGCAGGGGATGATTTTGGGACCATAGCATCTACACCTCCGCCAATAGCCGCCTTTTTCTAAGGCGGTTGTTGGAGCCGTATTTCCAGTCGGCAATTCGCCGACTCGCACTGATCACGGTGAAGACTATCGGAACATCAGTCACCCACAATGGCAGAAGGGCAACAGTTCGAATGTTCCTTCGACGTGTTGATTGAAATTGAATCGAATGAATCGAACGTAAAACGTCAGCAACGTTGACTGATGTGGACGCTCAATTCGAGACATGGAAGCGAATTCCGTCTCGATAGATAAGAGTCCAATCGAAATCACGAAGTGAGACGTTCGAGCTCGCTTTGTGCGTTACCGAAAAATACCTCAGAAACCAGATCGTTCAAGCCACCCTCATAACGCAGCGCCATCGTCTTGAGACAGAGACGCGCTTTCGTTAGAACGTCCATCAGAATGGATTGATGTAGTTGAGTATCGCGACCTGTCGTAGCAGGACCCGACGGACAACGTGAGTCGGCTTGAGGCGGTCAGTATAGATCGCCCCAGTACCTGCACTACCGGCAGGTAGCCTCTGGGCGAGCACTTCGTCATCCAGCTTCACGCGGACGATGAACGGTACGGCCTCGATTGTCTTGGGCATTACAGCGGTGCCCGAGGCCTGAGTCTGACCGGTCGCTACCGCCTGCAGAACGCTTTCGACTTTTCCGGAATAGACGCGTCCTGGAGCGAACTTGAAGGTGATTTCCGCCTCTTGGCCCGGTGCGACGTAGCGGGCATCAATCTGATTGATTTCGATACCAACGATCGTGTCTGACGTGTCGATAAAAGCCATGACCGGCGCGAGCGGCAGGTTGGCGACGCGCGCGCCCTTACGGAGCGCGAGGTTGGTGACATAGCCATCGCCTGGCGCCCGCACGGTCGTCTTGTCGAGATTCCACTTCGCGCCATCGAGCTGCGCTTTCAGTTGATCGACTTCCGCCTGTCGCTGCTGAACATCGAAAGCGCGACCGGCATCCCGCGCGAGCAACTCGCCCATCTGGGACAGCCGCTGCTTCTGCAATGTAAGCTGCGCCTGGATGGCCCTGACTTGCGCTTCATAAGGAACCGGATCGATCCGAAAAAGAACGTCGCCTGCCTTGAGAGGCGTGTTCGCCGTTACCGGCACTTCCGTTACCTCTCCAGCGACATCGGGAACGATCGCCACGGCGTTCCGGACGACCAAGGCTGTACCTTCTGGCGCACCCCATCCCATCGGAATCAGAAGGCCGAACAAGACCAACAGCAACACGACGAACGGAGAAAGCTTCCAGAACAGGTTGAAGCGTACGATCTTGAAGTGCACCAGCAGGAAAAGCAGCACCAGATAGGTGTTGATGATTGCTGCACCCATCACGCCTCTCCCGTCTTCCGCGCAGGGATGTCGACGTAAGCCCAAATAAAGGCGACAGGCCAAAGCGCAAAGCCACAGATCAGCGTAATCCATCCCGCGACCGTCACGGCTTGCGCGTACGGATGGTTACGGGACTTGGCGATGTGCCCCGGCAGCCAGCCGGCGATGCAGAATACGCCGATGGCGCTAGCGACCAGGATGGTCAGCACGATCCAGGCGAAGATGTCGTAGCCGGTCATGGTTGCTTCCTTACGCCCGGCAGCCTGTAGCTGCCATCCAGGATCGGGGTCTGCGCCCCATAGAGACGCATGGTCAGATTGAAGCTTCCCGCAGGGGCCGGCAGCCAGTTGGATTGCTTGTCCGGTCCGGGATTATCCTTCTGGATATAGACCGTGATCGACCCGTCCGAAGCAGCCTTCAACCCATCCGTTGTGCTACCGATGCTGTAGCGCTTGAAGTCGTTCTCGATGAAAAACTCTTTCTCGTCGTACATGTTGAGATTCCAGAACACGGAGACCGGTGGTATCTGATCCCTTGAAAAACGCAGGACATACTTGTTAACGCCGGTGAGCGGTGCGCCCTGATCGTCAACCCGCGTGTTCGGGTAGAGGATTTCCTCGGGCACGTTGGCGCCCGTGAGGTTCGCGGACATCGCGGCGCGCAGGACGTAGTCGGAGCCAGCACGGCCGCCGCCCATCGTGTAGCGCCACCCTGCGACAGTCTCGGCAGCATTGACGTAGGTGTCCTCGATGATGGCCTCCGCGGTCACGGCCGCCCTGGCAAGTCCGCGCTTGGTCGGCTCGTCGAGGCTCTCCCAGTCGAAGCCCTTCGCCACGCTGAGGCCAATGGGGTGGGCTGCAGCGACGTCTGCGTCTCCGAAATCGTCGCTGCGCGAGAGAAACGTCTTCATGCCGAATCCAATCGTGTCGAACAGGCGGAGAGCCTCGGGAGCCGTGGGCTTGAACTCGAAACGCGCATATTCGTACTGCTTGGGAATTTCGAACCGCAGCCCGTTCTTCTGAAAGACCGAGAGAGGCAACGCCTGGAAGCCTTTCTGGACCTCACGCGCCGCAGGGAGATCGGCGTCGCCGTTCACGAAGACACGGTTGGCGATCACGGCAAGTTTCGTGCGTACCTTGATCTCCTTCATGCCGGCGGGAACAGGTCCGTGATAATCCGGTCCCGTAAGAAGAAAGAGCCCGGGTTCGGCGCCCTTGCTGCCCCCGATGTTGTAAACGACCTGATCGTAGTAGTCGCCGATCTGCACGATGTACCAGCGGTTTTCCTTGATCGTCGGAACGCTGACGACGACGGGCTCGATGGAAAGGTCGGCGCAGCCGTAGCCGTCGATCGAGACGTTGTTCGGCGTGTTGACGAACTTGTCCGCGGCCGTCTTCAGATTAGGGAACTTGCGGTAGTAGTTGAGACCCACGGCTCCAACCTTGAGGCCGGCGAAGAGCGTGTGCACATTGTCGACGAAGGGACGGCCCCAGATCGCCGTCTGGACGCCGGCAGCGTAAGCGCGCTCCTCGCGCACCTGCTCGGGAGACATTTTTGACGGCGCCGATTGAGCATTCGCTGCCAATGTCAGGGCAGCCAGCACGGCCGGTACGATCATTGTTCCTGTGAATTTCATCGCTTGCTCCCTCACTTGACGCTCACGATGTCGGGCAGCGTCCATGTTTTATCGAAGAGTGGCTTCTGCGGCCCGTACAGGCGAAGAATAACCTCAAATCGGTCGCCTGCTTTGGTGGGCGTCCAATTGGACTGCTTCCCAGACGGCGCCTTCGGGCCAAAATACAGGTCTACTGTTCCATCAGGATTTGTCATGAGGCCTCTGGTCAACGACGACTTGCTGGATGAAGAGGCGCCACGGATCAGTGCGTGGGTGACCCGGTCGTAGACGACTGCCGACCAGTATTGCGAGACGGGGACGTTGGCTGGCACCGTAAGCTTGTAGGTTCGGCTGCCATCCAGCGGCTGACCTTTGTTGTCCTTCGCCGACATGAGGTAGAACTGCCCAGTGCCAAGATGCTTGATCGTGGAAAAACCCCAGTAATCAGTCACGCCACGCGCATCGATGGGATAGAGGTCGGGTGTCTCATAGAAGGTCGCTGCTGTCGCGACCAACTCGGGCTGTCCAGGTACAAACCAGCGCCTGCCCTCAAAAAAAGGCTTGAAGACGGTGTCATAACGAAGGCTCAAAAGCGCGCGCGTCTCTTTGATGGCCTCTCCGAGTATCTTCTTGGTCGCGGCATCGGGCTGGAACGGCTTCCCCTTCTTGATGCCGATGGAGGCCAGCAGGTCGACCATCACCTTGTCGCGTGGCAACCAGGGTTCGTATTGAACAACACGGTTGAGCGATTCATAGAAGCGGAGATCGTAAGGGATCGTCGCATCGAACAGCTTGCCGAGAACATCGACGAATTTTGTGGCCGGCGGATTCGCGGCCGCCGACAGCGGATACAGCTTGACGCCCTTCAGAACATAATCGACGGCCCGCTTCACGCCGGCGTCGTCGCCACTCTTCAGCGTCGAACGAAGCAACGCATATCCTTCGTACGTCGATGACGGCAGGACGACATAGCCGTCCGGCGGAGTGTCCTTGTAGCCGGGTGGCAGGACCAGGTATTTGCCGCCCTTCCCCTTATCGACGCCGGCCGGACCGACATCTTCAAGCGCCGCCTGCCACACATCCATGATCGTGCCGGTGATCGATCCGTCATCGCCAGCGGGCGGAATCTCGATGACCACCGGACCCGCCTCCCTGGTGTCAAAAAACGGCATCAAATAGATGGTGTCGGGATTGGGCGTGAGGACCTGGTTTTTCCAGTCGAAGAGGCCAGACCAATAGACGATCTGATTGAAATCGCCGCCGGCCGCCTTGAACGCCTGGAACATGCGCTCGTAATTGACCGCAGGCATGCCCCAGTTCGCCGCCTCGATAGCGCGACGTTCGATGGTCCGCCGCGTCAATTGCTCGGGTGAGAAATTCTGCGCGGCCACCGGCAAAACCGGACCCAGCAACAACATCGCGACGACCACGCGTACAATTCCGCACTTCATAGCCGTCTCCTATCTTTCCGCCGGGAAAACCGTCTTCCAGTCCCGTTTCATATCGACGGCCGTCCATCCCTTGGCGGTGCCCTGGTCCAGCGCCTTGTCGAGCTTGCCGATCTTCGATTGCCGGTCGTACGCGTATTCACGCTCCGCATCGGTGTGATGGACTATGCCTGCAAAGCGGGCACCTTCACCCGCCATCGTCCATTGCAGCATCTGCAAATCGCCGTCAGAGTTACCGAACGCAAAGATCGGACGCCGTCCGATAAAACGGTTGATACCCACCGGCTTGCCCGGGCCGTCGTCGACGAATTCGATCTTGGGAAGCTTCATCAATTCCGGCTTGCCGTCGGCGCCGGTCTGCAGCTTCACCATGCCCGACGAGCCAACCACCTGCTCTGGTGGGATGCCGTAAACCTTTTCCATCAAGGGCCGCATGAATTCGACACCGCCGCCGGACACAACAAATGTCTTGAAACCGTTGGCGCGCAGGAAAGTTAGGAGCTCCAGCATCGGCTGGTAGACAAGCTGAGTGTACGGACGGTTGAAGCGCGTATGCCGGGCAGTCGCGGACCATACGAGACCCGCCTTCGAGAACGCCTCGATGGTCATGCCGCTATGGGTGACGGCCATAATCTGCAGCAAGCCTTTCTCTCCGGACGACGCCAGCGCCTGCATGTCCTTGTCGATAATTGCCTTGAATGGCTGCGTCGTCTTCCATTCCGGATGCTGCGGCGCCATCGCCTTGATGCGGTCGAACGCGAAGACGGCCTGAAAGTACGCGGGCTGTTCGCACCACAGCGTTCCGTCATTGTCGAAAGTCGCGATGCGTTGTTCGGCGGGCACGAAGTCTGTGCCGCCGTGCGTCGTGACGCGCGCGACGAAATCGGTAATGGATTTCTTCACCGCGCCGTCGTTCCAGGAGGGTAACGGATCGGATTGTGCCCGCGCCGGCATCGACAGGGTCAGGCCAAGAAGAGCGATAAGCACTCCGCGCCAGAACACAGACGCTTTGGTTGTCCCGAGAATTTTCGTTTTCATCTGGCTACTCTCCGTTCGCAGAATTCGGGCCTGCGCGAGCCGATAGGGTTGAGTCGCGGCGGCAGCACCGTTGTGGTCTCGGGACGCAGAGATCTGCGGCGCAGTGATCTACGGGCTGAGTTGACGTGTCGCATCAAGGTACGCGGCGACCACCCGGGAGTCGTTTCGCCTGCGGAAGCGAACAATTCCCTCTGCAATGCACCAATCTGCCGCTTCAGAACGGGATCATTTACAGCGGACGTCAGCGCATCGATGGTACCTTCAGGCGCGAGGGGCTCGAACCGCCGAAGCCAGCCGAGCAGTCCGAAGTAGATCGCCTCTGCCTTTCGTTGCCGCGTGGCCGCGCGAAATTGCCGGAACGACCAGGCCTCGGAGCCGCGGTATGCCGCTCGACGGCGTCTAAGAAACGCTATCATCCTACGTGCGGCTGCGGGCATCACCCAGACGATCGCGACGAGGATCATCAACGCGAGCGCCGTGATGATCCAATGATCAGCAATCACATCGATCAACGCAGCCCAGTTCAGGCGCGCACCGGATCGGCCAGTCGTGCCGTCAATTGCAGGATTGGCGGAGACATTCAAAGGTACGCCGGCGAGGTGGACCTGCTCGACCCTGCTCTCGCCGACGTTCCACCAGCGAACGTCGATTGCGGGCAGTAAATAGTCGCCCGCTCGTTCCAACATGTAGGTGGCGGAATCGGCTCGGGTCGAGGTCAGGACGCCCGTTCGCCCGTCCACCTTGTCCTCAAGCGCTGGCTGCGCCGCATAGAGCCTGAGACCATCAACGATGGCGAAGGTCTGCGGAGGCAGCAGCATCGCTGGTGTGCCCTCCGCCTTGAATATCACCGTGCGCGTAACGGCGTCGCCTGCCTTAAGCTGATCGGACGACCGCTTGATCTCCTGCACGATCGTCAGTTTATCGGCCGACAGGAATGGCCGAAGCGAGGCCGCGGCCGCCGGAACGAACGCTTCGAACGACAGGCGCGGGAGCGTGATTTCGACCTCGCGCGTCGCCGGCGGCTGCGCGGCATATTTGACGCGAGCCTTTTGATCCGAGATCGCGAAGTCGCCGGCCTCTTGCGGATAGAGGGCGAACTCGAAACGCACACCCGAATAGGTCATCCCGTCGCGTTGTTCGCTGGTGTTGACGCTTGGCAACTGCCGGGTCACGGCGTTGCGCACCTGGAAGGTCGGGAGGTCCGGCGGTGACGTCAGATAGTTCGGCGCCAGGACGAGCACCCGCAGCACCGCTTCCTGACCAACGACGACTCGCTGCGGCTCGATGGTGACTTGTACGATCGGCTGGGGATCGACACCCTGCTGTGCACGCACACTGACCGGCAGCAGCAGGACCACGAACAACAGGGCGATGGTTGAACTCCAGCGCATCATGGTGACGTTCTCGGCTTCGGCGTGGCCGCCTGGATCGCGAATTTCAGCTTGAGGAAATCCGCAGGCGTCGTCTGAACCTGACGCATCCACGCTTCCGCGGCACCGGCCGTGGTAATGTCTTGCGGTGTGACCTTGATCGTCTTGCCATCCTTCTGGTTGGGATCGACACGGGTTTCATCAGCTTTCTCATCGGGCGGGGCGCTGTCGTCCTGCTCCTGTTTGCGGCGCTTGGCCTCCCGCGCCTCAAGCGCAGCCTGAACGATCGCGCAATTGGTCTTGGCCGCAAAATTGCCCGGCTGCACCCGCAGCACCTCGTCATACGCCAGGATCGCCTTCTCATAGGCGTGGTTCTGCGCCTGGGCGTTGCCGAGCGCGAACTTGCCTTCCACCGTATCGACGCGCGTGAACTCTTGCGCCGCCGTGAGAAAATCGAAGGCCCGATAGGCGGCGATACCTCGCCACATGGGATTCGCGAAAGATTTGGCGGCGGCGGCGTACTCGCCACGATCGAACGCGATCCGCCCCAATTGATCCGGAGTCAGCCAGAGCTTCGCAAAACCCGATCCTTCATCGGCCTTCGAAGGCGCTATCTGGAAGACGATGAAAGAGGCCAGAACCCATGCGACGGTGGTGCCGCGTCGGAACCAGAGCAAGCTTAAGAGCGCAAGCGGCGGCAGAAACCAGAAGCCTTCATCACGCCAACGCGTACCGACGGCATCCCCTTGAGTGGCCTGGAATCGGGTCTCGATGCGCCGCTCCAGTCGCAGCAGGTCTGTTGTGTCCACGCTGACGGGAACGGCGTCCGCGATCGACGCCGGCGAAAACGGCACTAAGGCAAGCATCGCAAGGCCGTTGCGAGCTGAGGCCCGCCGGACAGCCGCTTCATCCTCAGGTGCATTATCTCCGACCACGAGGATCGTGCCCGCGACCGGCTCCGCATCAAGCGCCACTGCGGCCAACGCGATGGCGCCCACGACGTTGCTTCCATCGCTCGGCATCATCGCGGGAGAAAGCGCGGTGAGGAATGGCTCGATCACGGAGCGATCCTCCGTCAGCGGCATCACCAGATGCGCCGTGCCCGCATACGCGACGAGCCCCGTCCGCGCACCGGCGCGCATTGCAAGGAGGTCGCGAATCTTCTGCTTGGCCCGCTCCAGCCGCGATGTCGCGACATCAGGCTGATTCATCGAGGAGG
>CAZQMD010000169.1:0-10539 GCA_964594185.1 uncultured Afipia sp. | reverse complement strand
CGCTGTGCGGCGCGCAGTTCGCCCTGCGCCGAAGCTGATGCAGTAACGCAAACGCCGCGCGGATTGCTCCGGCGCGGCGTTTTGTCTCACAGTCTTTAACGGCATCTCGAACGGCCAGACGCAGCCTAGCTAGCGGCCTTCAGATTGATTCCGCTTTCCGCCAGCTTGGTCAGTTTCTGGTCAGTCGCCTTTTCTTCATCCAGGGTCTTTTGCAGCACGGCTGCGCAGTCATTGCGTCCGAGACGCTTCGCCCATGTCACCAGCGTGCCGTAACGCGTGATCTCGTAATGCTCCGCCGCCTGCGCCGCATTGATCAGCGCGGCATCGAGCACCGCCTTGTCGTCCACCTCGCCCGCAACTTCATCGGCTTCCTTGATGATGCCGTCGATCGCCGGACATGTCACGGCCTTCGGCTCGACGCCGTGCATCTGGAAGACCTGCTCAAGCCGGGTCACATGAGTCTTGGTCTGCTCGAGATGACTGAGAAAGCCCTGTTTCAGCTCGTTGTCATTGGCCTTTTCAGCGAGCTTGGGAATCGCCTTCACCAGTTGCTTCTCGGCGTAATAGATGTCCTGAAGCTGGTGCACGAACAGATCGTCCATGGTCTTGATGTCTTTCGTAAACAGTCCCATCGCCGTCATCCTTGGTTGCCGGATTTTTCCCGGAACGCCATGACGCTATCCGAACGATGCGCCGGCGCTTGATCTCGATCCGGGGTGTAACCATGGCTGCTCGATGATGTTCCTGAAAATCCGATCCCACATATCGATATCGGCGATAGACGGAACGGCCATGGACGGGGTTTCAAACAGCAAACTCATTCCCACATAAGGGAAGCCGGAATCATTCAGAACCGGCCCAATGTGAAGCGCAGATGACGGCCCCTCGCCTTGATTTTCCGGCATTAACTGCTATTCGCGCTGCACAACCGCCCTATTTTCCACGCGCCGGATTTCGCGTATGACTACCGTCGCAGCCGCTTGCTCACTGTCGCCTCAATCGGCTTTTATATATTTCGCGCCCTGCCGGGAGGACGAATGCAACAATTGTTGAGCACGCTTGGGCGTGTTTTCAGGGAACGAATTGGCTGGAAACGGGTCGGGATCGTCGCAAGCCTGATCATCGTGACCATTGCGATCATGCATCTGTTCCGCACCCTCAAGGGTGTGGACACCGCGATCGTTTTGACTGCGCTTGCCGAAAAGTCGCAAGGCCAGATCGCGCTCGCCGCGCTGTGCGTGCTGTGCGCATTTTTCACCCTGACATTCTATGATCTGTTCGCACTGCGCACGATCGGCAAGATGCATGTGCCCTACCGCATCGCCGCGCTGTCGAGTTTCACCAGCTACACCATCGGCCACAATATCGGCGCCACGGTTTTCACCGGCGGCGCGATCCGCTTTCGGATCTATTCCGACTGGGGCCTGACCGCGATCGATGTCGCGAAAATCTGCTTCATCTCCGGCCTGACCTTCTGGCTCGGCAACACCTTCGTGCTTGGCATCGGCATGATCTGGCATCCGGCTGCGGCGTCCGCGGTCGATCTGCTTCCGGAAAGCATCAACAAGCTGATCGGCTTCGGACTGCTGGCCGGCATCGCCGCGTATCTCACCTGGATTGCCACCGGCAAAGGCCGCCGCAAGCTCGGCAAGGACGGCTGGAAAGTCCATCTGCCGTCCGCGCCGCTGACCGTGCTGCAGATCCTGATCGGCGTTATCGATCTCGGCTTCTGCGCTCTCGCGATGTATCTCCTCGCGCCGTCGAGTCCCGACCTCGATTTCGTGACGCTCTCGGTGGTCTTCATTCTCGCCACCCTGCTCGGCTTCGCCAGTCACGCACCCGGCAGCCTCGGCGTATTCGACGCGGCGATGCTGGTCGGCCTGCCGATGCTCGGCAAGGAACAGCTGCTCGCATCGCTGCTGGTGTTCCGCATCCTCTACTTCCTGATCCCGTTCGCCACCTCGATCACCATCATGGGCGTCCGCGAATTGTGGCTCAGCGTCATTCTGCCATGGCAGCAAAGCCGGAAATTGCGGCCCGCCCCCGCTGTCGTGCAATCGTCGCAACAGCAGCAGCCTCCGAAGCAGGCGGCAGAGTAAATCCGCGCACAAAGATGTGGCTTGTTGGGCTGGGGCACCTGCCTTAGGTTTTGCGGCGCATGATCCGCTAAAGTGTGCTTGCGGTTTGGCGATAAGGTCATGCGCTCTTCAAAGCAAGAGCGAGATCGGACGCAAAACCGGCCCCCACTTTTGCTGATCGCGCTTCTCCCACATTTTGGCCTTATCCTTCGGCTTCAAACCAGCATGATTTATTCGCGCGTTTTCCATCCGTTGCTCAAAATATGGCTGCTGGCTGCGGCGCTGCTGGGTGCAGCGGCAGGCCGCGCCGATGCACAAACGCAGATCGCGCCTCTCCCGGCCGCGCCCGCCGTGCAGCCCGCAACGGACATGCAGATTTCATGGGAAGTCCGCAACCGCTTCCGTCTGTTTCGCGAGGAGCGCGATTTCACGCTGCAGGTGAACGCCCTCAACGGCCGCAGCATTCTTGCCGCCGAACAGGCGCTGGCCGCGCAAAGCGACGGGCGCGGCTGGGCGCGCAATACGCTCGGGCGTCTGTGCATCGATCAATCCGGACGCGTCAGCGAACCCTGTACGCGCGACGGCGTGAAGGAAAGTTATCTCACGCCGCTCGATCATCCGATCACCGTGCGCCTGACCGGCGCCGTTCCGGTCGGCGCCACCTGCGCCTGGACCTTCGAGGATGGCGATCCGCCGCGGCAATCAACACTCGACTGTGCCGAAGCGATCAACCTGCGCGTCCGCTATGGCAAGCCAACGCCTGTGACCGTGGACGTATCGAGCGGAGCGGATGCGCCGCAGCGCGTGACGACGCAGATCGCGGTGCGCGACGTCTTCATCGCTGGCCTTGGCGACTCCATCGCATCCGGCGAAGGCAATCCGGACAAACCCGTTACACTGTCGGATGACGGCTTCTGTTTCCGCTCCTATCTCGGCGGCCCCGCCGGAATGTATTTCCGCCCCGGCCGCGCGGGCTTCAAGGGCGCGCGCGCCTGCGATACATCCGCCGGCCAAAGCCTGCAGAACTGGCAGCGCGCCGGCGCGCAATGGTTCAACCCGGCGTGCCACCGCTCGCTCTACAGTTATCAAACCCGTATGGCGATCGCGCTCGCCGCACAGAATCCGCAGATTGCGGTGACCTATCTGCCGCTGGCCTGTACCGGCGCGACCATTGCGGAGGGCATGTTCGGCTCGCAGCGCGCCCGCGAATGCGTCGTCGGCAAGAACGGCCTGGCGTGTCAGGGTTCGGTCAATGCGCAGGTCGCGGAATTGCGCGAAGCGCTGACCGCCGCCACGCGGCGCCAGCCCGAGCGGCAACTGGATCTCATTCTGCTGTCGATCGGCGCTAACGACATCGACTTCTCGGGCCTCGTCGCCGACGTCATTGTCGAGCGGCAGACTGAGCGCGCACTGTCGCGCCGCTCCGGCGTGCTCACCTCTGTCGATGAAGCGCGCGGCGTTCTGCAAACCGGCCTGCCGCGGGACTTCAGCAAGCTGCGTCAGGCGCTGAAACCGTTCGTCGGCGGCGATCTGGCGCGCGTGATTTACGTCTCATATGCAAACCCGTCCCTCGTGAACGGCGCACCCTGCCCCGGCGGACGCGGCGGCTTCGACATTCACCCGGCCTTCAACGCCGATCCGCAGCGCCTCGCCGACGTCACCAATTTCGTGCAAAGCGAATTCCTGCCGCAGATCAAGCGGCTCGCGCAGTGCAGCGGCGGCGTGCTGTGCAACGATCAGGCCCGCGACCGCATGACCTTCGTCGATCAGCATCAGGCCGCATTCTCCAATCACGGATTCTGCGCGCGCGCCGAAAGCGATCCGCCGTTCGACCGCGAATGTTTCTCCGCCACCGGCGAGAGCTTCGTCGCCGATATCGTCAATGGCGCGAACAATCCGCTGGTCTGCGGCGCGGGCGCAAGCGACTTCCGCGCTTATTCCCCGCGTGCGCGCTGGGTCCGCGACGCCAATGACAGCTACTTCACGGCGATGACCTATCCGCAGGCGCAGAAGGCGCCGACCAATCAGCCCGGCGACATTCATGACGCGACATGGGGCGTGTTGTCGGCGGTTTACGGCGGCGCGATCCATCCGACCGCCGAAGGTCACGCCGCGATGGCAGACGCTGCACTTCCGGCAGCAACGAGTGTGCTCGGCCTCGGCCTCTCCGAAGCGCCGGTGACCAGCGAGCCGATCACGCCGCTGCCGACCCGGCAAGCACAGTAAACCGCGCTACTGGCAGCTTGGAAATTCGAACGTCCAGTTGACGCCCGCTGGCGAGAAGTCGAGCGTGCCGATGCCACTCAGTGCGCGCGGCACGATCTGTTCGATCACCACATGGCCGAAGCCGCGGCGCTGCGGCGGCGCAACGATAGGCCCACCGCTCTCGCACCATCGCACATGAACCTTGTCGCCAGTGTCATTGAACAACCATTGGATCGAAACTTTTCCATCGGGGGCCGACAACGCACCGTGTTTCGATGCGTTGGTGGCCAGCTCATGAAACGCCAGCCCAAGATTCTGCACCGCATCGGGCTTGAGAATGATCGGCGGCCCTGCGGCCTCGATCCGCCCTTCGATCTTTTCGTGAAACGGTTTCAGCTGCGCAGACACCAGATCGCGGAACGATGCGCCATGCCAGCTGTCCCTCACCAGCAGATCGTGACAGTGCGCGAGCGCTGTCAGCCGTTCTGCAAACCGCGCCTGATACTGCGCCACGTCACCGGCCTGCCGCGCGGTCTGATTGGCGACGGCCATCACCACCGCCAGCAGGTTCTTGGTGCGGTGTGACAGTTCATCGATGATGAAACGGATATGCTCCTCGCGGCGCCGCTGTTCGCTGATGTCGATATGGGTGCCGATCCAGCGGTAGATGGTGCCGTTGGTGTCGCGAAGCGGAACGACGCGGGTCAGGAACGGACGATACTCACCATCCTTGCCGCAGAGCGACAATTCCATCTCGAACGCCGTCCCGCTCGCAAGCGACTGCGCCCAATGCTCGCTTGCCCTGTGCGCGACTGCCGGTTCGAGAAGCTTGTTCCAGTCGCGGCCGAGAATCTCGCCCGCCGGAATCCCCGTGTAGTCGTACCAGTGGTTGTTGAACCAGAAAATCCGGCCGTCGGATTCCGCCATCCACACAAGCTGGGGAATGGAATCCGCCAGCGTATGGAATTGCTGTTCACTCGCACGCAGTGCGGCCTCCGCGCGCTTGCGCTCGGTGATCTCTTCCGCTGCGACGTTGATCCCGACGATCTCGCCGTTACGGCCGCGCAGCGGATGCCAGTAGGTCACCCATGATCGTTCGTCGATCTGATCGGCCCGTTGCCCCGCAACCTCGATCCCGGTCACCGGCTCTCCGCTTTCGACAATGGACCGCACGATGGCCTCGACCGAGTCGGCCAGTCCCGGCACACACTCGCGCACGGTGCGGCCCAGATGACCTTCGACAGAGATGCCGCATATTTCGGTCAGCCGCTGGTTGATCTGGAGATAGCGGCAGTCGGTGGAGAGAAAGGCCAGGCCGATCGGCGCGCTGTCATAAATCAGCTGCAGCGCGGGCTGCTGAGAAAATGGCAAACTGAAGAAGGGCGACGACGGCCTCCCGGCGAGCGCATCGTGATGCAAATCCTTCGACAACGATCCCTCCTGCCAGGGGTCTATGGTCCAAGGGTGTACGGTCCAGGGTTATGGTTCGTCGAACGTCGCAAAATTCCGGAGCGGTCAGGCGATGTGGCGCGCCGCTCTTTCGCCGCAGCATGAGCGCTCAGGCGCGATTGATCAATCGCAACTTGTATCAAAATTCATCCAAAATCCGGCGAATTGACGATGCCGCCTCGCCGGACTGAAGCAAATGACCCGCCGGGATCAGTTCACGCCGAGCTTCTTCTGCAGACTCGAGGATGACGTGGTGTACTGGAACACGACGCGCTTCTCCGGGAAGACATAGCGGCTGGCCTTCTGTGCCATCAGCGCGCCTTCATGGAAGCCGGAGAGAATGAGCTTCAGCTTGCCCGGATAGGTGTTGATGTCGCCGATGGCGAAGATGCCAGGCACGTTGGTCTCAAACGCTTCGGTGTCGACCGGGATCAGATTGTTTTCGAGGTTGATGCCCCAGTTCGCCACCGGACCGAGCTTCATGGTCAGTCCGAAGAACGGCAGCATGGTGTTGCAGTCGATCTTGAAGGTCTGGTTGTCATTGCCCTTCACCACCGCACCGGACAGCACACCGTTCTCGCCTTCGAGCGCGGTTACCTGACCGAGTTTCATATCCATCTTGCCGGCAGCGACCAGCGCGCGCATCTGGTCGACGCTGTGAGGCGCGGCGCGGAAGTCGTCGCGGCGATGCAGCAGCGTGACGCGCTTTGCGATCGGTTGAAGATTGAGCACCCAGTCCAGCGCGCTGTCGCCACCGCCGACGATCAGCAGATCCTTGCCGCGGAACTGCTCCATTTTGCGCACGGCGTAAAACACCGAGGTGCCTTCATAGGCTTCGATGCCCGGCACCGGCGGGCGCTTCGGCTGGAACGAGCCGCCACCGGCTGCGATCACCACCACCTTGGTCTCGAACACCTGCCCGGCATCCGTGGTGACGCGAAACAGCGGATCGCCGATTTTCTCGATGCTCTCGATCATCTCGTTGAGATGGAAGGTCGGATTGAACGGCTTGATCTGCTCCATCAGCGCGTCGGTCAGGCCCTGTCCGGTCACCATCGGAATCGCCGGAATGTCGTAGATCGGCTTTTCCGGATAAAGCTCCGCGCACTGGCCGCCGAGCTTGTCGAGGATGTCGACCAGATGCACCTTCATGTCGAGCAGCCCCAGTTCGAACACGGCAAACAGGCCGCAGGGGCCAGCGCCGATAATGAGGACGTCGGTTTTGATGGTGTCGGTCATAGGCGTTCCTGGGCGTTCCGGCTTTGGCGAGGAAATGAGCGGGCGGGAAGCGGAAAGTGCCGCTTTCGAGCAAATTGTCTAGCCAAGACAGCCCTTGGGGGGAAGCCATAATTGGCCGTGCCAGCCATTCCTGCGCCTTGTGAGGCGGCGACCTTTCCCGCTATGCAGGTCTCAAACCGGAGACTGAAGACGTGAATGCACCGACCCGCCCCAAGCGCCAGTTCAAGCTTGAAAACTATCCGTTCCGCCTGAGCGACAACGTCCGCTACGGCGACCTCGATCCGAACAAGCACGTCAATAACGGGGTGTATTCGACGTATTTCGAAACCGCGCGCGTCACCCTGCTGCGCAGCGGCGACCGCGGGCTGATGCCGAAGGGCCTGAGCTGGATGCTGGTCCATCTGGCGATCGACTTCCGCGCCGAAATGCACTGGCCCGGCAGTTTCGAACTTGGCATCGGCGTGATGAGGCTCGGCCGCACCTCGGCGACATTCGAGCAGGTGGTGTTCAACGGAGATGTCTGCGCGGCGTCGGCGGAAGCCGTGACGGTGCTGGTCGATGCGGCAACACGCAAACCCACGCCGCTGACACCCGACATTATTGAACGGTTCCAGCCCTGGATGTTGCACACCATCCCGTGATGGGTGTTGCCGCGGCCACCGTCTGCCTCTAAAGCTCCAACTGGAATTCCGAGGCAAACGGACAGTTTCCGTCATGCTCACCTTTTCGACCGACGACCTTCGTCCGCATGAGCGGTTCGATTACTGGTGCGAAGTTCGCGCCCGGAACCTCTTTGGCGTGACCATCTCGCTGAAACAGGACGAGCGGCAGCACTTTCAGGGACGATTCTCCGCCCTGCCCGTCGGCAGCGCGACCCTGAGCCAGATGCAGGCATCGGCCTACAGCGTGTCGCGCAGCGCCAGCGACATCTCTCGCGCATCGAGCGACAGCCTGTGCATCTATCAGCAGACAGGCGGTGCGAGCTGGTTCAACAGCCGCAACG
This sequence comes from uncultured Afipia sp., assembly GCA_964594185.1. Taxonomy (GTDB): domain Bacteria; phylum Pseudomonadota; class Alphaproteobacteria; order Rhizobiales; family Xanthobacteraceae; genus Afipia. The sequence goes on along the minus strand of CAZQMD010000169.1, from coordinate 2,565 downwards.
GCAGCGAATTCGTGGTGCGCTCCGGTGACCTCGCCATCAGTCACACCGACATGCCCTACCTGACGCGGCCAACTACCATCCACGGATTCGATCTGCGCGTCCTGAAAATCCCGCTGGCCGGCCGCGACGTACCGGCACGCAGTATGCTGCATTTCGCACCATCGCCGCTTCACAATGATCCGCGTCTCTCGATGGTGATCTCCGCATCGTTTGCAGACCTCGTTACAGAGGCCGCCAAAAATCCCGAAGCCGACCATGACGTTGCCGTCGGTCATCTTGCGCAGCTTGCGCTCTTGGCACGCGGCAGTATTCCAGCCCGCTCTCCGGACAGCCGGGCCGCGCTTCGGTTTGGATTCCTGCAGGCTGCGCGCAACATCCTCGCACGCGACCTGCACCGGCCGAGTCTCTCGCCTACGGCCGTCGCCGCGACCCTCGGAATTTCGGTGCGGCAATTGCACATTCTGTTCGAACCAACAGGTGAGAGTTTCTCGCGCACGTTGATCGCGATGCGGCTTGCGGAAGCCCGACGGCTCCTGCAATCAGCTCCAGCACTTGCGGTGACGGACATCGCCCATGCCTGCGGCTTCGACAGCCTTGCGACATTCTACCGCGTGTTCCGCACGGCTTACGGCGTGACACCTGGCGATATCAGGATCGCGGGAAACCGCCACGCGTCGTGATTGGACAAGCCGGTGCGCACGCGCCATTCTGAGACGAATCCCCGTCACACCGCGCCGCGTGCATGATCACCTTTTCCACCGACGACCTTCGTCCGCAAGACCGCTTCGACCACTGGTGCGAGGTGCGAGGCAAGAACCTGTTCGGCGTAACGATCGAACTGGAACGCGAGCGCCGCGCCCATTTTCAGGGACGCTTTTCAGCAATCCCGATCGGGAATGCCGTTCTCGCCGAAATGACCGCGTCGTCCTACCGCGTCGGCCGGACGGCGGCCGATATCGCGCGCGTATCCAGCAACAGCCTCAGCATCGGATATCAGATCCGCGGACCGGGCTATGTGGATCTCGGGCGCGGCCGGGTTCATCGCATTCGTGAAGGCGACTTTACCGTCAGCCACTCCGAGCAGCCATTCATGGGAACACCGGAACGCACGGACGGCTTTCATTTCCGCACACTGAAAATTCCATTGAGCAACGATATCCTGCTGGGCGCACGTGCGCATGACCTCTCCCCCGGCCCACTCGATGGCAATACGAAACTCACGCGCCTGATCGCGGCGATGTTCGCTGCATTGATGGACCAGCACGAACCGGCAATATCCCCCGAGGACTACGTTCAGAACATCGCACGGCTTGCGCTGCTCGCACGCCAGCGTCTGTCTCCGGGACTTCCAGAAAGCCGCACGGCGCTCCGCTCGGGCTATCTCCACGCAGCACGCGCCATCATGAAGCGCGATCTGCATCGTCCCGATCTGACACCGGCGATGGTCGGCGCCGAACTTGCGATCTCGCTGCGTCAGGTCCATGTGCTGTTTGAACCGACAGGCTTCTCCTTCGCGCGGACACTGACCGCGATGCGACTGAAAGAGGCGCGGCGGCAGCTTGTAGCCATGCCCGGACGATCGGTCGCTGACATCGCCTATGCCTGCGGCTTCGACAGCATCGCGACATTCTATCGCGTATTTCGTTCGACCTTCGGCATGACGCCGGGCGACGTGCGGATGGCATCCCTCAATGCGTAACTTTATGACTGGTCGGCTATAGGCGTGCTCCGTCGCGCAAAAAACCAGCGACCCTGCGCGGAATGAGAAGACGGTCCTCCGTCACTATGCAACATCTCGCGTGAAAGCTGGACGCCTGCTTCGAGCCGGGCATCCCCACGGTTTTCATGACGAAAGAGTGCTCGCTCGCTTATTTCAGCGATACTTTAATCACCTAAAAATTTCCCCCGCATCCGGCTGTGACCGGCCTGCCACAGGCCCCGCTTCTCCGCGACTGGACTGGCTGTCTGCGCGCAATGAGACGACGACGCTTCACCGATCTGCCACATCTCCGCGACGGGACCTCTGCCAACCGCGTTGGCCGGCAGAGCATGGATGCAGGTGGCGAATGGCGGGCGTGGGACGAATTGCGGCGATCAAACGGGCCGCGTTCGCGCTGTTGACGGGTGGAGTTTTGGCCGTATCGGCCACGTCGAACGCATGGGCGTCCGCAGGCTGCGATGCCGTCAATAACGGCGAACTCGACGTCTCCGCCTCCACCTCGACACCGATGGCCTCACGCACCATCACCGGCAAGCGTTTCGCGCCCGGCGATGTGCTGACCACGACGTCCCGCACCAACGACGGCTCGCTGAACCTGGTCTACCTGGTGTTCGCGGATGGCAGCCAGGGGAGCGCGCAGAGGAACAGCCCTCCGAACTTCTCCACGTTTACGCTTACTGCGGCAGGCAATGAGTCCACGATTGTCGCCTATATCTACAATAGCGGTGCGGGCGGCGCCTCGAACTGGATCACCGTCACCTGCACACCCGGTCCGGCCAATGCAAGCCTGACGGAAATCCAGAGCAGCGGAAGCCCGAGCATCGCCGGGCAATCGGTGACCTTCA
>CAZQMD010000168.1:0-10572 GCA_964594185.1 uncultured Afipia sp. | reverse complement strand
ACGTTCGATCCCGGCGCCAGCACAGTGTTGAACTGCTGGCATGCCGCGCCCTGCCCGTCGCGCAGAAAGCCCTGCTCTTCCGGCAAACCCTTCCAGCCGTCCTTCACGGAAATGCGCCGTCCGTCCGCCAGCGTGAACGACGCGATGTCGAGCGCATTGCCGAACGCATGTTCTGAGATATGCGCGCGCGAATTGCCGTTCATGCCGCGGCATGAGTAAGCCGAAATCTGCTTGATCTCCGCGACCGGCGAACCGAACCAGCGTTGCGCTGCGGGCTGCACTGAATCTGCCAGCCAGCGGTCGAGCGCCGATACGATCGGGCATGCCAGGGTCGCCGTCGGCTTCACTGCGACCGCGCCGAACCTGTTGACCGGCGAACCCTGCGACGGGCCGAGACGCGGCGGGGTGTAAGGCTGATTGGCGGACGGATATGGCTGCGCGGCATAGGGCGCGCGCGGCTGCGGACGGCTCATGGTCGGCGACGCCGAGTCAGGTCCCGCGACCTGATCTTCATCGTCCGGCGGCTCATTGCCCGGAGCATTCAAGCGCATCGGAGCACCGGCCTGCGCCGGATAGGCGGGCTGCGAAGCCTGATAGGGCTGCTGCGACGGATAGGATGGCGGCTGCGACGATGAATAAGACGGCTGATACGATGGCGACGGTTGCGAGACCGGCCAGCGTGGCTGATTGCCGATGCTTCCCGGCGGACGCAGGTCGTCGGCATAGCCGAGACTGCTCATGCCCTCGCCGAGTGCGGCAACCTTGAGCGGAAACTCCGCGCCGCACGCGCCCGGACCGGAAATCGGATCGATGCGGACGAGATCCGCAGTCTCCCTGACCGCGCCGGATTTCAGGCACGCCTTCTCCGCCTCGGCCCTCCAGGGCTCGCGCTCCGCGGTCATGAAACCGCGGCCGCAACCCGCCAGGGTAACGAGGACAAGGGAGCCGACTACGAACCAACAAACTCCACGCGTCATCCGCGCAAGTTCACCGAAGATAATTAAAGGATCTTCAACGCATTGTTATTCAAGGTTTTTTAACCATACGGGACGCGGCAGCCGCATGGTGCGTCAGCAGGTCTGACTTTTTCGGCGGCGGAACGTCTTGGTAGCATTGGCGTTACATGACCAGCGTTGAGCCAAGGGAGATACCCATGACCATCGTCGGACCTCTGAGCGTCGTGGCCGCTTACGCGTCGTTTATTCTGGTCGGCGCGATCGTGCTGGGCATGTTCTAGACGCTGTTCGTCATCCGAACATCGACCGCCTGATCGATCAGCACATCGGATGATGGCGCGCACCCTTGATCGCAAGCTATTGAATCTGCGATCATGGCTTCATGATTTTCCGTCAGCTCTTCGACAGCGTTTCCAGCACCTACACGTATCTGCTCGCAAGCCGTCACGGCGGCGAGGCCTTGATCATCGATCCCGTGCTGGAAAAGGTCGATCGTTATGTCCAGCTTCTGCAGGACCTCGATCTGCGTTTGATCAAGGCGGTCGATACGCATGTCCATGCTGACCACATCACCGGCCTCGGCGCGCTGCGCGACAAGACCCATTGCATCACCGTGATGGGCGAGCAGAGCGGCGTCGATGTGGTTTCGATGCGCGTGGCAGATGGCGACAAGATCGACATCGAAGGCCTCAGCCTCGATGTGCTCTACACGCCGGGCCACACTGATGACTCTTACAGCTTCATCCTGCCCGACCGCGTCTTCACCGGCGACACGCTGCTCATTCGCGGCACCGGCCGCACCGATTTCCAGAACGGCGATCCGCGCGCGCAATACGAGTCGATCTTCGGCCGCCTGCTGAAGCTGCCCGACCACACGCTGATCTTCCCGGCGCACGACTACAAAGGCGACACCGTCTCGACCATCGGCGAGGAGAAGGCATGCAATCCGCGGCTTCAGGTCAAGTCGGTCGATCAGTACGTCGACCTGATGAACAACCTGCATCTGCCGAATCCGAAAATGATGGATGTCGCGGTGCCGGCAAATCTTCATATGGGACTGGCGCAGGATGATGTTGCGCGGCGCGGCTGGTCGCTGACCGCCGCACAAGCGAAAGATATTCTCGGCCGCCCCGACGTGGTTCTGATCGACCTGCGCGAGCGCCGCGAGCGCGAGAAACACGGCATCATTCCGGGATCGCTTCACGCGCCCTATCCCGACCTCGACGACAATGTGAAGGCCGGCGGCATCCTGCACGATCTCGCCGCAACGACACAGAAGCAGTTGCTGTTCTACTGCGCGTTCGGCGAACGCTCCGCGATGGCGGTGCAGGCCGCGCAGGAAGCCGGACTCACCACCGCCCGCCATATCCAGGGCGGCATCGAAGCCTGGCGCATCGCGGGCGGCCGGATTGCCCGCGACAGCTGACGGAGCAATCTGATCCCCCGCGCGTTCATGCAGCGGTGGGGGTGACGTACTTTCGCCTCAGAAATGCAATGGAAAGTCTGTTCAGGGCTCGCGGACGGCGTTGCATCGCCGTGCCGTGGCTGTCAAAAATACTGCCTTTCCGATTGCTCCTTCGAGCAGGTGAATATTTTGATCCGTTCCGCCCTGCTGATTGCAGCGATCCTGTGCGGCCTCGCGCCCGCACACGCCGAACAAATCATACAACTCGCGCAGGCCGCACCGGCGCAGACGGCACCTCCACAACCTGCCGCACCTGCGCAACCGCCCGCAGATTCATCCGCGCAACCAGTCCAGCCGGCACCTGACGCATCGCAGCAGGCTTCGGACGAGCCCGCAGGCAACGTCGTCACCCTGAAAGGCAGCGCGACGGTCACGCGCGGCGGCATGACTGGTCCGCTGAAGTTGCAGGACGAAATCTTCAAGGGCGACGTGCTTCAGACCAGCAAAAGCTCGACACTCGGCGTCACCTTCAATGACGACACCACGCTCAATCTCTCCGCGAGTTCGCGCGTCGTGGTGGACAATTTTGTTTATCAGGACGGCGGCAAGGACAACGCGGCGCTTATCAACGTCACGCGCGGCACCATGGCGTTCGTGGCCGCCGCCGTCGCCAAGACCGGCGACATGAAAATCGAAACGCCGACCGCGACACTCGGCATTCGCGGCACCACCGGCGTTGTCGAAGTACCCGAAGGCGCAACAGCGGGCGCCGCCGACGCAAACAATGTCGGCATCAAGCTCTATCCCGATGCCGACGGCAGGGTCGGCCGCATCGATGTCAGGGGACGTGACGGCGCGCCGCTCGGCATGCTGACGCAGGGCGCCAGCGGATTCACCGTGCGCGGCACGATGGTGCCGGGCTTCGGCATGCGGATGTCCGCGATGCCGATGGTGATGTCCGCGCAGATGATCGCACGCGATCGTGGCTTCATGCAGCGCGTTCACACCATGCAGGGCATGGGACGAAACATCGTCATGCAGCAGCGCAATTTCCGTATCCAGAATCCGAACCGTCCGCCTGCCTTCGGACGGCCGGGCTTCAATCAGGGCGGACCACAGCGCGGCGGATTCAATCAACCCGGCAACCGTTTCGGAAATCAGCCAGGAAACCAGCCAAGCCTGAACCAGCCGGGACAACGCGGCCAGCCCGGATTGAATCAACCGGGTCAGCGCGGACAGCCAGGCCTCAATCGTCCGGGTCAGCTCAATCAACCCGGACAGCCGAACCGTCCCGGCCTGAACCAGCCCGGACAGCCCCGACAACCGGGTCTGCAAAACCAGCCGGGACAGCGCGGCAATCTGCAGCCCGGCCTGCAGCGCCAGCCCGGTCTCGTCAATCAGCCCGGACTTCCGCGCGGTCCCGGCGCACCGCCGCCCGGCGGAATGCAGCGCCCACCCGGCGCACCGGGGCAATTCGGCTCGCGCCCGCCGCTTCCCAATCAGCCAGGTCTTGCGAGTCCAGGACTCGCGAACCGCCCTGCAATTCAGCAAGGCGGCATGCCGGGCGGATTGCAGCGGCCAGCGGCTGCGCCCGGCGGATCGGCGCTGCAGGGTGCGGGCGGATTGTTGAATCGTCTCGGCGTGCCAGGTCGTCTCGGCATTCCGCAGGTGCCGACCGCTGCGCCGCGTCCCGGTCAGCCTGCGGTTCCGGCCTTGCAGAAAAAGCCGCCGCTGCTTCCGAAGGACAAGCAGCTGCCGAAGGAGCTGGTGCGGTAGGTCGATTGATACCACTGCAGCGTGGGGTGGCGTGCATCGAACGCGGGCTGTAGCATCGCTGTCATGATGCTGGAGTCGCTATGCGCCTGAAATTCATCCTGCTCGGACTGGCGGTGCTTGTCGCATCGTTCGCCGCCAGCCTTTATGCGATGAACTGGCTCTGGCCCACGGCCGTTCAAAAGCCGGTGCTGGCGAAACTGCCGCCGCTGCCGCCCATAACGCGCAATTCCGAAATCCTGACCCCGATTGCCATCTCCATCGCCGCTCTGCGCGATGGGCTCGATCGCGCCGCGCCGCGCAACATGGGCGGCAAGGCGGACAATCCCGTCAGCCAGATTCTGCAAAACGCCGACATCAACTGGACCGTGGCACGCGGCCCCATTGCCGCATCCGGCGTGCAGAATGCGCTATCGCTCTCGACGCCGCTCGATGGCAAGCTGACGGTGCTCGGCTCGCTGTCAGCGGCAAGCGGTACGGCACTTGGCAATGCGCTGGGAAATGTTCTCGGCAGCAACGCCGTCAAGCAGCTCGGCAGCGTCTCCATCAAACAACTCAACGCCAGTGCTGCGATCCACGGCAATGTCGGCATTACCGCGAGACCTGAAATCCTGCGCGAGTGGCGCATCGATCCGAAGCTGACCGCGCAAGTGACGCTCGGCGACAGCAGCCTCACCATTGCGGGCGCGAAGGTCGCTGTGCCCGCGCAGGTCAAGCCGCTGATCGACAAGACCGTCAGCGAGCAGATGGCGCTGTTGCAGCAGCGCCTGCGCAACGACCGCTCGCTCGAACAGAACGCGCGGCGCGAATGGGCTAAACTTTGCCGCTCGATCCCGCTGCCGCCTGCGGCAGCCGGAATGCCGACGCTGTGGCTTGAAATGCGCCCCGTTCGCGCCATGGCCGCGCAGCCGCGCATCGACACCAACTGGGTCAACTTCACCCTCGGTCTGCAGGCTGAGACGCGCGTGCTGCCCGCCGAGACGAAACCGGATTGTCCGTTTCCCGCCACCCTCGACATCATGCCGCCGCCCGAGCGCGGCCGCGTCACCATCGGCGTACCGATCGATCTGCCGTTCACCGAGGTGAACAAGATCGTCGAACTGCAACTCAAGGGCCGCAAGTTTCCAGAGGACGGCAGCGGCTCGGTCGATGTCACGGTCAAAAGCGCGAGCGTTGCCGCCGCCGGTCAGCGGTTGCTGATTTCGCTGCTGGTCAATGCGAAGGAGAAAAAGAGTTTCCTCGGCCTCGGCGGCGAAGCGACGATTCATATCTGGGGACGGCCGGTGCTGGATCAGGCGCAGCAAATCCTGCGCCTCACCGATCTTGAGCTGGCGGTGGAATCCGATTCGGCCTTCGGTCTGCTCGGCGCCGCCGCGCGTCCCGCCATTCCCTATCTGCAACGCGCGCTGGAGCAGCGCGCCACTATCGACCTGAAAACGTTCGCAGCCAACGCGCAGCAGAAGATTTCATCCATCGTCTCCGACATGCGCAAGAACGATGAAGGCATTCGTGTAGATGCATCGGTGTCGAGCGTGCGGCTCGGTAGCATCGCATTCGATTCCAATACGCTTCGCATCATTGCCGAAGCGGAAGGCTCCATCAGCGTCGCTGTGACTTCCCTGCCGAATTTGCAGTAGTTAACGGAGTGAGAGAGCATGCATGGCTCGCCCGCTCATTCGCATAGCTGCAAGTTATTGGGATTGAGCGACTAATTCACGCGTCACGTTCTCTCCACATTTGCCGGTCACGGAACCGTCACACGCCCGCCGCCGTTGAGCCGGGCATTCGTCGCGTTGGCATTGCGTTCCACGCTGAACCCATTTTCCGAATTCGCTGAGGACAGACATCATGAAACGAATCTTGCTCGCCGCGGCAGCGGCGATGATGCTGATTCATCCCGCCAGCGCGCAGCGCGCCGACTACGAAGCGATGGTCGCAAGCCACGCCGCCGCCAACGGCGTTCCTCCCGAACTGGTTCATCGCGTGATCGTTCGCGAAAGCAAGTACAATCCGCACGCCGTCAGCAAGGGCAATTACGGCATGATGCAGATCAAGCTCGCGACCGCGCGCGGCCTTGGTTACACCGGCACCGCGCAGGGCCTGCTCGATCCCGATACCAATCTCACCTATGCCGTGAAATATCTCGCGGGCGCCTATCGCGCAGCGGGCGGCAATCACAACCGCGCCGTCTCCTATTATGCCGGCGGTTATTATTACGCAGCGAAGCGTCAGGGCCAGCTTCAGCAACAGCAAGCCAACGCCGCGCCCGCAGGCATCACGCTGTTCGACGCCAATGCGCAGGAAATTCCGCGCAAGCATCGGCGTCACCGTCACTGATAAAAGATCGTTGAAGCAATCAACAAGCCGGCTTCATTTTGAAGCCGGCTTTATTTCTGGCTCGGCGGAATGCCGCGCCGACGGATCGCGCACATGCGCGACGACCGTGTCGTCGGCAAACACCCTCTTCCACCCATCGACATGATCGAGCAGTTGTGCTGCCGGTGTCTGCCGCAGCAGCAATGTGGCGTCGATCTTCTGTGACGTCAGCAGATTGAACAGCGCATCCGGATTCTTCAGAGTCATGGCATTGTCGAGGTCCACCATGAAACGCTCGCCATAGAGTTCGGTTCGACCGTCGATGGCCACCGGAATGCCTGCCCAGATCAGATAGCCGCCGAAATCGTAATCGTTCAGGATGCGCGACACGCCGCGCTCCTTCAGCGCCGCAACGGCAGGCGCGAGGCTGGATACCGGCGCATAACGATTGGTCGCGATGACGAATGACGACAGCGCGATAACGGCAACCATCGCAGCAGTCACGAAGACCGAACACGGGCGCGCAACTTTCGCTGACGCTTCCTCTCGCGGCCCGAAGCGAGCCGCCAGCGGCGCGGCAACCACGATCGGCAGCAACAGCGCCAGCACGGTGATGTTGCGCACATGCGCCAGCGCCATGTGCAGCAACCCGAGCACCAGCACGATCCGCATCAACGGGAGCGTCAGCCCCTTGAGCAGCACCGCGCCAAGTCCCAGCAACAGACAAACCTCAAGCGCTCCAAGACGCGAGAAGTCTGCCGGACGCCATTCGGTAATCAGCGGCAGCGCCGCGCCGAGGTTGAGAATGTTGCGGGCGGCAAAAATAGCCTCGAAGCCGTAGGGCGTCAGGCAGCTTGCCGCGAGCGCGACCAGTCCGAACACGAACCAGCGCAGAAGCATCCGCACGCGTAGCGGCGCATCAATCTTCAGCACAACGTCCAGCGCGATCGGCCCGATCAGCGCAAGACCGAGAATGAAACTGCCATGGAGATTGGCCCACAACGTGATGAGAGGCAGCAGCCAGTATGATGGCGTGCTTTTACGATCAGCCGCCGCGATCAGCCCGGCGACCCACGCCACCATCACCGGCATCGCCAGTGCATGCGGCCGAACAAGGAAATGCGGCGAGGCCAGCGCCAGTGCCGCCATCAGAAGAACGAGTGCAGGCGCTGTATCGAGGCGACGCCGGAGAAACCACGCCAGAATGGCAAACGCACCCGCGATGGATGCCGCCGTCAGCACCACCGGACCGGCCCAGCCTGCGTGCGCGTATACCGCTGCGAACAGAACCTGCGCCAGCCACTGCGTCGAAATCCAGGGCTGTCCCTGCATCGTGAACGAAAAAACATCCGTTCGCGGAAGCGATCCAGTTTCGAGAATCTGTTGCCCGATCCTGATCTGCCAGTACGTGTCGGGATCGGCCAGCAACCGGCTTCCCAACAGAAGCAATCCGGCGAACAGACACACGCCAAGCACACACGGCAGCGTGCATTGCCGCGCCGGGGCTGCTTCAACGGCCTGAGCGCTCATCGCAAAGCCCCCGGCGCGAGCGGATATCGATATGCAGCGGCGAAGGTCATGCGCGAATCCGGCTTGTGAGACAGCCGCGACCTAATCATTGCCAGCATAATTCCGGGTAAATTCGATGCAGCAGTTCCGGGCGGAAACAGCGCAAAATGGCGCCAATCGCGTTGAGGCAAGGTCAACGAACCCTTACCCGCCCGCGTTTCCTTCGCGCCGCGAAATGCGAAAACGCGTTCCCACGATGCGGAAAAGCAATGCAGCATCGATCCGCGGACCATTGAATCCTTCTAACATCGGGTCTATCGTATGGCTTGTTCCGAGGGGGGCTCCAGCGTGGAGCTGAGATACCGCAGGTTGCGCGGTGACCCTTTGAACCTGATCCGGGTCATGCCGGCGAAGGGACAGGGATGTACCGAGACACGTCATCATCTCCGCGAGGAGAATCTTCCGTCAATATTATTGGGGCTGGCATCGCCGGCACATGGCAGGCGCTGCTGTTCGCACGCGCGGGCTACGACGTCACATTGCATGAGCGCGGCGACGCCGCGATGACGCAGGCGACCAGCCACTGGGCCGGGGGCATGCTGGCGCCCTGGTGCGAGCGCGAAGGCTCCGAACCTGTCATCACCCGCCTCGGCATCCGCTCGCTCGATCTGTGGCGTGAGCAGGTTCCCGAAACGCCATTCAACGGTTCGCTGGTGGTGGCGCATCCGCGCGACCGCACCGATTTCGAACGCTTTGCAAGGCTCACCACGGACTATGAACGCCTCGATGCCTCGGGCATCGCGGCGATCGAGCCCTCGCTCGATGGACGATTCCGCGAAGCGCTGTTCTTTCCCGGCGAAGGCCATGTCGAGCCCCGCGCTGTCCTGCCGAAGCTGCATGCGAAGCTGACTGAGGCCGGCGCGACGATCCGCTTTGAGTCGGACTGCGATCCCGACCGTCTGGACGGCATCGTGATCGATTGCCGCGGCCTGAGCGCACACGACAAACATCCCGAACTGCGCGGCGTCAAAGGCGAGATGATCGTGATCGAAACGCCCGACATTCAACTGGCGCGCCCGGTCCGCTTCATTCATCCGCGCTGGATGCTGTATGTGATCCCGCGCGGCAACGGCCGCTTCATGCTCGGCGCCACGTCCATCGAGAGCGAGGACACCGGCGTCAGCGTGCGCTCGGCGCTCGAATTGCTCAGCGCGGCTTATGCGGTGCATCCGGCCTTCGGCGAAGCGCGCATTCTCGAATTCGGCGCGGGCCTGCGGCCTGCCTTTCCCGACAACCTGCCGCGCATCGCAATCGACGCGAAGCGCATTTCCGTCAACGGGCTGTATCGCCACGGCTTCCTGCTGGCCCCTGCCCTTGCGGAACTGACGCTGGCCTATGTCGAGCGCGGCGCCATCGATAATGAGGTGATGCAATGTTCCTGATCGTGAACGGCGAGCGCCGCGAGACCAAGGCCACGCGCGTCGACGCGCTGTTGGCCGAGCTCGACTATGAGGGCACGCATCTCGCCGTCGCCGTAAACTACGACGTGGTGCCGCGCGCGCGCTGGGGCGAGACCGCGCTCAACGACAACGATTCGGTGGAAATCCTCACGCCACGGCAGGGAGGGTGAGAATGAACATCTGCATCGCAAGTCCACCCACCCCCTCCCCAACCCTCCCCCGCAAGCGGGAGAGGGAGCGCAGCTCGTTCTTTCTTTCACCTCTCCCGCTTGCGGGGGAGGTCGGCGCGTCTTTCGCGCCGGCAGGGGGCGTTACGATCCTGCGCGGCGCGGCGCCATGAGCAACGACACCAAGAATAACACCGTTAAATTCTACGACCGCGAATTTTCCTCACGCCTCCTGATCGGCAGCGCGCTGTATCCGTCACCGAAGATCATGCAGGACGCGATCCGCGCCGCAGGCAGCCAGATCGTCACCGTGTCGGTGCGCCGCGAAACGGCGGGCGGCAAGACCGGCGATCAGTTCTGGTCGCTGATCCGCGAACTCAAGGTCACCGTGCTGCCGAACACCGCAGGCTGCAAGAGCGTGCGCGAAGCCGTGACCACCGCGAAGCTGGCGCGCGAACTGTTCAACACGCCTTGGATCAAGCTGGAAGTGATCGCCGATGACGAGACACTGCAGCCGGATGTGGTCGGCCTTGTCGAAGCGGCTCAAATCCTGATCAAAGACGGCTTCGAAGTGTTCCCCTACTGCACCGAGGATCTAGGCGTCGCGTCACGGCTGGTCGATGCCGGTTGCAAGGTGGTGATGCCATGGGCCTCGCCCATCGGCAGCGCGCGCGGCATCACCAACCGCGATGCGCTCAAGCTGCTGCGCGCCCGCTTCCCCGACATTACACTGGTTGTTGATGCGGGCATCGGCGCACCGTCCCATGCGGCTGAAGCCTTCGAGCTGGGTTATGACGCCGTGCTGCTCAACACGGCCATCGCCAAGGCCGACGATCCGGTCAGGATGGGCAACGCCTTCCGTCTCGCTGCCGAAGCCGGCCGCTCCGGATATGAAGCGGGCCTGATGGGCGCGCGCGATTTCGCTTCTCCTTCAACCCCTGTCGTTGGGACCCCGTTCTGGCATGCCGTATCCTGATCGTTTCTAT
>CAZQMD010000167.1:0-10608 GCA_964594185.1 uncultured Afipia sp. | reverse complement strand
GGGGCCGGGCATCCACACCCACCGATCTCCTAATTAGGAGGTTGTGTCAAACACCCCGCACAACTGTGCTGAGAGGGATGATGGGTCCCGGCCTGCGCCGGGACGACCAAGAAACTATTTCTTCCCGAACATCTCGCGCGTAGCTGCCTGCAGCTTGGCCATGCCGCCGATCCAGCGATCGTAGTTCTCGGTCTTCTTGCGCATATAGTCGAGCACCTGCGGATGTGGCAGGATCAGGAAGGTCTCGCGGTCGATGCCGTCCAGCGCGCATTGCGCGACTTCTTCCGGCGTGAGATTGCCGTCGTTGGACTGCGGTCCCTTCGGCATCCCCCGGATCATGTTCGTTTCGACGCCCTGCGGGCAAAGGATCGACACCTTGATGTTGTGCGCCCGGTGCGAGATCGCGAGATTTTCCGCGAAACCAACGGCAGCATGCTTTGTGGTCGAGTAAGCCGCGCTGCCGACCTGTGACAGCAGCCCCGCCGCCGAGATCGTGTTGAGGAAATATCCGCCGCCCCGCGCGCGCATGCGCGGGATCAGATGCCGCGCCGCATAGACATGCGCCATGACATGGATCGCCCAGCTTCGCTCCCACGGCTCGTCGGACGTGCCTCCCGCATTTTCCGCCATCATGTCGAAGCCGCCGCCGATGCCCGCATTCGAACAGAACAGATCGATAGGCCCGAACTGCCTTTCGGTTTCATCGATGACGCGGAGAATGTCGGCTTCCTTGCCGACATCGCAGGCGAAGGATGCACCGCCGATCGAGTCCGCGACGGTCTTGGCCCGCCCGCCGTCGAGATCGGCAACCACGACCTTGGCCGCGCCCTCGCGATGGAAGATTTCAGCGAGCGCCTGACCAATGCCATTCGCGCCGCCGGTGACGACAACAACTTTTCCAGAGATTTTCATGCGGATGTTTTAGGCAGGAAGCGCGGGGAGATCAATTGTTCAAGGGCCGACCCGCGACGCGCTGGCGGTTCAGCTATCGCAAACGAAGCAAAGCAATTTACGTTTAAAACAAGAAGAAAGCTGGACTGCTTTGTCGCCATAGCGCGTCGAAGCCGCGCGTAACCGCGCTGATGGCTCCCCGCAATAACGAGGACGCCAGCTTTACGCCGCGACCAGAACCAGATCGAGCACCGCCGTATAATGCAGCCCTGCCGCGAGCAGGACGAAAGAATGCCAGATCGCATTCTGAAACCGCAGCCGCTCCCAGGCATGAAAGATCACGCCCAGGGAGTAGATCATGCCGCCGGCTGCGATGAACCAGAGCGTCGAGTTCGGCAGCGAGGCTACGAGGCTGTCGTAGGCAATGACCCCGCTCCATCCCATGGCGAGATAAAGACCCACCGACAGGCGATCGAACCGCCCGGGAAGAAAAATCTTGAGCGCGATGCCCGCCGCCGCGACCGACCAGACACCGATCAGCAGCATCGTCGACATGAAGCGATCATTCATCTGTGCCAGGAACGGCGTGTAGGTGGCCGCGATCAGGATGTAGATCGCCGAATGATCGAAGCGGCGCAGTACCCATTTGACCGGCGAGACCGGCCACAGATTGTAAGTGGCAGACAGACCCAGCATCGCCAGCAGACCCGCGACGTACACCGAGACGGAAACGATTTCCTTGGTCGATGCATATTGTGCGGCTAGGACAACAAGCGCTGTGGCGGCGATCAATCCGAACGCAATGCCGAGCACATGGACCACACCGTCCGCGATCAGCTCAGCGCGATCATAGTCCCAGCGGATCACGCCGCCGCCGATGCTGCGGGGATGCGTGCTTTGCTGCTTCAGCCGGAAGATCGTCATGTGGCACTGCCCGACATGTGTGCGGTCCAATCTAGCGTGACAACGGTCAACGAAGCCTGAAAAATCATCAAATCAAGATTCATATCAACGCTGAAACTTGATATTGGTTCGATCAATCGCCAGCTTCACAGAACTGTCACGCGGCTCGTATTTTTCCGTTCATCCTGTCCTGCATCCCTGTCCGATAAAGTCTTGATGGAATTATGGCACCCAGCTTTTCGGACCTTCTCGAAGACACCCGCCTCTCCATCCGCTCGCTGATTGAGTACGGCGAGAGCCTGTTCAATCCGACGGTGCGGCTTGGGGTCACAGGCCTGTCACGCGCCGGCAAGACCGTCTTCATCACGGCGCTCGTCCATGGCCTGCTGCGCGGCGGACGCTTTCCCGTGTTCGAGTCGCTGGCGACGGGCCGCATCGCCCGCGCGCGGCTTGAGCCGCAGCCGGACGATGCCGTGCCACGCTTTGCTTATGAGAGTCATGTCCGCACCCTGATCAAGGACCGGCGCTGGCCGCATTCGACCACAGACATCAGCGAGCTGCGCCTCGTGATCGAATATCAACGGCAGAACTCATCCGCGCGCACGTTGACGCTCGACCTTGTCGACTATCCCGGCGAATGGCTGCTCGACCTGCCGCTGCTAAACAAAAGCTATGAGCAGTGGTCGGCGGAAAGCCTTGCTCTGTCCCGCCGCGAACCGCGCGCAAAACTGGCGGCGCAATGGCATGCGCATCTCGTGACGCTCGATGCCAGTGGACGCGAGGACGAGCAGGCGACGCTCGTCGCCGCAAAACTGTTCACCGATTATCTGCGCGCCTGCCGTGACGAGCGCTTTGCCATGAGCCTCTTGCCGCCCGGCCGCTTCCTGATGCCCGGCAATCTCGCAGGCTCGCCCGCGCTCACTTTTGCACCCCTGGATGTGCGGCCGGATGGCACCGCGCCCGACGGCTCGCTGTGGGCGATGATGAAGCGGCGCTATGAGGCCTACAAGGACGTCGTGGTGCGTCCGTTTTTCCGCAATCACTTCGCGCGGCTGGACCGGCAGATCGTGCTGGTCGATGCGCTGGCCGCGTTCAATGCCGGACCTGAAGCCTTGCACGATCTCGAAGGCGCGCTGGCCGGCATTCTGGACTGCTTCAACATGGGCCGCAGCACCTTTGTCAGCTCGCTGTTCCGCCCGCGTATCGACAAGATCCTGTTTGCCGCGACCAAGGCCGACCATCTGCACCACACCAGCCACGACCGGCTGGAAGCGATACTCAAACGCATGGTGGAGCGCGCAGCCTCGCGCGCAGAATTCGCAGGCGCATCGGTGGACGTCGTGGCGCTCGCTGCCGTGCGCGCCACCCGCGAGGCCCTGGTGCAGCAGGGCCGCGAGAAGCTACCCTCGATCATCGGCACGCCGGAAGAAGGCGAAATATCCGGCGGAGAGGTGTTCGACGGAGAAACCGAGGCCGCGACCTTCCCCGGCGACCTTCCGGCCAGGCTCGACGATCTGTTCAACGGCGGCGCCTTCAAGGGCCTGAGCAACACCGCATCCGACCAGACCGATTTCCGGTTTCTGCGCTTCCGCCCGCCTTTGCTCGCCCGCGAGGCTGGCGAAGAGCCGGCGCTGCCCCATATCCGCCTTGACCGCGCGCTTCAGTTTCTGATCGGAGACAAGCTGCAATGAGCGACAAGCCGCATCACCGCAAGCCAGCGGCCTTCAAGCTCGACGATCCGCGCGTCATCCTGATGGATGCCGAGGACGACGCTGCGCGCTCCCCGCGCGGCAAGGTGCTCATCACCCCGGAATCCGATCCGGCGCTGCTCCCCGTACCCATCGATGAACCCGCCGTCCCTGTCCGCAAAAGCTTCGGGTGGGCGGGCATTTTCTGGACCGCGCTCGGCGGCCTGGTGGTGCTCGGCCTCGGGCTCGGCATTTCAAATCTGGTCGAAGATCTTTTCAACCGCAGTGCCAGCCTCGGCTATATCGGCCTGGTGTTCGCGGTCCTCGCGGTCGTGGCGCTGGTGGTGATCATCGCGCGCGAAGCGCTGAGCCTGGCGCGGCTGGAAACCATCGAGAAGCTGCATGCGCGGGCCAACGCCGTGCTGCTCAGCGATGACCGCAAGGACAGCGACGCGATCGTCCGCGACCTGCTCAAGATCGCCCACGACAATCCTCGCCTTGCCCGTGCCCGCGCCGCACTGGAAGAACATGGCCGCGACATCATCGACGGCGCCGACATGATCCGCCTCGCCGAACGTGAACTGATGAGCCCGCTCGATCAGGAAGCGCGGCGGCTGGTGTCGAGCGCGGCGCAGCGCGTGTCCATTGTCACTGCCGTGAGCCCCGGCGCGGTGATCGACATGCTGTTCGTGTTCGCGGCGGCGTTGCGTTTGGTGCGGCAACTGGCGCTGCTCTATGGCGGGCGTCCCGGCACGCTCGGCATGATCCGCCTGATGCGGCATGTGGTAGCGCATCTCGCGCTCACCGGCGGCATGGCTGCCAGCGACAGTCTGATCCAGCAAATGCTCGGTCACGGCATCACCGCGAAGCTCTCGGCCAAACTCGGCGAAGGCTTGCTCAATGGGCTACTGACCGCGCGGCTCGGCCTCGCCGCGATCGACGTGACCCGGCCGCTGCCGTTCGAGGCGCTGCCGCGCCCTGCCCTGTCGGATCTGGCCAAGGACCTGCTCAAACGCGTGGGCGGCGACGATTCCAAGACCTGAGCGTCGAACGCTGCCGCTTCATTGCGAAACCACTGGCGTTTCAACGCCAAGAACCTCCTGAACCCGTTTCCCTGACGCTGCGACCAATCTGCAAGGGGTGGATTTCGATCAACCCGCGCAGACCGCGCAACTCAGGAGAACGACCATGTTCCGTAACCTCACTCTGGCACTCGCTGCTTCCGCTGCGCTTGGCGCGGCCGCCCTCGCCCCAACCGCCGCCTCGGCGCATGGCTGGGGCCATCACTGGGGTCACGGCTGGGGCCATGGTCACGGTTTTGGCTTCGGCTTCAGCCCGGTGATCGTCAGCGGCGGCTATGCCGATGACAGCTGCCTCGTTCAGCGCCGCGTTCGCACGCCTTACGGTGTCCGCTGGCGCACAGTGAACGTCTGCTACTGATTTCAAATCTGACACCTAAATCCCGGTCGCATCACACGGCCGGGATTTTGGTCAGTTCAGCAACCGCCATTTATAAAATGGCGAGTCCGGCGGCGGCGACAGATCCGGCGTCCAGCCCTGAACGGTCTTGAACACGAAAGGCTCAATCACAGTGCCGCGCCATGTCCGGTCGGCTCTTCCCACGAGACGCAACACGGCGGGCGTTTTCGTCTCGATCACATTGCCGTCGTTCGGCGCGCTGTCGACGTAAAGCCCGATGCCTGATGTCATGGCGCTGCTGGCGATATCCCTGAATCCGAGGAAGCGGCTGCGCTCATTCACCTGCACCACCGGAATGCTGTCCTTCAGATGCCAGCGCAACTCCGCATAGATGCGGTAATCGAGCGTTGCGATCCAGGTGGCGCCGACATCTTTCGCAACCGCCTTCGCGCGCGCGGCGATCTCGCCATAGCCCGCTTCTTTCGCAATCGGGTCCTGTTTAGGGGCGGCTGCGAAATTGCTGACGCTGTAATAATAGAAAATCGCACCATTCAGCACGATCCCGAGGACGATGGCTGCGATCGCCCATGACTTGGCGGTGCGGAAAATCCACGCCTGTTGCTGCTGCTTTCGGATCTCGGCCAGATTGATCGCCGCGGCAGCAAAGGCGAACGGCCAGATCAGCATCGGCCATGTGTCGCCGATCCGCAGCGACAGCGATTTCCAGAGAAAGTATGCGAACGGCACCAGAGCGCAGGTTGCGATCAGAATGGTGGACGCATTCCGCCGCGCATAACCGCGCAACGCCAACATCACCGCACCGGCCAGCGCCACTGGAAACAGGATCGGACCGACCAGCGCCAACTGCAACCCGAGGAAATCGCCGAGTGTCCGCGCCGACATGCCATGATCCGCACCCGCGCGGATGAACTGGAATTTGAACGATGCCCAGTCATGCTGCCAATTCCAGATCAGCACCGGCGAGAACACCAGCAGCGCGATGACAATCGCCGCCCACGGATAGGGACTTCGCAACCAGCGCAGTCGCCATGACGGCACCAGCAGAAAGGCAAGGATGCCGGGCGCCAGAAAGACGGCTGTGTATTTCGACAGCAGCGCCAGTCCGCCGAACAGCCCGGCAATCAGCCACCAGCGGCCATCATCGGTTTCGGCCAACCGCACCAGCGACCACGCCATCGCAAGCGAAAACAGGATCAATCCGGCATCAGGCACAATCCGCGAGGCAAACAGTCCATATTCGGGCGCCGCAAACGGCATCAGCACCGCGAGAACGACAGCGGTGCGGTCGCGCGTCAGCCGCCAGACAATATCGCCAAGGATCGCAACTGCGAGCCACATCGCAAGCAATCCGCCAAACCGTGCGCCGAAATTGGTATCCCCGAAAATCGCCGTGCCGAAGCGAACGATCCAGGCGACCATCGGCGGATGATCGAGATAGGACAGCACGTATTCCCTGGAGAGCGTCCAGTAATAGGCTTCGTCTGTGCGCAGATCGGCAGTCGCGGCGTAAACCACCTGCAGTGTCACGACAGCAGCCATCGCCACGGCTGCAGCCAGCACACAGCGCGTGGTCAGACGCCCCGTTTCAACGGTCCCGGGAATATCGGCCTTCTCCATGCAGCTAGCTTTTCCGCGACCGCGCCAGTGAAGTCAAACCGTGCCTCCTTCACTGCCTTGTCAGATGGCAAACCAATCGCCCGCCATGGCTTTGCCGCGACATCTTCGCTAGGATTTCATGCTCTCGGGCGATCCGGAGCATTGTTGTTCTCACCACCGGACGATCCTCAGCATGGCCGAAGCCACAGCCTCGCACCTTCCTCACATTCTCCGGGGAATCGGTATCCGCCAGGTTCGGCTTGCCACCGGTCTCGTCCTGTTTGCCTACATCACCAGCCATTTCATCAATCATGCGCTCGGTAACATCTCGCTCAGCGCCATGGACGATATGCTCACCTACCACATGCTGTTCTGGCAAAGCTGGCCGGTGCTGATCGTGTTCTATGGTTCGGTCCTGATTCATATGGGATTGGGCCTTTGGGCACTCTATGTGCGCAGGCAATTCCGCTGGATTGCGACCGAAATGGTTCAACTGCTGTTCGGTCTCAGCATTCCGCTGCTGATCCTCGCGCATTTCATCGGCACACGCCTCGCGTCGCCATTGTTCGGAATTCAGAGGGATTATCCGCAGGTATTCTTTTCGCACTGGGTGGCAAATCCGGAAAACAAGTGGTTCATGAGCGCGGCACTGATCATTGCGTGGGTGCACGGCTGCATCGGGCTGTATTTCTGGCTGCGCACGAAATCCTACTTCAAAAAAATCTCGTCGCTGCTGCTGGCTCTTGCTGTCATTGTGCCGACACTCGCACTGCTCGGCCTCTATCAGGGTGGCCGTAGCGTCATCCGCGCCAGTGCCGCGCCGGAATGGCGCGCAGATAATCTTTCCAGAGACAGGGCCGGCACCGCGGCGCAACAGGTGCTACTGAACCGGATCATCGTTGACTCCCAGTACGGCTATCTGGGCCTGATCGGCCTTGCGCTCGCGGCAAGAGGCGTCCGAGGGCTGCTGGAGCGCCGCCGGGGACTCATCAGGCTGTCATACGGCAATGGCAAGACCGTGCGGATTCCCAGAGGCCTCAGTGTGCTGGAAGCCAGCACGCGCTTCAACATTCCGCATTCCAGCGCCTGCGGCGGCCGGGCCCGCTGTTCGACCTGCCGCATTCGTGTGGTCGGCGATTGCAGCCACTTGCCGGCACCCTCGAACCGCGAAGCCTTTGTGCTGGAGCGTGTCGGTGCGGGCAACGATCCGGCGATCCGCCTTGCCTGCCAGTTACGGCCGCAGAACGATGTTGCATTCTTTCAGATATTCCCGGCGCAAGGCACGGCATCCTCCGCGAGCGCGATTAAACCCGCCCATGCCGGGCGCGAACGCTACGTCGTCAGCATGTTCGTCGATATGCGCGGTTCGACCAAGCTTGCCGAGCAGCTTCTGCCATTCGATACCGTTTTCATCATCAACCGCTTCCTGACAGCCGTCTCGCAGGCTGTCGTGGAGTGCGGCGGACAACCGAACCAGTTTGTCGGCGACGGACAACTGGCGCTGTTCGGCCTTTCGACCAATCCGCAAACCGCTTGTCGGCAGGCGGTTGAGGCTGCATCACGGATCGCGGTACATGTCGATGCGCTGAATGAGTTCCTTGGCGACGACGTTCCGGAACCGCTGCGCTTCGGAATCGGCATCCATGGCGGCGAGGTCATCATCGGCGATATCGGCTCCGAAGAACACACCGTGTTCACCGCGCTCGGCGATCCGGTGAATGTCGCAGCGCGATTGCAGGACATGACCAAGGCATTGTCCTGCGAGGCGATCGTCTCCGAGGATGTTCTGAAGACGGGCAATCTTGCCGCTGACAGCCTGCCTCGGGTCGAGGTCCCGATCCGTGGCCGGGTCGAACCACTGGTGGTTTACACCGCTGAAAAAGCAGCGGGGCTGTCGGTTTTGGTAGCCGATTTCGCAGTTGCAGCAGCGTAAATCCGGTAAATTCGAGCAAACTTTGAGCGAAACCAGCGATGGCTGGTGCCATTTTCGCTATCAAGGTTCGCACTTCCCGCGTATCTTGCGCGCCGTTGGCCACGCCGTCCGCGGGGTTCGACATCATGAAAGGGTCTTACCCCCTCTGGAGACTATGGAATGGCTAAAGGCACTGTGAAGTGGTTCAACCCGACCAAAGGCTACGGGTTCATTCAGCCCAGCAACGGCGGCAAGGACGTGTTCGTTCACATCTCGGCGGTTGAGAAGGCGGGTCTTTCGACCCTCAATGAAGGCCAGTCGGTTGAGTACGAAGAAGTCGCAAACCGTGGCAAGACGTCCGCGGAAAATCTCAAGGTTTAATAGGAAGGTCCGATTCGGCTTAACTGGATCGGACCTTTGCTTTTGATCTGCTGATGATGATCTGAGCGGCGTCATCAATTTCCGATCGCTTCGGCGATCATCCCCAGGGGCCGCGCTGTCTGCCGCCCCATGGCCCTCGCGGACCAGCGGCTGTGTTGGCCGAAGCTGATGCTACCCCGCCGTGCGATCCCATGTCCCCGACAAGACGCTGTAACGCGTTGACACGGTTCTGCGTCGACGGATGGGTCGAGAACAGATTGTCCATCCCCTGCCCCGACAACGGATTGATGATGAACATGTGAGCGGTCGCGGGACTGCGTTCCGCATCCATGTTCGGTATCTGATGCGCCGCGTTGTCGATCTTGACCAGCGCCGACGCCAGCCACATCGGCTGGCCGCAAATCCGCGCACCCAGATTATCCGCCGAATATTCGCGGGTACGGCTGATCGCCATCTGCACGATCGTCGCCGACAGTGGAGCCAGGATCATCATCGCCAGTGAGCCGATGATGCCGGGACCGTTGTTACCGCGGTGACCGCCGAAGAACATGCCGAACTGCGCGATCATGGAAATGGCGCCCGCGATGGTCGCCGTGATGGTCATGATCAGCGTGTCATGGTTTTTGACATGCGCAAGCTCATGCGCGATCACGCCGGCCAGTTCCTCCCGGCTCAGCATCTGCAAGAGACCTGTGGTCACCGCTACCGCTGCATGCTCCGGATTGCGTCCGGTCGCGAATGCGTTCGGCTGCGGATTGTCCATCAGATAGACTTTTGGCATCGGCAGCTGTGCACGCGCGGCGAGGTCAGCGACAAGCCGCACCAGATCAGGCGCGCTGCGCTCATCGACCTCCTGGGCGCCATGCATCGACAGCACCATGCGGTCCGAGTTCCAGTAGGCGAACATGTTGGTGGCTGCAGCGACGACCAGCGCCACCACGGCGCCGCCCGCGCCGCCGATCAGATAGCCGACGCCCATGAACAGGGCAGTCAGACCAGCAAGCAGAATCGCCGTTTTGAAGTAACTCATTCTCTCCTCCTGGCCGGACCCGGCCGGAATGTCCTTTCCTGCCTATAGATGGTGCGGTCCGGGACCCCGGTTCAAGATGCAGGCGATGCGGCGGCACGTCGCGTTGAACGGCCCTGCCATGTTTTCACCGCAACCGTCACCCGGCGAAAACCGCAGAGCTCAAGGGGAGTTTGGCTTTGATTAAATGATACACGTCATATAAACGGAGCCCAAAGAGGGGTGCACCGATGACCATCCAGAATGCCGATGCGAGAGAAGACCTGACCGCCGCTCGCGCGCCGGCATCGATCACCGCTGACATCATCGCGCTGGCCGCACTCGCCGCAGTCGGATCTTTTGCCACCAGTATTCTGCTGCCGTCGCTGCCTGCCATCGCAAGGACACTGAATGTCTCTACGGCTGCCGTGGCCTCGGCGATCAGTGTCTATCTCGCCGTTTTCGCTATCGGGCAGCTGATCGTCGGTCCGTTATCGGACCGCTATGGCCGGTGGAAGCCCGTGATGCTCGGCCTCGGCATCTTCGTTGTGGGAAGCATCTGGTGCCAGTTCGCGACCGACCTGCCGATGTTGCTGGTGGGACGAACCATCCAGGCGCTAGGTGCCTGCGCCGCCTCGGTTCTGTCGCGCGCCATCGCTCGCGATCTGCTCAGCGGCGAAGCGCTGACGCGCGCGCTGGCTTTCATCATGGTGGCAATGTCGGCGGCGCCCGGCTTCTCGCCGCTGATCGGAGGCCTGCTCGATACCACCTTCGGATGGCGCTCCGAGTTC
>CAZQMD010000166.1:0-10620 GCA_964594185.1 uncultured Afipia sp. | reverse complement strand
GCGGCAAGCCCGAAGAGGTCACGTTCGACATGGACGTCATGCTCGTCTGCGAAAAAATCAGCGAGGAAGTGACGCTGCCGCGCTTCCGGCGGGCTTAGCCTGACAGGCGAGCAGCTACATCCGGAACACCCCGAATCTCGTCGGCTTGGCAGGCGTCCGGCCGGCGAGGTCGAGCAGCAGCGCCATCACCTCGCGGGTCTCCGCAGGTTCGATCACCATATCGCACCACAAATGGCGGGCGTAGTTATAGGGATCGGCGAACGCCTCGAAGTCCCTCAGGATCGGCCGCTTGAACTCTTCACGTTCTTCGTCGGTCCAAGAACTGCCTTCGCGCTGATGGATATTGTCGCGCACCATCGTTAGCGTTGTCGCCGCCTGCTCCGGTCCCATCAAGGCGGCGTGGGCGCTTGGCCACATCAGGGTAGCGTTTGGTTTGAACGCGCGGCCTAGCATTGCGAAATAAGCCGCGGCATAAGAGCCGCCGGTAATGATAGTGTATTTCGGCACATCGGCGCAGGCCATCGCGGTCATGAACTTGGCTCCATGCTTGGCAATGCCCTGACGCTCGACTGCGGACCCGACCATAAAGCCGGAGACATCGACCAGGAACAGCAACGGAATGTCGCGCTTGCAGCAAAGTTCGATGAAGTGCGCCCCCTTGACCGCGCTTTCCGAAAACAGCACGCCGTTATTGGCCAGGATGCCGACCTCGAAACCGTGGATGCGGGCAAATCCGCATAGCATGGTTTCGCCGTGAAGATGCTTGAAGTCTTGAAAGCGGCTGCCGTCGATGAGGCGCGCCAGGATCTCCCGGTTGTCCGTTGGGATGCGCCGGTTAGCGCTGACGATTCCATAGATTTCCTCGACCGCATGGCAAGGCGGTTCGCCCTGCTCGACCGTCCAGCGCAATCGCGGCGGCTCTCCCAGGTTGGCGACGATATTACGCACGATCGCCAGCGCGTGGCTGTCATTCTCGGCGATATGGTCGGTGACGCCGCTGATCCGGCTGTGCATCTCCGCGCCGCCGAGCGGTTCGATCTCGATGGTCTCGCCGGTCGCGGCAAATACCAGTTGCGGGCTGCCGAGAAACATCGCGCCCTGGTCGCGTACGATCACCACCTCGTCGCACAGCGCCGGAATGTAAGCGCCGCCCGCGGTCGAAGGGCCGTGAACGACGGCGATCTGCGCGATATTCTCGGCCGACATCTTTACCTGATTGTACATGATCGATCCGGCCTGCCCTTCGTCCGGAAAGATATTGGCGATGTCCGGCAGGAAGCCG
This sequence comes from uncultured Afipia sp., assembly GCA_964594185.1. Classification (GTDB taxonomy): domain Bacteria; phylum Pseudomonadota; class Alphaproteobacteria; order Rhizobiales; family Xanthobacteraceae; genus Afipia. The sequence continues at coordinate 9,338 of CAZQMD010000166.1, read as the reverse complement.
CCACCTGATTGCACCAAGGTGATGCAGGGCAGCCGGTGTTGCCACGCAAACAACTGGGCGCGGGTATGCTTCTTCGTTGTCATGCCGAACAGCGTCCCGCCCTTCACTGTGGCATCGTTGGCGATAAGCATGCAACCGCGCCCGCAGACCTGTCCGACGCCCGTGATAATTGTCGCGCCCGGCGGCACGCCGTCGTACATCCCCTCGCCCGCCAGGTGGCCGAACTCGAGAAACGGCGAACCGGGATCGATCAGCGCCGCGATGCGTTCGCGCGGCAGCAGCTGGCCGCGCGATTTATGCAAGGCGCGAGCCTTGGCGGAGCCGCCCTGATTGGCCTCGGCCCGACGCCTTTGGAGATCGGCGATCCGCGCCAGATAATGAGCGCGATTGAGCTTGAACTCGTCCGACCCGGTCGCGACAGCGGATTTCATCGCGGTCAATTGGCTATTCCCCAAAACTGATCACAAGCCAGGAAATGCGGGCTCGACGGTCTTCATTATTTTCTAACATTCGTTCGTTTTCGAACGATTGTTAGGTTGAAATCCTAGCCGCTTCTGCCTAAAGATAGCAAGCAATTGATGCTGCCGACCGACAGCCGGCCGCCTCGCAAACAATAAACTCGACGGTGTTCCCGAGAGGGTTTCGAATTCTCAACTTAGAACAACGCGGTTTCGGCCGGCGGCGGAGTTCCCACATGGACTTTGATCTTACGCACGAGCAGCGGCAAATCTACGAATACGGCGATATGGTTGCGAAGCAATTCGATCGCAAATACTGGATGGAATGCGCCGACAAGCACGTATTCCCCCAAGCCCTTTACAGCAAGGTTGCGGAGGATGGCTTCGTCGGAACGATGGTGCCTGAGGAATACGGCGGCTCGGGACAAGGCATGGTCGAGATGCACCTGTTCCTTGAGGGCTTGTCAAACAATGGCATTCCACTGCTAAACCTCGTCGTCGGCGCGGCAATGAGCTTGGGATTCATAGCCAAATACGGCAGCGAAGCGCAGAAATTGCGCTATCTGCCCGATGCGTGTGGCGGCAAGACGCGCTTTTGCTTCGCGATCACCGAGCCTGACGCGGGAACCAACACGATTCGTACTTCCACGATAGCAAAGAAGCGTGGCAATCGCTTCGCGCTGAGCGGTCAGAAGACATTTATCACCGACGCCGATGGCGCGGACTACGCGCTGGTGGTGACGCGAACGACAGCGCATACCGAGGTTCAGAAGAAAACCGATGGCTTCACCCTGTTTGTGGTCGACCTGAAAGCCAAGGGCGTGCAGAAGCAATACATTCCAGTGAGCATTCCGGCCCCGGAAACACAATGGCAGCTGTTTTTCGACGAAGTCGATCTTGGGCCGGAGGACATTGTTGGCGAAGTCGACAAGGGATTCGGCATTTTGTTCAAAAGCCTTAATCCCGAACGCATTCTTGTCGGTTCGATTTCCTGCGGTCTCGGCCGCTATGCCCTGAACCGGGCAGTCGAATACGCCAAGGAGCGGCGGGTTTTCAACAACGTGCCGATCGGATCTTATCAGGGCTTGCAGCATCCCCTGGCCAGCGCCCGCACCGATGTCGAATTGGCATCGCTGATGACACTAAAAGCCGCCTGGATCTTCGATCAGGGCCGCGAAGCCGGCGAATTCTCCAACATGGCAAAACTTGCCGCAGCCGACGCCGGCATCAAGGCGGTGGACACCGCGCTGCAATGCTTCGGCGGCAACGGGTTCACCAAGGAGTACGGCATCTTCGATATCTATCCGCTGGTGCGGCTGTTGAAGACCGCGCCGCTCAATCGCGAAATGATTCTCAACTACATCGGCGAGCACGTGATGGGCTTGCCTCGCAGTTATTAGAGCAAGACCCGGAACGGTGAGGCGCGATTCTACCGGCGATTCGTCTTCAATTGTTCAGAGATCCCCCCAAAGAACGAGGTTGTCTGCAATGGCTCTCATGAAGTCCGATGTGTCCGCTGCGAGCGAAGAGTATCGCCGTAACCGGGACGCTTACGGCTTGAGAATCGCCGATCTGCATGAGCGCCGGGCAGCTGCAATGGTCGGCGGTCCGGAACGGGCGCGGCTGCTGCACAAGGAGCGCAAGCAATTACTGCCTCGCGAACGGATCGCTGCGCTAATTGATCCCGGCTCGCCGTTCCTCGAATTTTGCCAGTTCGCGGGCGAAGGCATGTATGACGGCGTGCCGCCCGGCGGCAGCATCGTCACCGGCGTTGGAATGGTGTCGGGCCGCGCCTGCATGCTGATCGCCAACGACGCCACGGTCAAAGGCGGCACCTACTACGGGATCACCTGCAAGAAGCACGTCCGCGCACAGAAATTCGCCTGGCAACACCGCCTCCCCTGCGTCACCATGGTGCAATCCGGCGGCGCCAACCTGCCGGACCAGCCCAACATTTTTCCCGACGACGGACAGTTCGGATCGATCTTTTACAACCAGATCCGGATGTCGAGCGAGGGTATCGCGCAGATCGCAATCGTCCATGGGCCCTCGACCGCCGGCGGCGCTTACATGCCGGCGCTCTGCGACGAGACCGTCATCATCCGCAATCAGGGCGCCATGTTCCTGGGCGGACCACAACTGGTCTATGCCGCGACCAAGGAAGAAGTCGGCGTCGAAGCGCTCGGCGGCGGTGAAATGCATAGCCGCGTCAGCGGCGTCACCGACCATCTGGCGGAAAGCGACAGCCACGCGATCGCGATTACCCGCGATATCGTCGCCAATCTCGGTGACATTCCCATGCAACGGTGGAACGTGGCGCCACCGCGAGAGCCGCGCTTCGACCCCAAGGATATTTATGGGCTGATCAGCACGGACCCGCGTATCCCCACCAACAATCGAGAGATTGTTGCGCGGTTGGTCGATGGCAGTGAGTTTCACGAATTCAAGCCGCTATATGGCGAGACGCTGATCACCGGCTTTGGCCGCATAATGGGCTTCGAGATCGGGATTCTCTGTAACAACGGGGTGCTGTTTTCCGAATGCGCGCTGAAGGCGACTCACTTCATCGACCTCTGCTGCAAGCGCAATATCCCGCTGCTGTTCATGGCCGACGTCACCGGCTTTATGGTCGGGCGCGAGGCGGAAGAAGGCGGCATCGCCAAGCACGGCGCAAAGATGATCACCGCAATGGCCAGCGCCAACGTGCCGAAATACACGCTGATCATCGGGAATTCCTACGGAGCCGGCTATCTGGCGATGTGCGGCCGTGCCTTCAAACCTCATGCGATGATGATGTGGCCGCACGGGCGCTCCGCGATCATGGGGCCGGATCAGGCCGCCAACACGCTCGCGATGGTCAAGGACGATATCCACAAGCGCGATGGCACGAGCTGGACCGACGAAGAGCGCGAGGCTTATCGCGCTCCGGTTCGCAAGACTTTTGAGGATTTTGCGAACGCCTACAACTTCGCGCGCAACACCTGGTGTGACATGGTGATCGATCCGCTCGAGACCCGCCACGTGATGGCCCTCTTGCTTGATCTCGCCGGCCGTCTGCCACAGCAGGAAACAGACTTCGGCGTGTTCAGGATGTGATGACAGAGGATATCGTTCCGTGTTCAAGAAAATCCTGATTGCCAATCGCGGCGAGATCGCCTGCCGGATCGCGCGAACCTGCCATCGGCTCGGGGTCGCGGTTGCCGGCATTCACTCCACAGCCGACGCCGACGCCTTGCATGTGAAGATGATCGGCGAATCCATAGAGATTGGAGGCGCCGCCGCGTCCGACAGCTACCTGCGGATCGATGCGGTGATTGCCGCAGCGAAAGCGACCGGCGCCCAGGCCATCCATCCCGGCTTCGGATTTCTGGCCGAGAACGCCACGTTCGCCCGCGCCGTCGAGGCGGCAGGTCTGGTTTTTATCGGGCCGACGCCGGACGTGATCGAACGGCTCGGCGACAAGGCCTCTGCCAAGAAAGAGGCTGAGGCGGCCGACGTGCCTATCGTCCCCGGCAGCAAGAAGCCCAGTGAGGATGCTGCCGAGATCGCCCGGATCGTCCAGGAAGTCGGGCTTCCGGTGATGCTGAAGGCAGCGGCCGGCGGCGGCGGCAAGGGTATGCGTGCCGTTTCCGATCTCGATGGCCTTGCCAATGAGATCGAATCGGCCATGCGTGAGGCGAAGAATTCGTTCGGCTATCCCGGGCTGATCGTCGAAAAACTGGTCGAACGCGGGCGCCATATCGAAGTGCAGATCGCCGGCGATGGCAAAGGCAACGTGCTTCACCTGCTCGAGCGTGAATGTTCCCTGCAGCGCCGTCACCAGAAGCTCATCGAGGAAGCCCCTGCCGTCAATCTCGCCGCAACGCTTCGCGACAAAATGGCCGCCGACGCGGTGCGGCTCGGCAAGCGCCTGAACTATCGCGGGGTCGGCACTGTCGAATTCATCCTGAGCGGAGACACCTACTATTTTCTGGAAGTAAACCCGCGTCTCCAGGTCGAGCACCCCGTGACCGAGATGGTCACCGGCATCGATATTGTCGAGGTGATGCTCCGCATCGCCGCCGGAGAAGGGCTGCCGTTTACACAAAATGCGGTGACATGTAGCGGGCATGCCGTCGAGGTGCGCATTTGTGCGGAGGATCCGGCAGATAATTTTCTCCCTTGCACGGGAGACCTCGCTTACGTCAAATTTCCCGCCGACGGCGTTCGCGTCGAGACGGGCGTCGAAAGCGGGTCGGTAGTCACGCCGTATTACGACTCGATGCTGGCAAAACTCATTGCCCACGCCGAAACGCGCAATGAGGCGCTCGATAAACTCGAGCGGGCTCTCGACGCGACCTCGATTTTCGGAATTACGACCAATCAAGGATTTCTCAAGCGCTTGCTCGGCCTGCCAGCGACGCGCAGTGCCACCTTTTACACACGCCTGATCGACGAGCAAATCGACCAGTTGGTCGACAAGGCAAAGAATCTGGACGCCGGGGCGTTGGCGCTGGGCGCCTACTTCTGGATGATCCGGCAACGACAGCCCCTCGCAAGGGGGCCGTGGCAGTCGCGCGAAATGACTGGATGGCACATGGCCGCGGGTGGCGACGGATTGTCACCGATTCCGATCCTGCACCTCGAAACCGCGGGCGCAAGCGCGGAGATCCGATTCGCACCGCTCAAGGCCGACGGCTCGATGATTGTCGGCGTCAACGACGAGAAGCTACCGGTCAGACTCATCCCGCTCAAAGACGACTGCTTCACGGCGATTGTCGGCGCGCGGCGTGAGACGGTGCGCATTTATCAGGAAAACCAAACCATCTTTGTCCACCATCGCCGCGGCGTCCACACGCTGACGGCAATCCCCTATCTTACCTACATCAGCGCTGTCGCCGAAACCAGCGGCGAGCTGCGTGCGCCTATGATGGGCATGATCCTGAAGGTCAACGTCGCAGTCGGCGATACGATCAAGGCGGGCGATGTCGCAGCCGTACTGGAATCGATGAAGATGGAGTTGCGGATCAATTGCGAAACCGATGGCGTGGTCACGGCAGTCAATTGCCGGCCGGGCGAGACCGTCGAGCGCAACGCGGTTGTCGTGGTCGTGGAGCCAGAGCAGCAACCGTAATTCAATGACAGAACCGGGAGTGGCAAGTATGGATTTTAATCTGAAGGGCAAATCGGTCGTCGTCACTGGCGGCGGCTCCAACATCGGCCGAGCCATTGTGCTCGGGTTTGCAGCCGAGGGCGCCAACATTACGGTTGGCGATCTCGACCAGGCGCAGGCGGAGAAAGTTGCCGAACTTGCGCGGAAGAACGGCGCTGCCAGCATTCAGGTAATCAAGACCGACGTGACCGATTTCGATCAGGTAAACGCCATGTTCAAGGCCGCTACCGATAAGCATGGCACGGTCGATGTGCTCGTCAATAACGTAGGCTGGGATCAGCTGATGTTCTTTACGCAAACAACGCCCGAGTTCTGGGACAAGATTATCAAGATCAACTACGTCGGCGTGCTTAACTGCACCAAATGTGCGCTCGATATCATGATTCCGAAGGGTGCCGGCGCTATCGTGTCGATCAGTTCCGACGCAAGCCGCTCGGGCGAGCCGCGCGAGGCGGTCTATGGTGGCGTCAAGGCCGCCGTTAATTCTTTCATGAAGACCATTGCCAAAGAGAACGGCCGCTATGGCATCCGCTGCAACGTCGTTTGTCCTGGCGTCACTGTTCCCGTGGATACGGAAGAAGTCGGCGCCAACAGCATGTGGACAAAGCCAGACTCAATGTTCACGGCGGAGCAATTCGAGAAAGTCGCCAAGGCGCTGCCGCTGCGCAAGCTGGGTCGCCCAAACGATATTGCCAATGCCGTAGTGTTCCTCTCGTCCGCCGCCGCAGGTCATGTCACCGGCCAGGTCCTGTCGGTGTCAGGCGGATACACCATGATCGGCTGACGTCGGCCGTTAATTTCGCCAGAACAAAATGGAGTTCCATCGTGTCCGAAAAAGAGATCTTGTACGACGTCAAGGACTACGTCGCGACCATCACCATCAATCGGCCAAAGACCCTCAACGCCTTTACCGGCGATAACATCGTAGAGATGGAGCGGCTGATCCTCGAGGCAACCGCAGACAAAACAGTTGGCGTCATCGTCCTCACCGGCTCCGGCGAGCGCGCGTTCTGCGTCGGCGGCGACGTCAACTGGGAGAAGGACGCCGGCGGCAAGAGCGGGCTCGAAGGACTGAAATTCAACTTTAACCGCCACATCGTCGAATGCCCGAAACCGGTGATCGCGCGTGTCAACGGTTACGCGATTGGCGGCGGACACCACATCGCCTATTTCTGCGATTTCACCATCGCCGCGGAGCATGCGATCTTTGGCCAGAATGGTCCACGTGTCGGCTCCCCGGCCGGAGGCTACATCGTCTCGCACAGCGCCAATGTGCTTGGCCACAAGCGCGCGCGGGAGCTCTGGATGCTGGCGCGACGCTACACCGCAAAACAAGCACTCGACTGGGGGCTGGCCAATTCCGTCGTTCCGATGGCCGAACTTGACGTCGAGGTGCGGAAGTATTGCGACGAACTCCTGGCTTTGAGCCCCACTTGCCTGAAGATTCTCAAGCGCTCATTCTACTATCACATGGCGCCGATCATGGAGCGCGACATGGATGACCTCGTCCGCGAGGTCGCACCCGCCTATTTTACGACACAAGAACAGCAGGAAGGCGCCAATGCATTCCTCGAGAAGCGCAAGCCGGATTTCAGCGCGTTTCGCTAAAGACAGGGCGCTATAACGTAAGGGAGACTGCGATGAGACTAGGCAGCGTCAACTATGAAACTAAAGGGAAGATCGCCATCCTTACGCTGGACGAGCCGGGCAAGCTTAACGCACTCAGCACAGGCATCCGTGAGGGTATTCTGGATGGCCTGAAGAAAGTGGATGCAGACGACAACGTCCGCGTCGCCATCATCACCGGCAACGGGGACAAGGCATTTTGCGCGGGCGCCGATATTAGCGGCTTCAACTTTGATCCGGACAAAGTACGCAAGTTTATGATCGAGGCTTTGGCGGTATTAGCGGCACCGGAAAATTGCCGCAAACCCGTAATCTCCGCCGTCAATGGTATTGCGTTCGGCGGTGGCTTTGAACTCGCGATCGCTTCAGACTTTATCATCGCATCGGATCGCGCACGCTTCGCGGTACCGGAGATCAAGCTCGGACTACTGCCCGGTTTTGCGATTGTACGCCTGCACGATATGGTCGGCCGCGCCAAGGCCAAAGAAATGAGTATCCTCGGCGATCCAATCAGCGCGGATGAGGCATTCAGACTAGGCCTCGTACTACGTGTGGTTCCTCACGGCGATCTGCTCACGGACGCCCTGGCATTTGCCGAACGAATTGCATCAAAACCAAAGCTTGCGGTGCAGATGGCCAAATCGTTTTACAACCGCGGCCTCGGTGGAGATGAGATACGGCACGCCATCGATGGTTTTCCGCTCCTATTCATGCATCGAGACGCACAGGAAGGTATCGCTGCCTTTCTCGAAAAACGTGAGCCAAAATTCGAGAGTTGACAAAGCGCGCTGCGAGCGACGGCTTCGAAGACCTTCTTCGAGTGGAGCACTTTGCGGTAGATAGATCGTGCATAACATCGAGGACTCGATGCCCCTGAAAGAATTTACTTTCCTCGACGTGTACCGCCGCAATGCGGAATTTTTTCCCGACCGCACCGCGTTCGTTTTTGAAGGCCAGCGCATCACCCATCGTGAATATCTGAAAAGGGTCGAGCGGCTGGCGGCGGGCCTAGCACGCGAGGGCGTAAAATCCGGTGACCGCGTCGCCATCCTTTCGCAAAACTCGCTCGAAATGATCGATGTGATCGGAGCGGTCGCACGGCTCGGCGCGATCCTGCTGCCGGTTAATTTCCGGCTCAACGCCGAAGAAATCGGCTACGTCCTCGCCGACGGTGCGCCGGTGCTGGTTGTGGCGGGGGCAGAATACCAGGAGATTATCGCGGCTCTAAAACCGTCGCTACCTTCGGTCCGGAGCTATTTTGGCATCGGCAAGCACACTGCGCCGTTTGCGCCGCTCGCAAATCTTGCGGCTTCGGACGCGTCGATGTCTGACGTGAACTTCAGCGCCGATGATGGCTTCGTAATCATTCACACCGCCGCCGTCGGCGGGCGGCCGCGCGGCGCGCTGTTGTCGCAACCCCACCTTCTACCGGCGCACAGCTCGCTGGTGCAGGCCTGGACCCTGACCGAGCGCGACGTCAATCTTGGTGTACTGCCGCTGTTCCACGTCGCCGGCCTTGGCCTGATGCTGACGGTACAGCAGGCTGGCGGCGCCAGCGTCATCGCTTCGAAATTCGACCCGCAACAGGCGGTTTGCGACATTGCCGCCGAGAGGGTGACCGTCATGTCGGAGTTCGCGCCGATGCTGGCGGGCCTGATGGATCAGGCCAAGGGCGACGAATTGAAGACGTTGCGTGCTGTGACCGGACTGGATACCCCGGCGACGATTGAACGCTTCGAGAAAGCGTGCCCCCACGCGGTATTCTGGGCAGCCTTCGGACAGTCCGAGACATCGGGCCTCGCAACGCTGTCGCCCTACCGCAACCGGCCAGGATCAGCTGGGCGCCCCCTGTTCTGGCGCACCATTACGGTCGTCGACAGCGCCGACAAACCAAGGCCCACCGGACAAACCGGCGAGATCGTGGTGCGTGGTCCCACCGTTTTTAAAGGCTACTGGAATAACGACGCCGATACTGCCCACACCTTCCGTAATGGCTGGCATCACACCGGCGACATCGGCTATTTCGATGCCGATGGCTATCTCTGGTATGCCGGCCGTGCTCCCGAGAAAGAGCTGATCAAGACGGGTGGGGAGAACGTCTA
>CAZQMD010000165.1:0-10624 GCA_964594185.1 uncultured Afipia sp. | reverse complement strand
GTTCAAGGAAAAAGATTTGAAGCCCCGCGATGGCAAAAAGTCCACCACCCACCCCACCCGCCGACATCAGCGTCACAAAACTCTCGACGCCGCGAATCTTTCTGGTCCGGATGCTGGTGTTCCTGATCCTGTGCAGCCTCTTGGTTGTGGTGCTCTACAAACAGATCTGGGTGGCTTTCCTCGCCAATCCCGGCCTGAACGCACTGATCGCCGGCGTGCTGGCCATCGGCATCATTCTCGCGTTCCGGCAGGTGATCCGGCTCTATCCGGAAATTTCCTGGGTCAATCATTTCCGCATTTCCGATCCCGGCCTCGCGGTGGATCGCCGCCCCGCTCTGCTCGCGCCCATGGCGGCAATGCTGAGCAACCGCTCTGGCCGTATGAGCATCTCGCAGCAGACCATGCGGCATCTGCTGGACTCCATTGCGACACGCCTCGACGAAGCGCGCGACCTGTCGCGCTACATGACCGGCCTGCTGGTCTTTCTCGGTCTGCTCGGCACGTTCTGGGGCTTGATCGAGACAGTGGGATCAGTGGGCAAGGTGATCGAGGGTCTGAAGGTCGGCGGCGATGCCGGTTCGGTGTTCGATACGCTCAAGGAAGGCCTTGCCGCGCCGCTCGGCGGCATGGGTATTTCGTTCTCGTCGTCGCTGTTCGGCCTCGCCGGCTCGCTGATCCTTGGCTTTCTCGATCTGCAATCAAGCCAGGCACAGAACCGCTTCTACACCGACCTCGAAGATTGGCTGGCGGAAACCGTGCAGGAATATGCCGGTGACGGCCATGGCGTGAACGGCGATCTCAATCCCGCGCTCGACAAATTGCGGGCCGCTGTGGAGGACATGGGATCGAACCGCGCCTCCACCACCGCGATGGCCAATCTCGCCGAGGCAATTCAGGGCCTTGTGCATCACATGCGCACGGAACAGCAATTGATCCGCGAATGGGCTGACGGTCAGGGCGAGCAGAACAAGGAGATCAAGGCGCTGCTGGAACGTCTCGCGCGGCAGCCCGAGACCAACTGAACCGGAGATAGCCGTTTGAGCCGGAGATAGCCATGGCGCTTTCGCGATCACGCCGCAGCGATAGCGGCTTCAATTACTGGCCAGGCTTTGTCGATGCGCTATCGACGCTGGTGCTCGCCATTGTGTTCCTGCTCTCGGTGTTTCTTGTGGTGCAGTTCTTCCTGTCGCAGGAAGTCACCGGCAAGGACAAGGCGCTGGAGCGGTTGAACGCGCAGATCGCGCAGCTCAACGATCTCCTGTCGCTGGAGAAGCTCGGCAAGCTGAACCTGGACGATCAGCTCTCGCAAATGCGCGCCGGGCTTTCAGTGGCGGAAGCGGAGCGTGACCGCGTCAAGGGCCTCTATGACGGTCTTGCAGGAGCAGGCGCGAGCGCGCAGGGCCGCGCCACCGAACTCGGCAAGGCTCTCGATTCCGAGAAGCAGGTCTCGGCCCGGGCGCTGGCGCAGATCGAAGTGCTGAACCAGCAGATCAGCGCACTGCGACGCCAACTGGCCGCACTCGAGGAAGCGCTCGACGCCTCGGAAAAGCGCGACAAGGAATCCCAGACCCGGATCGCCGATCTCGGCCAGCGGCTGAACGTGGCGCTGGCGCAGCGTGTGCAGGAACTGTCGCGCTATCGCTCCGAATTCTTCGGACGTCTGCGCACCATCCTCGGCAACCGGCCCGATGTGCGCATTGTCGGCGATCGCTTCGTGTTCCAGTCCGAAGTGTTCTTCGACACCGGACAGGCGCTCTTGCTGCCGGAAGGCCGCGCCGAACTCGACAAGCTTGCAACCGCCCTGATCGACCTCGACAAGCAGATTCCAGCAGAGATCGCATGGGTGCTGCGTGTGGACGGCCACACCGACGTGCGGCCGATCAACAGCCCGCAGTTCAAGTCAAACTGGGAGCTGTCATCGGCGCGCGCGATTTCGGTGGTGCAGTATCTCGTCTCGCTCGGCGTCCCCGCGCAGCGTCTGGTCGCTGCGGGCTTCGCGGAATTCCAGCCGCTCGATCCGGAGAAGACGGAAGAAGCCTACAAGCGTAACCGCCGCATCGAGCTGAAGCTGACCGAACGATGATCCGCGTGCGGCGATCATGAGCGCGCCCTTCAGTCTGCGGCCCTACAGTGCCGCCGATGAAGATGCCGCGATCGATCTTTGGCATCGCACATGGCAGCAGGCCTATCCATCCATCGACTTCACGCAGCGGCTGGACGGATGGCGCACGCGCTGGCGCAATGAGCTTGTGCCGATCGCTCAAATCATTGTGGCTGAGCGCGACGGTGCGATGACCGGCTTCGTCACCATCGATTCCTCGGGCTATCTCGACCAGCTTGTGGTCGCGCCCGAAGCCTGGGGATCGGATCTTGGCAATCTGTTGATCGCGGAGGCGAAGACGATGTCGCCGCGCGGCATTACGCTGCTGGTCAACACCGACAATACCCGCGCCATCCGCTTTTATAAGCGCAATGGCTTCGTCCACACCCATGACGACGTCAATCCGGTGTCGGGACGGAAAGTCTACGGCATGGCGTGGAAGCCCTGAACGTCACGCCGCTTCCAGCAGCGCCACGGTGCCCTGCCCGCCATCGGCGCAGATGCTGACGATCGCGCGGCTTCCCTTCGGCATCGCAGCCAGTTCCTTCACGGCCTGACTGAGAATGCGCGCGCCGGTCGCGCCGAACGGATGGCCGAGCGCGGTCGAGCCGCCATTCGGATTGAGGCGGTTGCGCGGAAATTTTCCGAAATCCGCATTCACGCCGGCCTTGTCGCGGATGAACTCCGGACTTTCCAGCGCCTTGATATGCGCCAGCACCTGCGCGGCAAACGCCTCATGGATTTCCCAGAGCTGAATATCATCATAGGTCAGCCCATGCCGCGCCAGCAGACGCGGGATTGCATAGGGCGGCGCCATCAACAGACCCTCGGTGCGGAAATCCACCGATGCGATTTCCCAGTCGATCAATTTCACACGCGGCGTGTTGGCCGGAAGCTTTTCCAGTCCCTTTTGCGAGGACACCCAGATGCTCGATGCACCATCGGTCAGCGGCGACGAATTGCCCGCCGTCAGCGTGCCCTTGCCGCTCTTGCGGTCGAAGGACGGCGGCAGGCGCGCCAGCTTTTCGAGCGAGGTGTCCTTGCGCGGGATGGTGTCGCGGCGCACGCCGTCGAACGGAATCACCAGATCGTCGAAGAAACCGCGATCCCACGCCGCCACCGCATGCTGATGGCTTTCCAGCGCGATCTGATCCTGCGCCTCGCGCGAGATGTGCCATTCCTTCGCGGTGATTTCAGTGTGCTCGCCCATGCTCATACCGGTGGTGCGATTGCTGACCGCCGGGATGTAGAGGCGTACATCGCTCAGCCTGAGATCGATGGCATGGGTGAGTTTTTGTCCAAGCGAGCGCGCCGTCTGAAACTGCCGCACCCAGTTCGACAATGACATGCCGAGGCCGAGCTGAACCTGACTCAGGCTGTCGACACCGCCGACCAGCGCAAGGTTCCTCACCTCGCCGTCGATCATCCCGGCGGCCTCGAACACACCCATCATGCTGGTCGAGCAGGCCATAACGGTGGAATAGGCCGGAACGGTCGCATCGACCCCGGCATCCATCAGAACTTCGCGCGCGATGTTACTCCAGGTCAGGTTGGGCACCACATTGCCCCACACCGCGAAATCCGGCTTTGCCCCGCCGAGGCGCTCCATCATGTGCTTCACCACCGGCACCGACAGCGCAATGGCGTCGATATTGCTGAGCGGACCATCCACTTTCGCGAACGGCGTGCGCAGGCCCGCGGCCAGCCAGATATCGGATTTTGCAGAGGGCGCCATGATTCACTCCAGGATCGAACGCCGCATCAGGCGCGCCCGGAGACTATTCGATCCAGCGCAGGGCATACAAGCGGATGGCGCCGGGCACCGGCTCTGCGATCAGGCGATCAGCGCACTGCCAGCGGCGCTTCGTTCTGCAGCCAACCCGCCATTGCCGCCTGCTTCCAGCTCTCGCAGGGAATGTCGGCGGCACGATAGAGCGGCTTCTCAAAGCGCACCTGACGCCAATCGCTCGGTGCAGCCCCGAATGTGTAACCGGCCTTGCGGGCAAGCCCGATCATCTGCTCGTTGTTACGGAATGTTTCACCGAACAGCCGCTGCGAGCCCAGCGCCGCCGCGCGGCATTCAAGATTTGACAATATCGCCGATCCGATGCCCTGGCCCTGCCAGTCGTCACCGATCGACAGCCCGAACTCGGTGTCCTGCGTTTCGGCGTTGTAGCTGTAGCGCGCCTCGCCGACGATCGTATCGATGCCATCGGACTTCAGTTCGGCAATCACCGCAAAGCGGCTGCCCTCACCGATATGCAGCGTCTTGTCGAGTTCCGACGGCGGCAATTCGCTGGCCGCTCCCATCAGGCGGTTGTATCGCGACTGGCGCGACAACGACCGGAAATAGGACAACAGGCTCTCGCCGTCTTTTTGTTCGATGAAGCGCACCGTCAGCGGTCGCCCGTTCTTCAGCCGCACGATATCGGTGTAGCGCCCGAGATTGTTTAGGACGAAGCTGTAATCGGGTTGGGCGAGCATGACGCTCTCCATCAACTGATCTGGCCGACTTTGCCGGGATGGCCTTCAACAAGCGGACGCGCCGGACCCGGTTTAACCCGCCGGGTCCGGCGGCAGATGATTACTCACGCCAGAACGGCTTGCTGGCCTCGTAAGCGAAGTCGCTCCAGCTTGCGCCAACGTCGTGAAAGTCACGGTCGCTGAGATGGGCCAGCTCATTCCGCCGCTTGGAGCGCTGGCTCCAGGTGTGAAGCACGTCCGAAATCGACGAAACCGGGTGATGGATGAAATCGTGATGATGATTTGTCATCACATTGGTTGTGCAAGCAGACATAACAGCCTCCTAAAACGAATTTGATGGTGGGAATATCTGCTTGCATCCCCCTCTTGACAAACGACACGTTGTCTCCCGTTATATGAGATAATCTCATGTATGAGAGGGATTCATGCCTCCCCGCCTGCCCTCCCTGAACGGTTTGCGCGCTTTTGAGGCCGCGGCGCGGCATCTGAGCTTCACCCTCGCCGCGCAGGAGCTGAACGTCACCCAGACCGCCATTAGCCATCAGATCCGGCGGCTGGAAGAAGAACTCGGGCTCAAGCTGTTCATCCGGCAAAGCCGGGCACTGGCGCTGACACCGCAGGCGATTGAATATCTCCCCGGCATCCGCGCCGCATTCCAGGATCTGCGCACCGCGACCGACCGGCTGCTGCGAAAAGATGACGACCGCGTGCTGACGATCAGCACGCTGACATCGCTCGCCGTGAAATGGCTGCTTCCGAGATTGTCGTCCTTTCAGGAGAAGCATCCGGAGATCGATGTCCGCATCACCACCTCGACCGAACTGGTGGATTTTCGCACCAGCAATGTCGATGCGGCGATCCGTTACGGACAGGGACGCTGGCCGGGGCTGGAAGCCGAGTGGCTGATGGCCGAACATCTCTTTCCGGTTTGCAGCCCGAAGCTGCTGACGGGCGACCGCGCACTCCTGAAGCCGGAAGATCTCGAACATGCCACGCTGCTGCATACGTCCAGCACCGTTGACGACTGGCGCCTTTGGCTCACCGCCGCGGGCCTGCCTGCTCATCTGTCGCAAAACCGCGGGCTGACATTCGATCTGGCCTTCATGACCATTCAGGCCGCCATCGATGGTCTCGGCGTCGCCATGGGCCATACCGCCTATGTCGCGGACGACGTCGCGAACGGGCGCCTGGTGGTACCGTTCAATGTCTCGATGCCGTCGGCAGGCTATTATTTCGTCACGCCTCAAGACAGGCCGGTGACAACGAAGCTGAATGTCTTCCGCGACTGGCTGAAAACGGTGTCGATGCAGCAGCCTGCATAACACCTAGAATAAAAGCTGCGGCGCGCCTCACGCATGCCGCAGCTTTCTTTTGGGTCAGGCCCGCGCGCGCATCTCGCGCGCCGCCTCAACCATGTTGACCAGCGCCGGCCGCACCTCCGCCCAGCCTCGGGTCTTGAGACCGCAGTCCGGATTGATCCAGAGCTGCTCCTCCGACAGCCGCTTGCGCGCGAGCGACAACAGCTCCGTCATCTCGGACACATCCGGCACGCGCGGCGAGTGAATGTCGTAAACACCGGGACCGATCTCGTTCGGATACTTGTAGGTCACGAACGCGTCGAGCAGCTCCATCTTCGAGCGCGAAGTCTCGATGGAAATCACGTCCGCATCCATCGCGCCGATGGCGTCGATGATGTCATTGAACTCCGAATAGCACATATGGGTGTGGATCTGGGTTTCATCCGCCACGCCGGAAGCCGTGATCCGGAAGCTGCCCACCGCCCAGTCGAGATAGGTTTTCCATTCGGACCGCCGCAGCGGAAGGCCCTCGCGAAGCGCCGCCTCATCGATCTGAATCATGATCGCGCCCGCCTTTTCGAGATCGATGACCTCGTCGCGGATCGCAAGCGCGATCTGGCGGCAGGAGTCGCTGCGCGGAATATCATCACGGACGAATGACCAGTTCAGGATGGTCACGGGACCCGTGAGCATGCCCTTCATCGGACGCTTGGTCAGGGACTGCGCGTACTTCCACCATTCCACCGTCATCGGCTGCGGCCGCGACACGTCACCGAACAGGATCGGCGGACGCACACAGCGCGAGCCATAGCTCTGCACCCAGGCATGTTGCGTAAAGGCGAAGCCCGAAAGCTGCTCGCCGAAATACTGCACCATGTCGTTGCGCTCGAACTCGCCATGCACCAGCACATCGAGCCCGATCTCCTCCTGCCACGCCACGGTACGTTTGGTTTCCTCACGCAGGAACTGGTCGTAGTCGGCCTGATTGATCGTCCCCTTGGTGAAAGCCGCGCGCGCCTTGCGCACTTCGCTGGTCTGCGGGAACGATCCGATGGTGGTGGTCGGGAACGCCGGCAGCTTGAAGCGATCGCGCTGAACCTGCGCGCGCGTGGCGAAAGCGCTGCGGCGATTGGCCATGTCCCCCGTGATTGCAGCGACACGATCCGCAACCACTTTGTTGTGCACTTTCGGCGACGTCTTGCGCGACGCAGCGGCGGCGGCCGACGCGGCGAGTTCATTCTTCACCGCGTCACGGCCAGCGCCGAGCGACTTTCCGAGAGTGGAAAGCTCGGCCATCTTCTGCAGCGAGAAGGCAAGCCAGTTCTTGAGATCAGCATCGAGTTTGGCTTCGCGATCAAGATCGACCGGCACATGCAGCAGCGAGCACGACGGCGCAATCTCGATGAGGCGCGCGCCACGCTTGGCGACCACCGGCTCGATACGATCGAGAATCGCCGGCAGATTCGCCCGCCAGATGTTGCGGCCGTCAATGACGCCGAGTGACAGCACGACGTCAGCCTTGACCGCCTTCAGCACCGACTCGAGTTGTTCCGGTGCGCGGATCAGGTCGATATGCAGACCCGCGACCGGCAGCGCCACAGCGGTGTCGAGATTGTCGCCCAGCGATCCGAAATAGGTATTCAGCATGATCTTGATCTGCGGGACAGACTTGGCGAGTTCGGCATAGGCCGTCTTCAGTGCATCGCGTGCAGCGTTGTCGAGATCCAGCATCAGAACCGGCTCGTCGATCTGCACCCACTCCGCGCCCTCGGCGGCGAGGCGCTTCAGCACGTCGGCATAAACCGGAAGGAGCTTATCCAGCAGCGACAGGTTGTTGAACGATGCATCATGGCTCTTGCCGAGCTTCAAAAATGTCACCGGCCCAACCAGCACCGGCCGGGTCTGATAACCGAGCGCCTTCGCCTCCTTGTATTCATCGATCGGCTTGAGCGAGGACAGCGCGAAAGTCTGATCCTTTGAAAACTCCGGCACCATGTAGTGGTAGTTGGTGTCGAACCACTTGGTCATTTCCTGCGCGGGCGCACCATGACCATGATGATGCGCATGGCCATGTTCACAAGCCTCATCGTCGCCCTGCGAGCCGCGCGCCATCGCAAAGTAGGTCGTCAGCGGCACCCTGCCGCCCTTCCAGCCGTAGATGTCTGGAATCGCGCCAACCATCACGCTGGTGTCCAGCACCTGATCGTAAAACGAGAAATCGTTCGACGGGATGACGGTGATCCCCCGCGCGCTCTGGCGCGCCCAGTTATCGGCGCGAAGCTGAGCAGCGGTCTTGAGCAGCGCGGTCTCGTCGATCTTGCCGGACCAGAAATTCTCGAGCGCGGTTTTCAACTCGCGATGTGGGCCGATACGCGGCGTGCCCAGCGTGGCGACGGAGATAGAAGCAGTGGACGAATTCGACATCGCAAACCCCGTGATGTTGAGGCAGGGCCGGACATGCGCGAACAACAGCGACGGCGGTGCCGTCCTCTCGCAAGCGACACACCGGAGCACCCCGCCCGTGGACGTTATGTGATCGCGGCAGGTCTCCTGGCTCGCGGGTCGACGCCTGACGTCCAGCCTTCCCGCGGTTCGCACCGCAGTGGCATTGATGGACAAGGCTCGCCGCTTACAGTTGCGGGGGCAGCTGCGGAATTGCGCGATCTGGCTGACCGCGCGCACCGCATTCCCTCTTAGCTTCCGGTCGCAAACAGCCGGAAGAACCACGATGGCGAAAACTATGAGGGAACGATGGGAAGCCGGTCAAAGGGAAAGCTTCCCACCGCAGGCCCATGAAGCGCGCGCGCCGAACGAGTGGGCAAGAATGGAACGGGAGTTGCGAGGCTGATTCGCGCGGCGACATGCAGCACGTCGGCGCACGGCACAGCCGCGGCCACCGGCGCAAAAAAATAACCTCCGCGATTTCGCGAGCGTTTCGCGTGTTTGTCGCATTGATCCCGCTATCCCCAGGTTGGATCCCTTGACATCGGCTCACGAAGCACACCAGATGTAGGCGTCACGGTCTGCCACGTCACAAGGCATGGTAGCTAAGAGAGAAGTCCGGTGGGCTGCAAGAAGTGCGGCGATTCCGGCACTGCCCCCGCAACTGTAAGCGGCGAGCTTCTGTCTACGCAGGCCACTGAGGCGAAAGTCTTGGGAAGGCGGACAGCAGGCGTCGACCCGCAAGTCAGAAGAACTGCCGCGACACCGAGAAAAACGTCCACGGACGGGGTGTCCGGCGGCCGCGTGCAAACGGTTCTATGGCCGTGTGCTCATGCGCCTTCGATCCCCCGTCACTTACAAAAGCATCACGGGGTCATTCGATGTCGCTCAACCTGCACTCCACCAAAAATGAAAACCAGCCGATCATTCAGTTGAGTCTCGAATCGCTCGCGCAGCCCGCGCCGAGCGAACCCACGATGCAGGTGATCCGCCGCAACGGCACCGTGTCCAAGTTCGATCCGTCGAAGATCTCGATTGCCCTGACCAAGGCGTTTCTCGCCGTGGAAGGCCACACCGCAGCCGCATCGCGCCGCGTACATGAAGTGGTCGAACAGCTCACCCAGGAAGTGACCGCAGCGCTCACCCGCCGCGTGGGCGAAGGCCGGACCTTCCACATCGAAGATGTGCAGGATCAGGTCGAGCTTGCACTGATGCGCGGCGAGCATCACAAGATTGCCCGCGCCTATGTATTGTACCGCGAGGAGCGCGCCCGCGACCGCGCTGAAAAGATCGTTGCGCAAAAGACTCCAGCCGAACCTGTCTTGCACACCACACTGGCGGACGGAACGCGCGTCGTTCTGGACACAAAGCGTCTTGAAGCGGTTATCGCGGAAGCCTGCAACGGTCTCGACGGCGTCGATGCTGCGCTCGTGCTCACTGAAGCGCGCCGCAATCTTTACGATGGCATCGGACAGGACGAACTCGCCCTCGCCTCCATCATGGCCTCGCGCACGCTGGTTGAGCAGGAACCGAACTATTCTTACGTCAGTTCGCGCTTGTTGCTGGACAAGCTGCGCGGCGAAGTCCTGAGCTTCGTGCACGGCACGCCCACCACCGCGACGCAGGCCGAAATGGCTTCGCGTTACACGGAATATTTCTCCGCCTATGTGAAGGTCGGCATTCAGGCCGAACTGCTCGATCCGGAACTCAGCCGCTTCGATCTTGCACGCCTCGCGGTGGCGCTAAAGCCTGAACGCGATCTGCAGTTCCAGTTCCTTGGGCTGCAGACGCTTTATGACCGTTACTTCCTGCACGTCCGCAACCGCCGCATCGAACTGCCGCAGGCGTTCTTCATGCGCGTGGCCATGGGCCTTGCCATGCGCGAGATCGATCGCGAAACGCGCGCCATCGAATTCTACAATCTTTTATCGTCGTTCGACTTCATGGCGTCGACGCCGACGCTGTTCAATTCCGGCACGCTGCGCCCGCAACTGTCGTCCTGCTTCCTCACCACGGTGGCGGACGATCTCGACGGCATCTTCAAGTCGGTCAAGGACAATGCGCTGCTGGCAAAATATTCCGGCGGCCTTGGCAATGACTGGACGCCGGTGCGCGGCCTCGGCGCGCACATCAAGGGCACCAATGGCGAAAGCCAGGGCGTGGTCCCGTTCCTGAAAGTCGCGAACGACACCGCCATCGCCGTCAATCAGGGCGGCAAGCGCAAGGGCGCGGTCTGCGCCTATCTCGAAACATGGCACATCGACATCGAGGAATTCCTCGATCTGCGCAAGAACACCGG
>CAZQMD010000164.1:0-10730 GCA_964594185.1 uncultured Afipia sp. | reverse complement strand
CGTGTCTTCGACGCGCTATGGCGACGAAGCAATCCATCTATTAAGAGTGGATTGCTTCGCTTCGCTCGCAATGACGGTCTAAAGCAACGTCGGCGTCACAAAGCTGCGGTTGTGCGTTGGCGAGATCAGGATCTCGTTGATGCACGCATGCGGCGGCATGCTAGCGACGAACGCGATGGTGCGGCCGAGATCGTCCGGCTGCAGCATCTTCGCCATGTCTTCCGCCGATGGCGGCACCGGACGCAGCTTCAGGATCGGCGTTGCGACTTCGCCAGGCGACAGACACGTCGCGCGCAATCCATTCTTGAATTCATCCATGTTGAACGAATGGGTCAGCGCCAGCACCGCATGCTTGGTGGTGGTGTAGGCCGGCCCCGTCATCTTCGAGACATGACGTCCCGCCCATGACGCGACATTGATGATGACGCCATCCTTCTGCGCGCGCATCGCAGGCAGCACGGCGCGCATGCAGTACATCACGCCGGACAGATTGATATCGACCAGCTTGTCCCAGCCTTCCGTGGTGATGTCGTCCCAGCTGCGCTTCGGCACGTTGACGCCGGCGCTGTTGACCAGAAGATCGATGCGGCCATGCTTGGCGACGATCTCCTTCGCGACCTTTTCCGCGTCTGCAGCACTCGAAACATCGAGCGGGATCGCCTCGACCTTGCCGCCGGACTTTGCGATCGCGGCCACTGCCTCGTCGAGCACATCCTTGCGGCGGCCCGAGATCACGACAGTCCATCCCTCCTTCGCCAGCGCCTCGGCGCCGGCAAGACCGATGCCGCTTCCCCCGCCTGTGATCCAGGCTACACGTTTCTTGTTATTGCTCATGCCGGTTGTCTCCGTTGCTGCGAGTGTTGGTTTTGGTGTAGTCAAAATCGGAAAATCCGATCTTCCAGACCTGACTCATTGGAATGTTGCATGAACACCGCCGCGAACGCCAATCTGTTTTCTCGCCTGTTCGACGGGCTTAAGGATACAAACCGCCTCGCCATTGAAAAGGCGGACGGGACGCGGATCAGCTATGGCGATCTGATCGCGCTCTCGGGGCGCGTGGCGAATGTGATCGTGGCGCGCGGCGTCAAGCCGGGTGACCGTGTTGCAGCGCAAACTGAAAAATCCGTCGAGGCGCTGGTGCTGTATCTGGCAACCGTGCGCGCGGGCGCGGTGTTTCTGCCGCTCAACACAGCCTACACGCTCAACGAACTCGATTACTTCATCGGCGACGCCGAACCCGCATTGATCGTCTGCGATCCCTCGAAAGCCGATGGCATCAAGGCGCTTGCGGACAAGGTCGGCGCGAAAGTCGAGACGCTCGACACTGACGGCAAGGGATCGCTGAGCGATGCGGCCGCCAAGGCAAGCGCGGAGTTCACCACTGTGGCGCGGGCGGGCGACGATCTCGCCGCCATTCTCTACACATCGGGCACCACCGGCCGCTCCAAGGGCGCGATGCTGACCCACGACAATCTCGCGTCGAATTCGCTGAGCCTTGTCGAATACTGGCGCTTCACGCAGGACGACGTGCTGATCCACGCGCTGCCGATCTATCACACGCATGGGCTGTTCGTGGCGAGCAATGTCACGCTGTTTGCGCGCGCGGCGATGATCTTCCTGCCGAAGCTCGATCCCGAACTCATGATCAAGCTGATGAGCCGCGCCACCGTGATGATGGGCGTGCCGACATTCTACACGCGGCTCCTGCAGTCGACGAGCCTGTCGAAGGAGTCGACGAAGCACATGCGGCTGTTCGTGTCGGGCTCCGCACCGCTGCTCGCCGAGACCCATCGCGAATGGTCGGCGCGCACCGGGCATGCGGTGCTCGAGCGTTACGGCATGACCGAAACCAACATGAACACGTCGAACCCTTATGACGGCGACCGCGTGCCGGGCGCGGTCGGCTTCCCACTGCCAGGCGTCTCCGTGCGCGTGACCGATCCGGAAACCGGCAAGGAATTGGCGCGGGACACCATTGGCATGATCGAGGTCAAAGGCCCCAACGTGTTCAAGGGCTACTGGCGCATGCCGGAGAAGACCAAGGAGGAGCTGCGCGCCGACGGCTTTTTCATCACCGGCGATCTCGGCAAGATCGATCCGCGCGGCTATGTCCACATCATCGGACGCGGCAAGGATCTCGTGATCTCCGGCGGCTTCAATGTCTATCCGAAGGAAGTCGAGAACGAGATCGACGCCATTCCGGGTGTTGTCGAAAGCGCGGTGATCGGCGTGCCGCATACGGATTTCGGTGAAGGCGTGACGGCGGTTGTGGTCGACGACAAGAAGACGGCGCTCGATGAATCCGCGGTGCTGCACGCCCTCGACGGGCGGCTGGCGAAATTCAAGATGCCGAAGCGCGTGATCTTTGTTGACGATCTTCCGCGCAACACCATGGGCAAGGTTCAGAAGAACGTGCTGCGGGATACGTATAAGGGGCTGTACGCGAAGTAGCGCAATGGTCGTCCCGGCGCAGGCCGGGACCCATAACCCCTAAGTTCTCAATTGAGGATGTAACGTCTCCGCTTTAACCTTCCCGCATGTACGTTTATATGCTCGCCAGCAGCCGCCATGGAACGCTCTACGTCGGCGTGACCAACTCTATCCGCGTGCGGCTTGAACAGCATCGCGCAGGTATCGGCTCCGCCTTCGTCGCAAAGCATAAAGTTCATCGCCTTGTTTATCTCGAAAATTGCGGGAATCCGGAAGACGCGATCCGGCGAGAAAAGCAATTCAAGAACTGGAAACGCGAGTGGAAGATCCGGCTTATCGAAGAAGACAATCCCGAGTGGAACGACCTTAGCCATCTACTGATCGATTAGCCCAGTCGATGGAACGACCCGTGCCCTTCAAAATGACAGGGGTGATGGGTCCCGGCCTTCGCCGGGACGACCCGTTGAGAGCATTCCTCAATACCCTGTCACGAGACTGACCACGAATCGCGAACTCACGATCAGCAGGTAACATCCGAACGCGATCTCAAGCGTCCGCTTGCTCATCAGATGCGCGACCTTCACACCGAGCGGTGCGACAAGCAGACTCGTCGGCATCACCAGCAGCGCGCCGATGATCGAGATGTAACCAACAGCAAACGGCAATTGCAGCGCGGCGACTTCGGGAAAGCGCGACGCGGCGGGCCAGCCCGCATAGATGTAGCCGAGCGCGCCGGGAATCGAGATCAGCACCGCGAGACCTGCGGATGTGCCGATGGCCTGATGGATCGGGCGGCCGTAGAAGGTCATCAGCAGATTCGAGAATAGTCCGCCGCCGATGCCCATCAGCGTCGAGAGCAGGCCGATGAAAAAGCCGTAGGCCTTCATGAAAATGCCCTTCGGCATTTCATCCCCGAGCCGCCAGTGCTCCTTGCCGAGCAGCAGCCGCGCCGCCGCCGACCATGCGACGCCGACGAACACATATTTGAACAGCTTCTCCGGCGCATAGCGCGCGATCACGCTGCCGACGATCACGCCGATCAGCACCGGCAGCGCCCATTTTTTCAGGATCTCCATGTCGACGCTGCCGCGTTTATGGTGGGCCTGCCATGAGCGGATCGAGGTCGGGATGATGATGGCGAGCGATGTGCCGATGCAGAGCGGCATCCGGGCCTCCAGCGGCACGCCGGCGATGCGGAAACATTCGTAAAGCACCGGCACCAGCACGGCCCCGCCGCCGATGCCGAAAATTCCCGCCAGAAATCCGGCGAGCGCGCCGGTGGCAACAAGCAGCAGAACAAGTTCAAGCAGTTGCGGGGTGGTCAGACCGGCGATCATGGAACAGCCTTGTTGCCGGGGGACCCGGTGATTGTGTTTCGCCCTCGAAGCGAGCGCTGAATCCTGCTTCAGAAACGAAGGGTTGGAAGTTTTGGTATACGAAAAACATGTATACCAGAAGGGTCTAAGCCTTGGATAAGGCTTGGATAAAGAACTGACTTCCGATTCAGAACTTAGTCAGTTCTGCGTTGCGCTCGTTCCCCCTTCTCCGTAAATAGAAGCGCTCTAATAACCCGATCCCACATAAAAAGTCGGCACGTTCTTCAGCCGCAAACCATTAAAGTCGCGCATGGCACCCAGGATCGACCGTCCGCTTTCACCCTTCATGACCTACCGCTGGACGCTGACGATGGCGATGTCCATCGTTCACCGCATCACCGGTATCGCCCTTTATGTCGGCACACTGTTGATGGCGTGGTGGCTGATCGCCACAGCCTCCGGCCCCGGCGCCTACGCCAACATTCAGGGCTTCACGTCGAGCTGGATCGGGCGCGTGGTCGTGTTCGGCTACACTTGGGCGCTGCTGCATCACATGCTCGGCGGCATCCGCCACCTGATCTGGGATCTCGGCTACGGTTTCGGCCCGTCCGAGCGCGAATGGCTCACCCGCGCGGCGCTGATCGGCTCGATCACCCTGACGATTGTCGTGTGGATCGTCGCCTATGTTGTCGGAGGCGGACGATGAGCGTGGACACCTCAAAGGCCTCGATCCGGACCTCGCTCAAGCGCGTGCGCGGTCTCGGCTCTGCCCATCACGGCACCACGGATTTCTTCCGCCAGCGCCTCACCGCGATTGCGATGATCCTGCTGTTCGTTCCGGTGATCGTCGTCATCCTCTCGCTGCTCGGCCGAAATCAGGCCGGCGCCGCCGCCATCCTCGGCTCGCCGCTGGTTGCCGTGGTCATGATCCTCTTCATCATCGCCAGCGTCTGGCACATGAAGATCGGCATGCAGGTGGTGCTGGAAGATTACGTCACCGACGAGAAAACCAAGCTCGCGGCGATCATCGCCAACAATTTCTTTTCGGCCGCGGTCGGTCTCGCATCGATCTACGCCATCATCAAACTGTCGTCGGGAGTTTAAACGATGGCATCTAACGGCCAGAGCGCGCCAGCCACCAACGGCGCCGCCTATCCCATCGAAGACCATACCTTTGACGTCATCGTTGTCGGCGCCGGTGGCGCAGGCTTGCGCGCGGTCGTCGGCTGCTCGGAAGCGGGCCTTCGCACCGCCTGCATCACCAAGGTTTTCCCGACCCGTTCGCATACGGTGGCGGCGCAGGGCGGCATCTCCGCCTCGCTCGGCAACATGCATAAGGACGACTGGCGCTGGCACATGTACGACACCGTGAAGGGGTCGGACTGGCTGGGCGATCAGGACTCCATCGAATACATGGTGCGCCACGCGCCGGAAGCCGTCTACGAACTCGAACACTGGGGCGTGCCGTTCTCGCGCACCGAAGACGGTAAGATCTATCAGCGCCCGTTCGGCGGCATGACCATGGACTACGGCAAGGGCCAGGCGCAGCGCACCTGCGCCGCCGCCGACCGCACCGGTCACGCCATGCTGCACACCATGTACGGCCAGGCGCTGCGCCACTCGGCTGAATTCTTCATCGAATACTTCGCCATCGACCTGATCATGGACGACCAGGGCGTCTGCCGTGGCGTCATCGCGATCAAGCTCGACGACGGCACCATCCATCGTTTCCGCGGCCAGACCACGATCCTCGCCACCGGCGGTTACGGCCGCGCTTACGCGTCCTGTACCTCGGCGCATACCTGCACCGGCGACGGCGGCGGCATGGTGCTGCGCTCGGGTCTGCCGCTGCAGGACATGGAATTCGTTCAGTTCCACCCGACCGGCATTTACGGCTCGGGCTGCCTCGTCACCGAAGGCGCGCGCGGCGAAGGCGGCTATCTCGTCAATTCCGAAGGCGAGCGCTTCATGGAGCGCTATGCGCCGTCTGCGAAGGACCTCGCCTCGCGCGACGTCGTCTCGCGCGCGATGACCATCGAAATCCGCGAAGGCCGCGGCGTCGGCAAGAAGAAAGACCACATCTATCTTCATCTCGATCATCTCGATCCGAAGATTTTGCACGAACGCCTGCCGGGCATCTCCGAGTCGGCGCGCATTTTCGCCGGTGTCGACGTGACCCGCGAACCGATCCCGATGATCCCGACCGTGCACTACAACATGGGCGGCATCCCGACCAACTATCATGGCGAAGTCGTCACCAAGAAGGGCGGCGACGACAATGCGGTGGTGCCGGGCCTGATGGCTGTGGGCGAACCCGCCTGCGTGTCGGTGCACGGCGCCAACCGGCTCGGCTCCAACTCGCTGATCGATCTCGTGGTGTTCGGCCGCGCCGCAGCGCTGCGCTGCGCCGAGAAGCTGACAGCGAATGCCTCGCAGCCGGACCTGCCGGCGAATTCGGCAGACCTCGCGCTCGGACGTCTCGATCATTTCCGCAATGCTTCGGGCGGCACGCCGACCGCGAAGCTGCGCGAGAACATGCAGCATGTGATGCAGAACAACTGCGCGGTGTTCCGCACCGGCGACGTTCTCAAGGAAGGCCAGGAGCTGATCCACAAGGTCTATGGCGGCATCGGCGACATCGGCGTGTCCGACCGCTCGCTGGTGTGGAATTCGGACCTGATCGAGACACTCGAATACGACAACCTGATCTCGCAGGCTGTGGTGACGATGGACTCGGCGTCGAACCGCACCGAGAGCCGCGGCGCTCACGCCCGCGAGGACTTCTCCGAGCGCGACGACAAGAACTGGATGAAGCACACGCTGGCCTGGATCGACAACAAGGGCACCTCGACCATCGATTTTCGCCCGGTGCACAACTACACGATGACCAACGACGTCGAGTACATCCCGCCCAAGGCGCGCGTGTACTGATCGCCGCATAGATTAAGCGAACGAGCGAAGGTTCGAGACCATGGTTCAGTTTACACTGCCGAAGAATTCCACGATCAGCGGCGGCAAGGAATGGCCGAAGCCCGCGGGCGCGAACGAGTTGCGCGAGTTCAAGATCTATCGCTGGAATCCGGACGACGGCAAGAACCCCGGCATCGACACCTATTACGTCAATACTGCCGATTGCGGGCCGATGATTCTCGACGCGCTGATCTGGATCAAGAACAACGTCGATCCGACGCTGACTTTCCGCCGCTCCTGCCGCGAAGGGGTCTGCGGCTCCTGCGCGATGAACATCGACGGCCAGAACACGCTGGCCTGCACCCGCGCGATGGACGAAGTCGATGCCGGTGCGATCAAGGTCAATCCACTGCCGCATCAGCCGGTGGTGAAGGACCTCGTGCCGGACCTCACCAACTTCTATGCGCAGTACGCCTCGATCGAGCCGTGGCTGCACACCACCACTGCGACCCCGCAGAAGGAATGGCGCCAGTCGCCGGAAGACCGCGCCAAGCTCGACGGTCTTTACGAGTGCATTCTCTGCGCCTGCTGCTCGACCTCATGCCCGAGCTACTGGTGGAATTCCGATCGCTTCCTCGGCCCCGCAGCGCTGCTCGCCGCGGATCGATGGGTGAAGGATTCGCGCGACGAGGCCACCGGCGAACGTCTCGACAATCTGGAAGATCCGTTCCGGCTGTATCGCTGCCACACCATCATGAACTGCGCCAAGGCCTGCCCGAAGGGCCTCAACCCGTCGGAAGCCATCGCCGATCTCAAGCTGAAGATGGTCGAGCGGCAGGTGTGATGACCTGATCCAGGTTCGTTGAACCCATCTCTCAATTGTCATGCCCGGCCTTGTGCCGGGCATCTCGCTTATGGGAGCACTTCGCCAACCTCGTCGGGATCGCCGGGACAAGCCCGGCGATAACAAACTGTGTAATTCCGCCGCGGTCTTCGCCCCGATCAGAACGCATCCACGTCAATCACAGCCTGCGCAAAGTCCTTCGGCGCTTCCTGCGGCGGATTGTGACCGACGCCGCCGGTGAGCAGGCGGTGCTGATACTTGCCTGAAAACTTCTTTGCGTAAGCTGCAGGCTCGGGATGCGGAGCGCCGTTGGCGTCGCCTTCGATGGTGATGGTCGGCACGGTTATGACCGGCCCTTGCTCCAGCCGCTTTTCCAGATCGTCGTACTTCGCTTCACCTTCAGCGAGGCCGAGCCGCCAGCGATAGTTATGAATCGAGATCGCGACATGATCAGGATTGTCGAGCGACTTCGCGCTGCGCGCAAAGGTCTCATCGCTGAAATTCCACTTCGGCGACGCGAGTTGCCAGATCAGCTTGGCGAAGTCGTGCGTGTTCTGCTGATAGCCCAGGCGGCCGCGTTCGGTGGTGAAGTAAAACTGGTACCACCAGAGCAGTTCGGCCTTCGGAGGCAGCGGTTTCTTGTTCACCTCGCGGCTGCCGATCAGATAGCCGCTCGCCGACACCATCGCCTTGACCCGTTCCGGCCAGAGCGCCGCAACGATGTTGGCGGTGCGTGCGCCCCAGTCGTAGCCTGCGATCAGCGCCTTCTCGATCTTCAGCGCATCCATCAGTTCGATGATGTCCATGGCCAGCACCGCTTGCTGGCCATTGCGCGGCGTGTCTGCGGAGAGGAATGTGGTGGTACCGTAGCCGCGCAAATGCGGAACGATGACGCGATAGCCTTTCGCCGCGAGCAACGGCGCAACTTCGGCGAAGCTGTGAATGTCATAGGGCCATCCGTGCAGCAGGATAACGACGGGGCCACTGGCCGGGCCTGTTTCAAAATAGCCGGTGCTGAGTGTGCCGGTGTTGATCTGCCGGATCGGTCCCATCGATACTGGTGTGGGCGCGGTCTGTGCCGCAGCGGATTGAATCAACCTGAGTTGTGACGCGGCGAGCGCGGCCACGCCGCTCCCTGCAGCCTGAAGAAAGTTACGGCGATTGGCGTTGATGAGGCCGGACATGACCCTGCTCCTGTTTAATGATCTTTCGAATAAAGCGCAGCGAGCTCTCACCCCCCGAAAGGCGTGGCCTGTCCGACGTTACGGACAGATCAGAGCCGCTGTGTGACAAAACAATCCGGTTCACACCAGATTGAGTTCGACGTTGATATTGCCGCGGGAAAGCTTCGAGTAAGGGCAGGTCTGATGCGCGGCTTCCACCACGGCGCGGGCGATTTCGCGATCGAGACCCGGCAGGCTGACGTTCAGACGCGCCTGAAGAAAGTACTCGTTGCCGGCGGTTCCGAGATCGACCTCGGCATCGACAGCCAGATCGTCAGGAAGCTTGATCTTGAGCACCTTGGCCGCGAGCCCCATCGCGCCCTCGAAGCAGGCCGACCAGCCGGCGGCGAAAAGTTGCTCCGGATTGGTGCCCGGACGGTTGGAGCCCGGAGGCGACAGCTTGATGTCGAACTGTCCGTCGGACGAGCGCGACGCGCCTTCGCGGCCACCCGTGGTATGAGTCTTGGCGGTGTAGAGCACCTTTTCGATCTGCTTAATCATGGCTCGGGTCCTTTCGTTGGATTGATAGATCGTATCCGATCTAATCGAATACGTTATAAATACCCTCTCGCAGCCCGAAGTCAACTCTTCCGATTTAATCGGATGCGATATATATAGGACGTCAGCATCACGATCCCGTGTGGAAAGAACCGCCATGACCAAGGCAAATGCGACAAAACTGAAACAGACGTCTGCCAAAGCGTCCGCGTCGAAGCCACCCGGCCCGCGGCTTGAGAATTTTCTTTGCTTTGCGATCTATTCCGCGAATCTGGCCTATGGCCGCGCCTACAAGCCGATCCTCGACCAGCTCGGCCTGACCTATACCCAATACATTGCCATCGTGGCGCTGTCGGAGGACGACAATCAGACCGTTAGTCGTCTTGGCGAAAAGCTGTTCCTGGAATCCAACACCCTCACTCCGATCCTGAAGAATCTGGAAACGATGGGTTATGTGCGCCGGCAGCGCGATCCCAAGGACGAGCGCAAGGTGCTGATCAGCCTCACCGAGGCTGGCCGCCGTGTGCGCGAAAAGGCCCTCCCACTCAATCTCGTGCGGGAAACACAATTGACGCCCGAGGAATTCGCGCTGATCCAGAAAAGCGTGGTGAAGCTGCGCAACAATCTGATCGCGGGAACAAAGGGCGCGGCGAAATAGCAGGTCTTGGATATTGCGCAGACGCCATTCCCGCGCGATGAATCGGCATGGACCTGAATTCACGCCTCGAGATCATGAACTGGCTGGCGGGCGCCGGCCTGTCCGGCATCGCCGAAACCGAGCTTGTGCGCGAATTCTGCGAGCGCACGCGATCCGCCGGGCTGGAACTCTCGCGCGGGCTCGTCTTCATCGACACGCTGCATCCCGTATTCGAGGGCCAGGGTTTTCGCTGGAGCGATATCGACTCGAACGAAAGCGACGCCTTCGAATACGGTTCGACCAGTGAAGGTGAGGCGGCGGAAAACTGGCAGCGCTCGCCGTTCTACGCGATGCTTCAGACCGGCGAGAACGAAATGCGGATCGGCCACGACGACGAGCGGTTCAAGATGACCCTCAAACTCGCGGGGGACGGCCACAAGCATTTCGCGACGTTCGTTCATCGCTTCAACGATTCCAGCATCATCGGCGAAATGGACTGTGTCTACTCGCTCTGGTGCATGCGCCGTTCCGACGGTTTCGACGACACTGCGATGAGCGCCCTGCGCGATCTCGTCCCGCTGCTCGGGCTTGCGGTGAAATCGGCGGCCAATGCCCGCATCGCCCGCACGCTGGGCCACGTCTATCTGGGCCGCGATGCCGCCGACCGCGTGTTGAGCGGACGCATTTCGCGCGGCGTCGCCGACCGCATCGATGCCGTGCTGTGGTTTTCGGACTTGCGCGGCTCGACCGCCATCGGCGAAGCGATCGATCCGGGCGAATTCATCCCCTTCCTTAACGATTATGCCGGCGCCGCCATCGAAGCCATCCACGACGAAGGCGGCGACGTGCTCAAGCTGATCGGCGACGGCGTG
>CAZQMD010000163.1:0-10772 GCA_964594185.1 uncultured Afipia sp. | reverse complement strand
CAGTTTCGATGTTTGTGCTGGCTGCCTGGACGTCGATTGCTCCTGCGGTCTACGCTGAGCTTTTTCCCACGCGGATAAGAGCGACTGGTATGGCTATCCCTTATTCGCTGGCCGTAGCGATTTTCGGCGGAACGGCACCTTATGTTCAAAACTGGCTCGCCAGCATCGACCGCATGGACATCTTTTCCGGATATCTTGCCTTGCTCAATCTTCTCACCGTTGTCACAATACTCTTCATGCCGGAAACGCGAGGTCGGCCCCTTACTTAGACTCAAGCGGGGCGGAGACCCGGTCGATTTGTTTGCAGCTGGAGCAGATGTCCATGCAGCTATCAACTGTCAGTGCCGCAACGATTGCGATGTGGGAGGAAGAGGCTGGCCCCGCACCGATTCACGGGCTCGGAATGGAGCTCGTGCTTGGTGGGAAAATTGATGTCCATCGGCACTATCGTGGTCAAGTAATGACTGCACCGTCTGGCGTGGTGACTGTAAAGGTGGGCGGGCGAGCCTATCTGGTTGCCGGCAAAAAGGGGGTCTGGATTCCGGAGGGTATCCAGCACGAGGTGACGGCTTCAACGGACGTAAAGCTCAGGAATCTGCAGATTGCCCGTCAGTTAGCTCCCGCGCTTCCGCATTCTGTGTCGCCTATTCTGGTATCGCCACTGTTCGGCGAGCTACTTAGCAGTGCGATTGAGGGCAATCAGTGGTTCGGAGCAAACAGTCGGGAAGCAAAAATCCTCGATCTTCTGGTGCTCGAATTTCAGTTGGCGAACGATCTTGTGTTTTCGTTTCCGGAGCCGAGAGATCTGCGGTTGAAAAAGATTTGTGCTGCGCTGCATAAAAATCCTGCCGACCAGCGATCGCTAACGGACTGGGCCGATATCGCGGGCGGCTGTACACGGACTCTCGAAAGGCTATTCCGAAAGGAGACCGGCCTCACGTTCGCGCAATGGCGGCGGCAATTGAGGCTTCACGATTCGATCGTGCGTTTGCATTCCGGTCAGCCGGTTACGTCTGTGGCCTTCGATGCTGGTTACGAAAACACCAGTTCGTTTATCGAAATGTTTCGGCGTTTGACCGGGCGTACGCCCGGTCAATTTCTTGATTCATGACACAGCTCGCGGCACGTGAGCGATCCAGTTCTTAAGTCGGCCGAACCGGATTGTTCAGGTACATTTCCTGGATGGATCGCTTGAGTGTTTTTCCTGCCGCGTTGCGAGGGAAGTCGTCGTATATGACGAGGTCGGAAATCCGTTGAAATTTTGCGCCGACATTGTCGTTAATCCAGATCTTCAATTCTTCAATTGCAGTTCGGGGTGAGTGTTCCGGATTAAGCACTACTGCGGCGATCGGCGTTTCGCCCCATTTCTCGTGTGGTACACCAAAAACTGCGGCTTCTTGAACGGCAGGGTGTTGCACGATCACTTCCTCAATGTCACGCGGATAAACGCTGACGCCGCCCGATTTGATCATGTCCTTTTTTCTATCGGACAGATAAAGAAAACCGTCCTCATCGACGTATCCGATATCGCCGGAATGAAGCCAGCCGTCAATGACGGCTTTGCTGGTCAGGTCATCTCGCCGGTAATAACCCTCCATCAGGATGGGGCCGCGGCCAACGATTTCCCCGACGGTATTCGGTGGCACTTCTTCTCCCGCAGAATTGACAATCCGCATATCGAAGAATGGTGGCGGCGCGCCCACCGACGACAATTTTGACGCGGCCTTCGTCTTGTCGAGAATGGTCATGAATCCTTCGGCGAGCCCGTACATCTCGTAGAAACGATTTCCGATGATGTCGAGCAATCGCTTCTTGTGCGACAAGTGAAGGGTAGCGCCGAGTGAAATAAGAGCCTCCAGCGACGCAATGCGCTCAGGACTAAAGGTCGGACAATCCAGAAGGGCGAGAATCTGCGAAGGCACCATCACCATATGAGTGACCTTCTCGCTTTCGATGGTCTTTAATATTGCTTCCGGATCGAATGCCTCGTGCAGGATATATGTTCCGGCGAGGAAGAAGCTCGGCAATAAAGTCATGAATGCGCCGTTGAAAACCAGAGACCCCGTGTGCAGAGATACGCTTTCTGGCGTCATTCGCCATGCGGAAGCATACAGTGTGCAATACATCGACCTTGCGTAGTGGCTGAGCACAATTCCCTTCGGCTCACCTGTCGTTCCGCTGCTGTAAACGATCATCAAGGGAGTCGATGGAGAGGTGTGAGCCAGAACCGGCTCGCTTGACGCTGCCGTCCCTACAAACTTGTCGAAGGCCGTACGACATGCGTACTCGCCGCCGACAATAATCTGGTTGGCGAGGGGAACCTTCGAGCTGCTATCGTCGCCGGAATCCAGGTCCGCCGCGGCCTGAGGGGAGAGGAAAGCAAAGATAGAATCTGAGTGGTTGATGAGTCCCCTAAGCGCGCTCCCATTCAGCAGCGGACTAAGCGGGACTGCGACAGCTCCGATCTTGGCCGTTGCCCAATACAGTTCCACCATCTCAAGGCAATTTGGCACGACACAAGCGATCTTGTCACCGAATTTGACGCCGCGGCCGGTGAGGGCGTTAGCGAGCCGGTTGACCCTTTGGTTGAATTCATAGAACGACAGCCGGACGTCTTCAAAAAGTATTGCGGTGCGGTTCGGCTGGAAACGCGCGTGGTTTATCAAGATATTTGCGAGATTCATGGAGTGCTCCTCGGTTGTGGAGCGAATGTCCCAAAAAGTGTGTTGGTGTTCTCGTTTCCCGCCGCCAATCAGTGCGGCGTAACGGACATGGCAAATTGGCGTTTTCGCCGTAGCCTCTGTCGCCTGTGCATGAGGACGCGGTTGTAAAGCTGGCTATCGTTTGGCCATGAAAAATGAAATCTCGCGCTCCGCAATGCGATATCGCCTGTTTGGGTCGATTGGTTCACCCTACGCTCTCAAACTTCGGTCGCTCATGCGATACAAGCGGCTGCCGTTTGATTGGATGCCGGCTACGCTAGACTGGATACCGGAGAATCTTCCACATCCACCGCTCTGCGCGGCTTCCAACGCGTTACTTAGAGACTTATCGCCCAAAGTCGTTCCGGCTGTCTATTTCCCCGAGGACGCATCCGTTCGCAACGAGTCGACAACAATCGCTTACCTGCTCGATGATCAGCACAAAGACCGCCCGGTCGTGCCTCTCGATTTGGGCGCCGCATTTTTGTCCGATCTAATTGAAGACATGGCGGACGAGTGGCTCGTGAAGGTGGCCTTCCTTTACAGGTGGGGCACTCAGGAAAATGCCACGTTCAAGAGTCGAGTCGTCACCGGTGAATTCTTGGGAGGAAATTATCATCAGTCGGTCTTGCAGGAAGCTGCGGCACACTTTTCGTCTCGGCAGCAATCGCGGATGCCTCTTGTCGGAGCGACACCTCGTAATGCCCCTTTGATTCTCGAAAGCTTCAATCGGCTGCTGAAAGCGATGGATGGAATTTCGAGCAGTTCAACTTTTCTTTTCGGAAATTCGCCGACGCTTGCCGATTTCGGTCTTTACGGACAGCTTCAGTCGCTGGCGACTGATCCGACTCCATGGAAAGCGATGCGCGATCGCGGGCTTGGGATATTCCCCTATCTGCAGCTTTTGGAAGATTCGTCCGGGATAGATCCAGAACAAATAGACCTGAGCAATGTGGGGGCCGCTACAACAGGCCTGCTGCAACTGGCTGCCGATATCTACCTTCCATATCTCAAAAGTAATCAGCAGGCTCTCGAAGAGGGAAGACCGGAATTTTGCTTCGAAGTTCTTGGCCTTTCCTACACACAGGCGCCCTTCAAGTATCATGCGAAATGCTATCGCCTGCTGCAGGAGAAATACAACGCGCTAAATGCTTCTGCGCGATTGCGGATAAATGAAATCGTCGATTTGAACGACTGTTTTTCGAGAAATTAGATGTCGTCGATAAGGTAGCAACATGATCGACCTTTATTACTGGCCCACGCCAAATGGATGCAAGATTACCATCCTGCTTCACGAGCTCGAATTGCCTTACAACCTAGTACCGCTCAATATCGGAGCTGGCGATCAATTTAAGCCGGCCTATGCCAAAATCAGTCCGAACAGGCGGATGCCAGCCATTGTCGATCATGCGCCACATGGTGGTGGAGATCCCATCGCGATCTTCGAATCGGGCGCTATCATGTTGTATCTCGCCGAAAAGCATGATCGCTTTTTGCCGGAAGAAGTGCGTGCGCGTTATGACGTGGTTCAGTGGTTGATGTGGCAAATGGCCGGCTTGGGACCAATGTGCGGACAGGCTCATCACTTTCGGCAATACGTTAATAGTCCAGTGCCCTACGCAGCAGATCGTTACACCAAGGAAGTAAACCGCTTGTATGGGGTGCTGGATACGCGGCTCGCGGACCGCGAATACGTTGCTGGTGAATACTCTATCGCCGACATGGCCTGTTGGCCATGGATCAAGCCCTACAAGCTTCAAGGGCAAGACCTTGAGGAGTTTCCGCATCTAAAACGGTGGTTTTTGATGCTCAGCAAAATGCCAAAGGTTCGCGAAGGCTGGAATGTTGGCCGTGAGTGGCTCAATGGGGGGCCGGTCGTGACAGAGGATTCGAAGGCCGTTCTGTTCGGGCAAACGGCTATGCGTCGATAGCTCAACGGCACGTGCTCCTTTACGCGAAGGTGAACGTCGCATGAGCCTATCGAGGGTTGACCTGTTTGTGATTGGCGGCGGGTCGGGCGGCGTGTGCGCTGCCCGTATCGCTGCCGGTTACGGTGCAAGCGTTCTGGTCGCCGAGGAATATCGCATGGGCGGCACCTGCGTGATCCGCGGCTGCGTGCCCAAGAAGCTGATGGTCTATGCCTCCCACGTTCGCCACGAACTGGACGATGCTGCGGGCTTCGGCTGGACCATTCCGGAGGCGACCTTCGACTGGGCCACCCTGATTGCCAACAAGGACAAGGAAATCGCCCGGCTTGAAGCGGCATATACGTTCAATGTCGAGAAAGCCGGTGCGAAGATCGTCAAGGCGAGGGCCACGCTCGAGGACGCACACACATTGCGTCTTTCGACCGGCGAAACCGTCAAGGCAAAGTATGTCCTGATCGCCACCGGCGGCACACCCAACCATGGCGAAGCTATTCCCGGCATCGAGCATGTGATCTCGTCCAACGAAGTGTTTCACCTCAAGACGTTCCCGAAGCGCATACCTCTTGATCGAGATGCAGAAGTCTTAGCTGTTTGGTATAAATCGACGATCGAACTATTGCCTGCTTAGACAGGTTTCTGATTTTTGAGCATTGCCCTGCAACACTGATAACCTGGCCCGTTTCCAATCAGGCTGATGCTTGACCGAGTTAATAAGGTCGTCTTCGTCTGATCGTCGGTTGGGACGGCAAACTGACCGATGCTCGGCTCATTCTATGATCAATTCGCAGAGGCGCGTGGTTAGGTAACATAAGCGGCAGCTTTCGCTACTTTGCCGCCAGTTTCCAGAGATCGCGAAGTATTCTATTTGGTTCGTTCACCTCAAGCCGCTTAAGCATACGTTGCTGATGTTCAGCGAAGCGCATTTTCAAAGTATTCAAAAGTTGCGTTCCTTGTTTCGTGAGCTGAATAAGCCGGGCCCGACCGTCATCGGCATCAACCACTCGCGTTGCGAGATTGCGATCTTCAAGTTTGTTGATGATCGGAACCATTCTCGGTCGTTCAACTCCGAGGGCAAGCGCGAGATCGGCCTGATTGATACCGGGGTTGTCGGCCACAACAGCTAACACAGAGAATTCTGCGGTCGTAATCTTGAGCTCACCGAACGCCTGATAGATATCTTGAAAGATCGAAATCTGCGCGCGCCGAACCGCGTAGCCGATCGTTCCTTCGAGATAGGACATATTGATTGCCGGTGGTGTAGCTGGGGGGATAGCGTTCGTCTTTAAAGTTGAGCCTTTGTCGGTCAATCGACGGGTTGTCCCTTTTTTCGGGCTTGTTCGTTTGACGTTTGTTTTCGGATTGGGATGAGACACGCCTGGTCCTTCTTTTCGGTCCTTGAGACACTAAACCAAAATTTTTCGCAGTGCATCACCCCGATCATTTTTTGCAGAGCCTCAACTTGCCTAAAATAGATAACAATGTTATCTAGTTTTTCAAAGAACTGCCCGAGGCAGCGTTGAGGGAGGCACGACGATGCTCGCACGAAACGAAACAAGGCCTGACATTCTTAAAGGACAGCCGGTCGAGTCGGCCGGATTTGCTCATATCGGCGAGATGCTGGCTGCCGCGGCCAAACGAGCGCCTATACGGGCATTTTTGGAGCAGCGTGTGCAGGGCGTGTGGCAGACTCTCAGCTACGAAGACGCCTTCCGAACATCGCTGCTAATCGGGCGGGCTCTGCTCAACCGCGGACTGGGGCGGGATCGTCCTCTGGCTATTCTGTCGCAAAACTCCATTGAACACGCTCTTATGAGTCTCGGTGCCATGATGGCCGGCGTGCCGGTTTCCCCGATCTCGGTGGCCTATTCACAAATTGAAGATACGGGTCGGTTGAAGGACATCCTGTCGCTGCTGACACCCGGAGCAGTATTCGCCCAGGACGAGGAGGTGTGTGCTCGAGGTCTCGGACTTGCCGCGGAGCTTGGCATCCCCGCTATCACGGCGACGATCGATGATCGGCGCGGCCAATCTTCCTTGCAGGAACTGATCGAGGAGGGCGGGAGTTCCAGCGGTCTTCTGCCCGCGCTATCTTGGGAAACCGTCGCGAAGATATTGTTTACATCCGGATCGACGGGCGCGCCCAAGGGCGTGGTCATGACGCATGGAATGATGTGCTCCAATCAGGAGGCTATCCTCGGAAGCTGGCCTTTTCTGGCCGAACATCCTCTGGTCGTGGTGGATTGGCTTCCATGGAATCATGTGTTCGGCGGCAACCTCGTCTTTAATTCCGTCTTGAGAAATGCCGGCACGCTGGTCATCGACGACGGCAAACCGCTGCCAGGGCAATTCCAGCGCACGGTGGACAACATCAAGCGGGCGCCGCCGACAATGCATTTCTCGGTACCGGGCGCGCTTGCGGAACTTACCCGATCTATGAAGGCCGACAGCGATCTTGCTGCGAAATTCTTCAGCCGGCTTCGCGCAATTTTCTCGGCGGGGGCCGCGCTTCCCCAGACGACTTGGGATCAACTCCAAAAGCTCGCAAAAATTTATGGAAGAGATGACTTCGAGATATTCATCGGTTGGGGCTCTACGGAGACGTCTCCGGTGGTCTCGATCACGCCGCGAGGAAATACTCATTGCAATAACCTGGGTGTGCCTGTTGCGGGTTGCGAAATAAAGCTCGTCACCGAGGGCGGCAGGACGGAACTGCGTCTGCGCGGTTCTATGGTTTTCGAACGCTATTGGCGGGATCCGACGGCGACGGCAGCGGCGTTCGACGAAGAGGGATTTTATCGCATTGGAGATGCGGGCCGCCTTCTTGATCCGCAGGATCCGGGCAAGGGCGTATTGTTCGACGGGCGTGTGTCTGAGAATTTCAAGCTCACCACGGGCACCTGGGTTCAGGTGGGCAAGCTGCGCATTGCGGCGATTAGCGCGGCCGCTCCCGTGATTCAGGACGCTGTGGTCACGGGGCAGGATCAGGACGAGGTCGGTCTCCTGATATTTCCCAGCCTTGCCGGTTGTCGCGAGATTGCGGGCCAGCCCGACGCCCCGATTCAGAATCTCATCCAGAACTCCGCCGTCCGCGCTCATCTTGCAAAAGGTCTGGCGGAATTGGCCCGAGGCGGATCGTCAACGCGCATCGCCCGCGCTGTTCTGCTCGAGGATCCGCCGTCGCTGGCGGACGGGGAAATCACCGACAAGGGCTATCTCAATCAGCGCGCCGTTCTGACGAAGCGCAAGTATCTCGTGGACTTGCTGTATGGCGAAGACGCCTCAGCGGACATCATTATCCGGATTTAAAAGCGAAGGACGACGACCATGTCAGACGGTATCTTTATCGTAAGCGGAGCGCGCACGGCGATCGGGACTTTCGGCGGCAGCCTGAAGGATCAATCGCCCACCAAATTGGGTACGGTCGCGGCGAAGGCCGCGATTGCCCGAGCAGGGCTTGAGGCGGCCGATG
Source organism: uncultured Afipia sp. (assembly GCA_964594185.1). Classification (GTDB taxonomy): domain Bacteria; phylum Pseudomonadota; class Alphaproteobacteria; order Rhizobiales; family Xanthobacteraceae; genus Afipia. Next base: position 2,673 of record CAZQMD010000163.1, on the reverse strand, counting down.
TCGACAATTCCGTGTTCGGCACCGTTATCCCGACCGAGGCTGCCGATCTCTTTCTGGGACGAACGGTTGCGATCGAGGCGGGGATGCCGACGGAGTCGTTGGGCCTCACTGTCAACAGGCTTTGCGGTTCGGGTGCACAGGCAATCATAAATGCCGCCCAGATGATTCGACTTGGCGAATCGAAGATTGCGATCGCCGGTGGTGCGGAGTCCATGAGCCGCTCTCCTTATTCGGTTAACGGCATGCGGTACGGCCACAAGATGGGCGATGGGGTGGTTTATGACTGGCTCACCAATACGCTCGCCGATCCGTTCGGCCACGGTGCCATGGGCTGCACCGGCGAGAATGTCGCCGAACTCCATCAGATTTCGCGCGAAAGGCAGGATGAGTTCGCGGTGGTCAGTCAGGGCCGCGCTGCTGCCGCAATCGCGCAGGGGCGCTTCAAGGAACAGATCGCTCCAATCGAACTGAAAACCCGGAAAGGCTCTATGGTATTCGACACCGACGAGCATCCACGGCCTGCGACGAATATGGCCGATCTCGCGAAGCTGAAGCCGGCCTTCAGACAGGGCGGGACGGTGACGCCGGGCAACGCATCCGGAATCAACGATGGGGGCGCGGCTGTTGTGCTGGCGAGCGAAGCCGAAGTCGCGCGCAGAAATCTGAAGCCACTCGGCCGCCTGGTGTCTTGGGGGCTGGCCGGTGTTCCGCCCGAGATCATGGGCGTGGGGCCCGTGAAGGCAGTTCCGCTCGCGCTGAAGCGCGCCGGGATTTCTCTCGCAGATATCGATGTCATCGAATCCAACGAGGCATTTGCCGCGCAAGCGCTGGCGGTCGCGGATGGCCTCGGTTTTTCCCCCGAGAAGCTCAATCCCAACGGTGGCGCGATCGCGCTGGGTCATCCGCTCGGCGCGACGGGTGCAATCCTCACCGTCAAGGCCCTCTACGAGCTTCGCCGCATCGGCGGGAAGTATGGTGTTGTCACCATGTGCATCGGTGGCGGACAAGGGATCGCCCTAGTGGTGGAAAGTGTCCACTGACCTGTCTCTTTCTAACCGCGAAGGCAATCCTATGAATATCAGGGCGTCCGGCACCGATGCAGCATCGCCTGCGTCCACTCCGTTGCAGCTTCAGCATCCCGTCAACGCCCTGATCAAGAATCGTGACCTGAAGAAGGTCACGGTCATCGGCGCGGGCTCAATGGGGTCTGGCATCGCCGCTCTGCTGGCGAGTGCAGGCATCCCGGTCCGGCTTCTGGATGTCGCGTCGGACAAGGCGACAGAGCGCAATGGGATCGCTCGCGGTGGCGTAGCTCGGCAATTGAAAGCCGAAGGATTCACCCATCCCGCGCTTGAAGCGTTTATCGAGACCGGGAATCTGGAAGATGATCTTCACAGGATCGGCGACTCGGACTGGATTATTGAAGCCATCGTCGAGGATCTCAACGTCAAGCGCTCGCTCTTCAGCCGTATCGATCAGTTCCGGAGTGACGATGCGATCGTGTCGTCCAACACGTCCACTATCCCGCTGAAGGATCTGGTCGAAGGGCGCTCGGACGGTTTCAAGCAGAATTTCGTCATATCTCATTTTTTCAATCCTCCTCGGCGAATGCTGCTTCTCGAGGTTGTCACGGGTGAATACACGGCCTCCGGCAGCCGGGCACGCGTGAGCCGTTGGGCCGGAGAGCTGCTGGGAAAATCCGTGGTCGCATGCCGCGATACACCCGGCTTCATCGCCAATCGTATCGGCAATTACTGGATGTCCGTCGCCGCATTGGAAGCGATGAAGGCAGGTCTTACGGTTGAAGAGGCCGACGCGATTGTCGGGAAGCCATTCGGTGTTCCGCAGACCGGCGTGTTCGGTCTTTTCGATTATGTCGGGATCAATCTTGTTCCCCTGGTCTGGAAAAGTCTGCTCAGCATGCTTCCTCCGGACGACGCGCATCACACTCACGATATCACGCGTAATGAACTGTTTGCCTCGATGCTCGACCGCGGGCTCACGGGGCGCTTCGGGCCGGGCGGCTTCTATCGGCGCGGTGTCGTAAACGGAACAAAGATCAGCGAAGTGCTTGATCTTAAGTCGGGTGAATATCGGGCATATCAGGCGCCACCCGCAACAAATCATGCAGGTCTGCGCGCATTATGCGAAAGTCCCGGTCGTAGTGGCGCGTATGCATGGGCGGTGCTCTCGCATCTCGTTCAGTATTCGGCAAAAATCGCCGGCGAGATCGCGGAGGAAACCACCTCGATCGATCTGGCCATGCGGATCGGCTACAATTGGGCGCGCGGACCGTTCGAGCTGGCGGACGAGGTAGGCGCTGACTGGATATCCGCGCGACTCGAGCGAGAGGGCAGAGATGTCCCTGATTTGCTCCGCGAGGCCGCCAGAGCTGGCGGATTTGGTGCGATCGGCGCGCCAACGGCGGCTGCAAGCGGAGCGGAACGGCCATTGCGGCTCGCCGATGCAAAACTTCGGACGAAGCCGATCTATGAGAACGCATCAGCGTCGATCTGGGACATCGGTGACGGTGTCGCCTGTCTGGAGATTCACACCAAGCTCAACGCATGCGACGAGAACGTCGTGGAAGCCGTTCAGGAATCGTTTCGCCTCGTGCCGCGTGGGCATCGCGCGCTGGTCATAGGATCGGACGGAGGCCGCGCATTTTCCGCC
>CAZQMD010000162.1:0-10889 GCA_964594185.1 uncultured Afipia sp. | reverse complement strand
TCATTTCGGCGGTGCTTCAGGTGCTCATCAATGCCATCGACTTCGACATGAACATCGCGGCGGCCGTATCGACACCGCGGCTGCATCATCAATGGCTGCCGGACGAAGTCCGCGTCGAACATGGATTTCCCGAAGCAACACTTGCCGCACTGCGCGAGCGCGGACACCGTGTCATCGAACCGCTCGGCCAGACATCGGCCAATTCCATTGCCGTGACGCCGGAAGGCCTGCTCGGCGCGCCCGATCCACGCACGCGCGGCGCGGAAGCCGCAGGTTACTAAAGACTATGACTCGGGGGCGATGACACGCGGCAAAGCAACGGCGCGTGCTTTGGGATAGAGGCTGGTGAGCGTTCGATTGATATGGCGCGCATACAGTTCGCTGGCTAAATCGATCTTTCGGTTTAAGGCTGCCTTCGCAAGCTTCTCGTGCTCCGCGATAAACTTGTCCGCGGACAATTGAGTCTCTCCGAAAAGGAGCCGCCTGTAGCGATAGGCCTGATCGAAATAGAGACCGCACAACTCCAACATGCGTGGAGATCCGCAGGCTCCGAGAAGCGCCAGATGAAAAGCCTTATGAAGTGCATCCGGGACACCGGCAGCATCGGCAGTCCCGGTTCTTTCTACCGTACGCTTCAACAGATGCATCGCTCCCAGGACTTCGCTTTCCCATACATCCGTTCCGTTCTGGATGGAGAGACGCAGAGCATCCATTTCGATCGACATGCGGACCTGGATGATATCGCGCAGATCCTCCTCGCTGACATCGGCAACCCTGAAGCCACGATTGTCGACCGCGACCACGAAGCCCCTATGGGCAAGCCGGGACAAGCCTTCTCGAATCGGCGTTGCGCCCAGCAGATATCGCGACGCCAAATCGTGGACGCCAAGACGCTGCTTTGGAAGAAGCTCTCCCATGATAATCGCCCTTTCGATCACGAGGGCGGCCTTCTCGGCCTGGGACGGCTCTCTGTCTCGAAGATCTGATGGCGGCATTCAGAGTTCTCTGTTGGGAAAGGCAAGATATCGGAAACGATTTCTCGCCTGTTCCTTTCGTGCGACCTGGTCTCCCTCAATGGGCTTTCAAGGCAACCGGGCGTTACAAGCCCGGTTCTACTCTAAGACTGGTGAGCAGGCTGCCGCCTCGCCTTGTTACGTCAAGGTGAATTCCAGATCGCCCAGTTTATCGATGCTGGTGGTAATTTTATCGCCAGCCTTTAGCCAGACCTGCTTTTCCTTGGGTTTTCCCACAATCACGCCATCCGGGGTTCCTGTGAATATTATATCGCCGGGTTTTAAAGTCATGTACTGCGAGATGTAGCTGACGAGTTTTTTGCAATCAAAAATCATTCTCGACGTGTTGGATGATTGACGGACTTCGCCGTTGACCCGGCATTGTATGTTCAGGTTGTTCGGATCGACCTGATCTGCGGAGACGAGCCACGGCCCAATCGGCCCCCATCCGTCGCCGGTTTTACCCACCATCCACTGCCCGGTGACAAATTGCATGTCGCGTGCGGTGAAATCGTTGCCGACGCAGTATCCAAAAACATAATCCAGAGCCGTTTCCTCGGATACATTTCGTGCTGTCTTGCCGATGACGACAACGAGTTCGGCCTCATAGTCGAACGCATTGCATCTTTCTTTCGATACCGCGATTTCTCCTCCATGCGAATTCAGAGAGGAGTTGAATTTATTGAAGAGGATCGGCACGGGAGGCAACTTGGCGTTCGCCTCTTCGATATGAGCTTTGTAGTTCAGACCGATGCAGACAATTTTCTCGGGGTCGGTAACGCACGGTCCGAACTTTGCCGCCTGTTCTGCAATAAAGACGCTGGCGTCCGTTCCGGTGCGGGCCTTTTCGATCAGCAACTTCAGAGCGCCAGTCTTTCCGGGCGCATTGATGACCTCCGTTATCGTCAGTGGCGCGCCGCACCGATAGACGGATTCGGCGCGGGCAACATCCAGGATGCCACGGTCGGTCCGGATGCCGAGGGTCATTCCATTGGGTGTCGCAAGAGTCGCATAGGTAAGTCCGGTCGGCATTGTTTTGTCCGTTATTGCGGGGAGTGGATTGGCGGAAACCCTGGCGCTGGCGGCGACAAGACCAGCCGCAATGAGAAACTGTCTTCGATCTTGTGGCATTCGATAGTCCTTCGCTGATTCATGGTGGAGGATGCCTCGCCGTCAGAACGACGCAGCGTGCGGAGATTTCCGAAAACCCTTGAGTTCTGCTCCGTGATTGAACCGCCGGCAAAGGGCACGCTTGCCTTGCGATGCGACACTTCCCGATCCCTGAGCGCCAATATGGGAGAACCTGCCTCAGAGAACATTTTAGTTTTAAATATAAAACTATAAATTGGATATATCAAGAACATTTATATGCCAGTAGCAACGCGCACGTTTTCCCGCTGTCAGGTCTGAGATGCCGCTGGTTCACCGCTCTGTCTTCGACAAGCCGGTCGAGCTTGCCGCGGTGGACACGTGACGGAGCGAGTTGGAACGTGCATTCCCGCATTTGCCTGATGACAGGTAAAATGATCTGCGTAGAATTTGCGCCACGGGCCGCAACGACTTGCAGGACCTAAACCCTCGCGGCGTGCGGTGAACGCAGGGTCACAACAGAGCCGCAGACACTGGGGAGCATCCACAATGAGCACGGCTCAGCAGCCCGGCGCGATTGAAGTCGCGCCGATCGAAGACACCAGCCTTCTAGCCTTCTACCGCGACATGAACGTTCCGGAACGGCGCACGTTCTGGGCCTGCTTCACGGGCTGGACGCTCGATGGCATGGATTTCATGATCTATCCGCTGGTGATCGGCACGATCATCGCGCTGTGGAAGGTCGATCCCGGCACTGCCGGTCTTGCGGGCACCGTCACGCTGCTCGCCTCCGCCATCGGCGGCTGGGGCGCGGGTTATCTCTGCGACCGCATCGGCCGCGTCAAGACGCTGCAGCTCACCGTCATCTGGTTCTCGTTTTTCTCACTGGTCTGCGCCTTTGTGCAGAATTTCGAACAGCTTTTCATCGCACGCGCATTGCTCGGCCTTGGCTTCGGCGGCGAATGGGCGGCCGGCGCGGTGTTGATGGGCGAAGTCATCCGCCCGCAATATCGCGGCCGCGCGGTGGGCTCGGTGCAGTCCGGGTGGGCTGTCGGCTGGGGTCTCGCCGTGCTGTCCCAGGCGATTATCTTCACGCTGTTGCCGGCGGAAGAGGCCTGGCGCTGGATGTTTGCTATCGGTGCGCTGCCGGCGCTGCTGGTGTTCTATCTGCGCAAATATGTCGAGGAGCCCAAGGTCGCCGTCGAGGCGCGGGCCAAGCAGAAAGCCTCCGGGGATCGTCCGGCACTCTGGGAAATCTTCTCAGGGCCGATTGCAAAGACCACGATCCTCGCATCGCTGATGGCGACGGGCTGCCAAGGCGGCTATTACGCCATCACTTTCTGGGTGCCGCGCTTTCTCACCACCGAACGCAAGCTCTCCATTGTCGGCTCCACCGGATATCTTGCGACGCTGATTATCGGATCGTTCATCGGCTATCTGGTTGGCGCGTGGCTTGCCGACAGGATCGGGCGGCGCAAGCTGTTCCTGATCTTCTCGATCGGCGCCACCGTTCTGATCCTGATCTACACACAGGTGACGCTGACCAACGATGTGCTGTGGCTGCTGGGTTTCCCGCTCGGCTTCTTTGCGTCGGGTTATTTCTCGGGCATCGGCGCGTTTTTGACGGAGCTGTTCCCGACGCGGCTGCGCGGATCGGGACAGGGCTTCTGCTACAATTTCGGCCGCGGCATCGGCGCGCTGTTCCCGTTCCTTGTCGGCTGGCTGTCGACATCGACAACCCTCGCCAACGCGATCTGCATTTTCGCGGTTGCGGCCTATAGCCTGTTCTTCCTTGCGGCATTCGCCCTGCCGGAAACCCGCGGACGGATTCTCGACGCCGATGCCTGATTCACACACGACTCAGAATGAGGCCCCGGCATGTCCGGGGCCTCAGGCCATTCAACGCGCGGCCACACGCTTCACGGTGCCGAAGGGCGCTGTCGATACGCATTGCCATGTCATCGGCCTGCCGCCGGCTTATCCGTTCATGCCGGGCCGCGCCTATACGCCGCCGGAAGCAACCGCGGCATCCTATCTCGCCATGCTGGATGCCACCGGCATGACCTACGGCGTGCTGACACAGGTCAGCGTACACGGCACCGACAACCGCCTGATGGTCGATGCGCTCACCGCCAATCGCCAGCGGTTGCGCGGCATCGGCGTCATCGCGCTCGATTGTCCCGAACGCGAAAAGCAGACGCTGAAGGATGCCGGTATCGTCGGCTTGCGCATGAATGTGCTCTATGGCGGCGGAGGCGTCGATTTTTCGCAGATCGAACGCTACGGTGCGTTGTGCCGCGAGATGGGTTGGCATCTGCAATTCCTGCTCGATGCGCGCGATCTGAAAGCGCTGGCGCCGCGCCTCTCAAAACTTCCAGTCCCGTTCCTGGTCGATCATATCGGCCATTTTCCGACCTCCGCCGGTGTGGAGCATGAGGGCTTCCAGACCCTGCTCTCGCTGCTCCGCGACGGCGCCTGGGTGCGGCTGTCCGGTGCCTATCGCAACACCGTGGAAGGCCCGCCCTATCGCGATACGATCCCGTTCGCACACAAGGTGATCGAGGCTGCGCCCGATCGCTGCGTGTGGGGATCGGATTGGCCGCATGTCGCCAACTGGGGCGTGATGATGAGCGTGGCTGACCTGATCGATCTTCTGGCCGACTGGGTGCCGGACACTGCGCTGCGCAACCGCATTCTCACCGACAATCCGCAACGCCTGTTCGGATTTCCTGCGGTCTAGGTCACCGTTATCGATAACAGCACACCCTTTTCATAGAGCCACGGATAACGCGGCTCTGTGAAACCGTCTTTGAGAAACCGGAAACGATCATGACCAACGCAGCGGATTACTATCTCGAGCCGACGCACGAATCCGGACGGGACTTTGTGATGCGCGGCATCACGGGCGAAGTGACGATGCTGAATCTGCTTCGATTTCGCGCGGTCGCTGATTATTCCGCAACGCCATCCCTGGCGCCGGAAACTCCCATTAGTGGAGCCGAGGCTTACGATCGCTACATGGCTCATACCTTGCCGCTCCTGCAGAAAAGCGGCGGCGATATTCTGTTTGTGGGTGAAGGCGGCTCGTTCCTGATCGGACCGCAGCATGAACGCTGGGACCGCGTATTGCTCGTCCGGCAAAAGAACGTCGCCGCCTTTCTGGCCTTCGCAACGGACGAGACGTATCTCGCGGGCATCGGACATCGCACCGCGGCGGTGCTGGACACGCGGCTGCTTCCGTTGATTGCCCCGCCGGCATTTTGAAGACCGGTTGAACCGGCGCTTAGCGTCCGACCTGATACGGCCCGCCCTTTTCCAGCGCACGCTGATAGGCAGGTCGTGCGTGGATTCGCTTCAACCAGGCCCACGCCTTCGGATAACTTTCATCGAGACCGGCGCGGGCGGATGCGGCTTCCAGCGGAAAGCTCATCTGGATGTCTGCGGCGGTGAAATCATTGCCGGCAAACCATTCGCTCTTGTTGAGTTCGCTTTCCCAGAAGCCGATGTGCTGCTTGAGCTGCGGATCGACCAGCGTTGTCAGCATCCGGTCGAACACCGGTTTGACGAACGGGCGCAATAACCCCGGCACCCGTTTCGGGGCCAACGTGAACAGCAGCTTCTGCAACAGCAGCGGCATCGCCGAGCCTTCGGCATAATGCAGCCAATAGGTGTAGCGCAGCCGCTCCGGCGTTTTCGGCGGCGGTATCAGGCGGCCATTGCCATAGGTCTCGATGATGTATTCGACGATGGCGCCGGACTCCGCGATGGTGTTGCCGTTGTCCGTGATGACCGGCGACTTGCCGAGCGGGTGAATGGCGCGCAGTTCCTTCGGTGCCAGCATCGACGGCAGGCGCTGGTAGCGCACGATCTCGTAAGGCACGCCGAGTTCTTCCAGCAGCCAGAGCACGCGCTGCGAGCGCGAATTGTTGAGATGATGGACTATCAGCATGACACACCAATCGCACGGTTCAATAATGTAAACAACGATAACATTAAATAAGCGCGAAGTCCAGACGGACTGCGGAGGGCCATTCATGGCCACAGAATCTGACTGAGGAGGTCGCGCGCGCCACACGAAGGCCCAGCGACGCGCGCGACCACGCATTCGCATCCGGCTGCGGATGCGATTCGGCGGGGTCGCAATCAACAGTACGGTGAAATCAGTCCATCGCCTGCTGTTCGAGCGACGGCAGCATGCTCTTTGACCGGTCGGCGCCCGGCCCCGGATGGACATGGACTTCCTTGGCTGCCAGCGGCTCATTGCATACCGAGCAGGTCATCACCGGATCGAAATCATGACCGCAGTTCTTGTGCTGATGAAGCACCGGCCGCCCGCGCTCATCCGCCATGTGCACGTCGCCCCAGTGAACGATCGCCATCATGATCGGATGCAGTTCGAGACCCTTCTGGGTCAGAATGTATTCGTATCGCTTCGGCCGCTCCTGATAGACGACCTTGCGTAACACGCCCTGACGCACGAGCTTGCGCAAGCGTTCAGCCAGCAGATGCCGCGTGATGCCGAGGCGCGATTGAAATTCATCGAACCGGCGAATCCGCCGGAAGCAGTCGCGAAGAATCAGAAGCGTCCAGCGGTCGCCGATCACAGAGACCGTGCGTGACACCGAGCAGGCTTCTTCGTCCAGACGATCCCATTTCATATCGCATCTCCGCGCCGCCCTATCCGGCGTCACAAAAGCCAGACGGCGATCAATTCCGATTTGGTATGCACTATACCGCCGACTCTCTGATGCGCGAACCTTTTGTTTTGTGCGTTGCGGCAAATACGCATCACAATGCGTCGCATTGACAGTTCTATATCAGAACCCTATTGGTCGATTGAACGGTCCAGGACGGCTTGCGGTCCGGCGGCCCAAAAACAACCAATGGGATGGAGACGACCAAATGTTGCGGAGAACAGCACTCAAGGCCACGGCGGCCGCCCTGTTGCTTGCCGGACTGCCTCTCTCGGCGATAGCCGCCGATGCGCCGGGCGTGACGGCGACCGAGATCAAGGTTGGAGCAGTGTTTCCCTTCAGCGGGCCGGCCTCGGCGCTGGGCGCGGTCGGAAAGTCGCTGATCGCCTACGTCAATTTCATCAACGACAACGGCGGCGTGAACGGGCGCAAGATCAACCTGATCGCGCTCGACGATGCTTACAGCCCGCCCAAGGCTGTTGAGCAGACCCGCAAGCTGGTCGAATCCGACGAAGTCGCATTCATGTTCTCGACGCTGGGCACGCCGAGCAATCTTGCCATCGCAAAGTATCTTGCGGCCAAGAAGATTCCGCAGGCCTTTATCGTGACCGGCGCCACGCGGTTCACGGACTACAAAGAATACCCGATGATCACCACCGGGCTGCCGAGCTACGACACCGAGTCGCGCGCCTATGCGCGTTATCTTGCTAAGGAAATGCCCGACGCCAAGATCGCGATCCTTTATCAGCATGACGATCTTGGGAAAGATTTCATCGAAGGCTTCAAGGCCGAGCTCGGCCCGGCCTTCGACAAGAAGGTGGTCACCAGCTCCTACGAAGTCAGCCAGCCGACCATCGATTCGCAGATCGTCTCGCTGAAAAGCTCCGGCGCGACGGTCATGCTTTTTGCGGGCACACCGAAATTCGCCGCTCAGGCGATCCGCAAGACTCACGAATCCGGCTGGAAGCCGCTGTTCATCACCAATCTGATTTCAAGCTCGATCGCGGCGGTGTTGCAACCCGCAGGGCTGGACATCTCGACCGGCGTGATGACGGCAACCTATCGCAAGGACCCGGACGATCCGAAATGGGTCAATGATGCGGGCGTGAAAATGTATCGCTCCTTCATGGAAAAATACATGCAGGGCGCCGATCTCGCCGACAGCAACTATTTCACCGGCATCCACCAGGGCGTCGTGCTGGAAACGGTTCTCAAACAGTGCGGCAATGATCTGTCGCGGGAGAACATTCTCAAGCAGACGCGCAACATCAAGAATCTGGCGCTGCCGATGTCGCTCCCCGGAATTGTGGTGAATACCAGCGCGACCAACAACAAGATGTACACCCAGCTCAATCTGCAACGCTGGAACGGCAAGGCCTGGGATCTTGTGGGCGGGCTGATCAGCGACGATGCGAAGTGAATGAATTGACTTGATCCCTGCGCGGCGGAAACATCTCCGCCGCGCATCAACCGTCTGCTAAAGGAGGCTGTCTTGGCCAAAAGAAATGCGACTGTGGCTGTCATCGGCGCCGGCGATTTTATCGGCGGCGAGATCGCCAAGAAATTTGCCTCCGAAGGATTCACGGTGTTCGCCGGCCGCCGCAACGGCGAGAAGCTCGCGCCGCTGGTGAAGGAGATCGAGGCGGCGGGCGGCGAGATTCATGCCCGCTCGCTTGATGCGCGAAAAGAAGACGAGATCATTTCCTTCATCACCGATGCGGACAAGCATGCCCCGCTCGACGTCTGCATTTTCAATATCGGCGCCAACGTCAATTTTCCGATCCTCGACACCACTGAACGCGTCTTCCGCAAGGTCTGGGAGATGGCCTGCTATTCCGGCTTTCTTGCCGGGCGCGAGGCCGCGCGCGTGATGCTGCCGCGGGGCAAGGGCAATATCTTCTTCACCGGCGCCACCGCCAGCCTGCGCGGCGGCCCCGGCTATGCGGCTTTTGCCAGCGCCAAGTTCGGCCTGCGCGCCGTGGCACAGTCCATCGCCCGCGAACTCGGCCCCAAGAATATCCATGTCGCGCATCTGATTATCGACTCGGGCGTCGATACCGAATGGGTGCGCCAGCGCCGCATTGAGGGGCTTGGCCCCCATGCCCTGGACAATCCGGACCTTCTGATGCCGCCCTCCTCCGTCGCTGAATCCTACTGGCAGCTTTATCAGCAGCCGCGCAGCGCCTGGACCTTCGAGATGGAAATCCGTCCCTTCGGCGAGAAGTGGTAAGCGCATAGCTGCCGAGCATCACGCCTGCGCGAGCCCCGCTTGCGCAGGCGTTGTCATTCGAGCAAGGATCGCGCGCTCACCAATCAGGCTGATCCGTGCTGCGCGCCCCGGATCGCGCCCTAACACTCAACAAGAAGTGGATTTGACATGCGGATTCTCGTGATCGGCGCCGGTGCGACCGGCGGATATTTCGGCGGCAGGCTGTTGCAGGCTGGCCGTGACGTCACCTTTCTGGTGCGCCCGAAGCGCGCCGAACTGCTGGCGAAGAACGGGCTTGTCATCAAAAGCCCGGTCGGTGACGTCACACTCAAGAACCCGCCGACCGTGGTGGCGGACAAGATCGCCGCGCCGTTCGATGTCATCATCCTGAGCTGCAAGGCCTACGATCTCGATGACGCGGTCGCCTCTTTCGCAGCCGCCGTCGGTCCGGACACCGCGATCATTCCCTTCCTCAACGGCATGAAACATCTCGACGTGCTGGATGCAAAGTTCGGCATCGACCGCGTCATGGGCGGGCAATGCCAGATCGCTTCGATGCTCGACGGCGAAGGCGTCATCCATCAGCTTGCGCCGATGCACTCCATGTCGTTCGGCGAACGCGGCACCCCGAAAGGCGACCGCGCCAAGCGGATCGAGACCGCGCTACAGGGCGCAATGTTCGAGGCCCGCGCCAGCGATGTCATCGTGCAGGAAATGTATGAGAAGTGGGTGTTCCTCGCGACACTCGCAGGCGCGACTTCACTGATGCGCGCACCGGCCGGACACATCACCGGTGCGCCGGGCGGGGCGGATTTCATTCGCGGGCTTCGTGCTGAAATCGCCTCGGTCGCCGAAGCTGCGGGACATGCCCCGCGTGCGGAATTCATCGAGCGTACCAATGGCCTGCTGTTCGCGCCCGGCTCGCAGATGACCGCATCGATGCTGCGTGACATCCGCAGCAATGCCCGGATCGAAGCCGATCAGATCATCGGCGACCTGATCCATCGTGCAGAGACGAACAAGAAGGGCGCGCTGAACGTGCCGCTGCTGCGGATCGTTTACACGCATCTGAAAGCTTACGAGTCGCAACGGGCGTGATCGCGTCCGCTTGCGGACAATGCGGTCAGGGCTTAATCCAGTCCTGGAAACAGGGCTTTCGAAATGACCGATTCAGCTGATTACACCCCGCCCAAGGTTTGGACCTGGAACAAGGCCAACGGCGGACGCTTCGCCAACATCAACCGCCCGGTGGCCGGCCCGACCCATGACAAGGACCTGCCGATCGGCAAGCATCCGATGCAGCTTTACTCGCTGGCCACGCCGAACGGCCAGAAAGTGTCCATCATGCTGGAGGAGCTGCTCGCGCTCGGCCACAAAGGCGCGGAATATGACGCCTGGCTGATCCGTATTGGCGACGGCGATCAGTTTGGCAGTGGCTTTGTCGAAATCAACCCGAACTCCAAAATTCCTGCGCTGATGGACCGCTCAGGTGAAAAGCCGATTCGCGTGTTCGAATCCGGCGCAATCCTTGTTCATCTCGCAGAAAAGTTCGGAGCCTTCCTGCCGCGCGAGGCAGCGCCGCGCGCCGAATGTCTGTCGTGGCTTTTCTGGCAAATGGGCAGCGCACCGTATCTCGGTGGCGGCCTCGGCCATTTTTACGCTTACGCGCCAACAAAAATTGAATACGCCATCGACCGCTTCGCCATGGAGGTGAAGCGGCAACTCGACGTGCTCGACCGGCGGCTGGCGGAGAGCGAGTATCTGGCAGGAAGCGACTACACCATTGCCGACATTGCGACCTTCCCCTGGTATGGCGGCCTGGTGAAGGGCCTGCTTTATGGCGCAGGCGAATTCCTCTCGGTGCAGGACTACAAGAACGTTTCG
>CAZQMD010000161.1:0-10892 GCA_964594185.1 uncultured Afipia sp. | reverse complement strand
GCGGCTGTATTCGTCGGCGTGGCTTTAACCCTGTGGAGCGGGCGGCGGCTGAAGGTTCTGCCCCGCCCATGAATTTTTGCGGGTAAACCATGCAATAGCGCCTAGCAGATGCGCCCCCATACGGTCCGCAACTTGAAAAAATCTTCCAGCATGCGGAGTTATGAAACCGACGTATTGCTTTGTTTCCAGATGTATTGCGGCGCACCAAATGTCTGATAATCCAAGCAGATCATCACCCTGCGACTTGCAACACCAGATCACGGAACAGACTCATCACATGAATGCGCCATGGCTGCAGCAAAGTGGAATTCCGTTGCATGCGGCTTCCTCGCCAGCATCGCCCGGTATTGTCCTTAAAGGCATTCGCAAAGTTTATCCCGCGCGCAAAGGAACAGGCGAGGTTGTCGCGCTCGACAATATCGACCTGACAGTTCCGGAAGGATCGATCCTTGGCGTGATCGGCCGCAGCGGCGCCGGGAAATCGTCGCTGATCCGCCTGATCAACGGTCTTGAGCGGCCGACGCAGGGTTCGGTTGAGGTCAACGACACCGAGATCACGGCACTGGATGAGCCTTCTTTGCGGAACGCGCGCCGCTCGATCGGCATGATCTTCCAGCATTTCAATCTGCTGTCGTCTCGCACCGCCTTTGAAAATATAGCGCTGCCTCTTGAAATCGCCGGCGTGCCGAAAGGCGAGATCGTCAAGCGTGTCGAGCCTTTGCTTGAGATGGTTGGTCTGGTCGACAAGCGCGACCGATATCCGGCTGAGTTATCCGGCGGCCAGAAACAGCGTGTCGGCATCGCCCGCGCGCTTGCCACCAATCCTTCCGTTCTGCTGTCGGACGAGGCCACATCGGCGCTCGATCCGGAAACGACCGACCAGATCCTCGAACTTCTGAAGCGGATCAACGCCGAACTTCGTCTGACCATCCTTTTCATCACCCACGAAATGGCGGTGGTGAAGACCCTCGCAGACCGTGTTGCGGTGCTGGAGCATGGCAAGATCGTTGAGGAGGGGACGACGTTCGATATCTTTGCGTCTCCTCAGCATGAAGTCACAAAGCGCTTTGTCGGCTCTGTCACCGGCAGTCAGGTGCCGGACTGGTTGCTTGCGCGGCTTCGGGCCGAACAGCAACCGGGCGATCAGGCTGTGCTTCATATCTCATTCAAAGGCGCTGACGCGAGCGGCCCTCTTCTGTCGCGAATTGCGCGAACCTTCGATGTCGATGTGAACATCATTTACGGCCAGGTTGAGACGATTGCCGGACACCCGTTCGGCACACTGATCGTTTCGGTGCCGCCGTCGCCCGATCTTGTCGGCAAGATCGTAAGCCAACTCAAATCCGGCGGAAACGCCGTGGAGCACCTCGGCTATGTCTCCTGAACTCTTGCAAATGATTGTCTGGTCGACTCTCGACACGCTGACCATGGTCGCGCTGGCGGGACTGTTCGGAACGTTGATCGGGCTGCCACTCGGCGTCTTTCTTGCCACCAGCCGCGCGAACGAACTATTTCCGGCGCCGACAGCCAACCGGATCATCGGATTAATCGTCAATGCGACGCGCTCGACGCCGTTCATCATTCTGGTTGTCGCGATTGTTCCCTTGACCCGCCTGATTGCCGGAACGTCGATCGGAACGGCTGCGGCGACCGTGCCGCTGACGATTGCCGCGACGCCATTCATTGCTCGCGTCATTGAGGCGGCCATTCGCGAAGTCGATCAGGGACTCATCGAGGCCGCGCGGGCTTTTGGTGCGAGTCCGCTGCAGATCGTTCGAAAAGTCTTGTTGCCGGAGGCAATGCCGGGCGTGACACTCGCGCTGACACTCACGGCTGTCAGCCTGATCGGCTATTCGGCCATGGTCGGCGCAGTCGGCGGTGGCGGCCTTGGCGATCTCGGCATCCGCTACGGATACCAGCGCTTTATGCCGGAGGTCATGCTGACCGTCGTGCTTGTGCTGATCGCTCTGGTGCAGAGCGTGCAGACCATCGGCGATACCATCGCTCGCCGTCTCGACAAGCGCTCCCGGCGTTCATGAATTATCATAAGGAGTTGGTTTCCATGCGCACGATTACAGCGTCAGTTATTGCTCTTGCCGCGCTGATCGGCAGCGCCAGCGCCGAGACGATCCGGGTGGGCGTCACGGCAGGGCCGCACGCCGAAGTGCTGGATGTCGTGCGCAAGGTTGCCGCTGAGCGCGGACTCGACATCAAGGTCGTGGAATTTACGGACTATGTGGTGCCGAACCAGGCACTTGCCCAGAAGGATCTCGAAGCAAATTCCTTCCAGCATGAACCTTATCTCAAGAACCAGATATCGAAGACCAACTGGAAGATTGTCAAGGTCGCGAACACCATTGCGTCGCCCCAGGGCGTTTACTCGATCAAGTACAAGAAGCTGGCGGATTTGCCGGAAGGTGCGCGTGTAGCCATCGCCAACGATCCTTCCAATGGCGCGCGGGGTCTGTTGATCCTTGCGGAGCAGGGGCTCATCAAGCTGAAGGATTCCGGCAGTGTGACGGCAACGATTGCCGATATCGTGGAAGATCCAAAGAAGCTGCGCTTTGTCGAGCTAGACGCCGCCCAGTTGCCGCGCTCGCTTCAGGATGTTGATCTGGTTTCGATCAACAACAACTACGCTGTTCAGGCCGGTCTTAATCCGGCGAAAGACGCCATCGCGCGCGAGAGCCTTGAAGGGCCGTGGATCAATATTCTTGCTGTGCGCGAGGAGGACAAGGACAAGCCGTGGGTCAAGCAGCTGATCGGCGCCTATCATTCAGAGCCGGTCAAGCAGTTCCTGGATACCCGTTTCAAGGGGACTTACATCGCCACCTGGTGAGCGTTGCCTTTTATCTCACGCAGCAAGGACAGAGTTGATGAAACGCAGAATTCTGGCGCGGTTACTCGTCGCAGGAGCATTGACAGCGATTTTTGGTGGTGTTGCCCCGGCGCAGCAACCGCAAGGTATCAAGATTGGCGTTACGCCCGGGCCGCATGCCCAGATTCTCGAGGCTGTGAAGCCGATTGCTGCAAAGAAGGGCCTCGATATCCAGATCATCGAGTTCTCTGATTATGTGGTGCCGAATGCGGCCCTCGCATCGGGCGAACTGCAGGCGAACTCGTTCCAGCATAAGCCTTATCTCGACAATCAGAAGGCTGATCGGGGCTACAAGATCGAGCCGGTCGGATACACGGTGAACTTCCCGATCGGGATCTACTCGAAGAAGCACAAGAGCTGGGAAGCTGTGCCGCAGGGCGCGACGGTTTCGATCCCGAACGATCCGACCAATGGCGGCCGTGTTCTCTTGCTGCTGCGTGACAAGGGAGCGCTCAAGCTCAAGGACGGCGTGGGATTCAAGCCGTCGATCGCGGACATCGTCGAGAATCCGAAGAAACTGAAGATTGTGGAGATCGATGCGGCGCAGACGCCGCGCACGCTGGACGATGTCGATGCGGCAGCGGTCAATACCAACTATGCCACGCAGGCCGGACTTGATCCGGTCAAGGATGCAATCCTGCGCGAAGATCCGAAAGGACCTTATGCGAACGTGATCGCGATACGTGCCGAGGATAAGGACAAACCTTGGGTCAAAGCCTTGGTCGAAAGCTATCATACACCGGAAATACGCGATTTCATTATTGCGAAATTTAAAGGCGCGGTTTTGCCGGCCTGGTAGGGCCAATTTTTACACGTAGATGAAGAAGGGCTGGCAGCGATGCCAGCCCTTTTTGCGTTCGTCGAAAGCCCGGCCAGTTGTGTCAGGATCGTCCTGCAGCATCGCCTTATTGATATCTAACTCTCAGCGAATTCCCGATAAGGCGGGCAAGTTCCGGCTTTGTTCGTGGCACCATGCGGAACTGAAATCGAACGAAGACAGTTTGAAACAGTGGCGGGACGACTGTCTTCTTATATGGTGCCGTCGTCGTTCCGCCCGCGGCGAATATTCCGCATCCGGCTCCGGAAGGATCATTGCTTCAAACTGCGCGATGTGCTGATCGCGCCCATCAACAAGGCGTTTAACATGCTGGACAAGGTCTCAAAGCTCACCCTGAAGGATTCCTCGCTGCTGCGGGGTGCCTGCTACATCGGCGGGGAATGGATCGCTGCAGATGGTGGCGGCACGATCAAGGTTGATAATCCGGCAACCGGTGAGCTGGTTGGATCAGTCCCCAATATGGGAGCGGGCGAGACGAAACGCGCAATCGATCAGGCCAACGCCGCGCTGCCGGCCTGGCGCGCCAAAACGGCGAAGGAGCGCTCGGCGATCCTGCGCAAATGGTTCGACCTGATGATGGCCAATCAGGAAGATCTCGCCGCGATCATGACGGCGGAGCAGGGCAAACCGCTCGCCGAAAGCAAGGGCGAGATTGCCTATGCGGCCAGTTTCATCGAGTGGTTCGCTGAAGAGGGCAAGCGGGTTTATGGCGATACCATTCCGCCGTTCACGTCGGATCGGCGCATTGTCGTATTGAAGCAGCCAATTGGTGTCTGTGCAGCAATTACACCGTGGAATTTCCCTGCGGCGATGATCACCCGCAAGGCAGGTCCGGCACTGGCGGCCGGGTGCACGATGGTCGTCAAGCCCGCGAGCCAGACGCCATTGTCGGCGCTGGCGCTGGCGTTGCTTGCCGAGCGTGCAGGCGTACCAAAGGGCGTGTTTTCGGTGGTGACTGGTTCGGCGTCCGCCATCGGCGGTGAGATGACGTCGAATCCGATCGTGCGCAAAGTGACGTTCACCGGTTCGACCGAAATCGGCAAGAAGCTGATGGAGCAGAGCGCGTCCACCGTGAAGCGCACTTCCATGGAGCTTGGCGGCAATGCGCCATTCATCGTGTTCGACGATGCCGATATCGACGCAGCGGTGAAAGGCGCGATGGCTTCGAAATATCGCAATGCCGGTCAGACGTGCGTGTGCGTCAATCGTATCTTCGCGCAGGAGGGCATCTATGACAAGTTCGTGGAAAAGCTGTCGCAGGCTGTGCGGGATTTGAAGGTCGGTGACGGATTCGCCGAAGGTGTGACGATTGGACCGCTGATCAACATGGCTGCGGTCGAGAAGGTGGAAGAACACATCGCGGACGCGACCAAGAAAGGCGCCAAGGTTGCGGTGGGCGGCCATCGTCATGCGCTGGGCCGCACCTTCTACGAGCCGACGGTTCTGACCGGAACGACACCCGACATGCTCATCTTCCGCGAGGAAACCTTCGGTCCGGTGGCGCCGGTGTTCCGGTTCAAGACCGAGGAAGAAGCCATCAAGCTCGCCAACGATACCGAGTTCGGGCTCGCCGCTTACTTTTATGGCCGCGACATCGGCCGGGTATGGCGTGTCGCCGAAGCTCTGGAATATGGCATGGTCGGGATTAATGAAGGCATTATCTCGACCGAGGTTGCGCCCTTCGGCGGCGTGAAGGAAAGCGGCAATGGCCGCGAGGGCTCAAAGTACGGGATCGAAGATTATCTCGAGATCAAGTACCTCTGCCTTGGCGGAATCTAGTTACAAGAGATAATTGGGTGACAACGAAGCGCGACGAGATCAGACCAGATGGTGGCTGATCTCGTCCGCAGCCTTCATCAGCCTTGGCAGAAATTTCTTCACCAGCGCAGCGGGGGAATGCCGCGCGAGATTTGTCGAGAGGTTGATTGCTGCGACTGTCTTGCCTCCTTCGCCACGGATCGGTGCGGATATGCCAAAAGCGCCCACTTCGAGTTCGTCGGTGACGATGCTCCATCCTTGCTCGCGTACCTTGGCGATTTCCTTTTCCAGCTTTCGGATGTCGGTGACCGTCTGACGTGTCCACGCGCGGCGATCAGAATCCATCAATGCAGTTTTGCATTCCTCCGGAGGGAGGCCTGCCAGCAGCACCCGGCCCATCGATGTGCAGAATGCGGGAATGCGGCTTCCGATTGTCAGGCTGCGCCGCAAAACGCTCGTGACCTCGGCGCGCGTGATATAGATCACGTTGGGACCGTCGAGAACAGAGATGGCGACGACCTCGTTCGCCTCGCGCGATAAAGTCTCGATGATCGGCTGGGCGACTTCGCGCAACGAGAGCGACGACAGATAAGAAAAGCCGAGCTGAAGAACGCGCGGCGACAGCGAAAAGACATCGCCCTGCTGCCGCGCCATGCCGAGCGCCACCAGCGTATGAAGCAGTCGCCTGACGCCGGCTCGCGGTAGGTTGGTTCGCTGCGCGACGCCGGTCAATGTCAGGCCGCGCTCCTGGCTGAACGCCGCAATCACAAGAAGCCCCTTGGCGAAGGACTCGACGAACTGATCGCTTCCCGGCGGCCAACGTGTCGCATCCGTCCACTGTTCATCGAGCTCGAGCATGGGTTGCCATCCTGAGGACCTGTGTTATCGTGTTCGATAATAGATAATAAGTTCGACAGTCGAACAAGAGGAAACTTCATGCGACGGGTTCAGTTTGTTGGGATTCTAGGTGCGCTCGTTATGGGCCTGTCTGCTGGTGCGGTGTCCGCGCAGGATTTCCCGGTTCGTCCGGTGAAGATCGTGGTCCCGGCGGCGGCAGGCGGTCCAACCCATATCACTGCACAGCTTCTTGCGGACAAGATGCAGGCTTCGCTCGGGCAGCCGGTTATCGTGGAGCCGCGGCCGGGCGCCGGCAACAATCTGGGGGCTGAAGTTGTCGCCAGAAGCGCGCCGGACGGATACACGCTGCTGTTCGCGACGACCGGCACGCATGCGATCAATCAGACGCTGTTCAAGAAGCTGCCCTTCGATCCGATCAATGATTTCGCGCCGATCTCGCTTGTCGTGCAGTATCCCCTGATGCTTGTGGTCAATAATGATCTTCCGGTTTATTCCGTGAAGGACCTGATCGAGTACGCCAAGAAAAATCCCGGAAAGCTCAATCGCGCGTCGGGTGGCAATGGCACGTCGATGCATCTCTCGGGCGAGCTATTCGTCAAGCAGGCGAATATCGACGCGCCGCATATTCCGTACAAGGGCAGCGCGCCTGCATTGAACGATCTGATGGGTGGTCACGTCCAGCTTATGTTCGACTCAATGATCACGACCATGCCGCTGGTGGAAGGCGGAAAGGTTCGGGCCTTGGCTGTGACCGGAAAGAAGCGGTCTCCGGTGGTGCCGAATGTCCCAACACTGGCCGAAAGCGGCTTGCCGGACTACGAGGCGACCGGCTGGACCGGCATTGTCGCGCCGGCCGGTACGCCGCCGGATGTCATTAAAAAGCTGAATACAGCGATCGTGCAGGCGATCAAATCTCCGGATATCCAGCAGGCCTTTGCGAAACAGGCCGCCGAACCGGTCGGCTCAAGCCCCGAGGAATTTGCCGCGTTCATTCGGAAGGAAACCGACAAGTGGGGCAAGACGATCCGCGCTGCTGGCATCAGCGCGGAATAGCAGCGTCTCAGATTATCGAAAAGGAACGATTCCGGTGCTGCAGGGATTTAATCCGACGCCGAAGATTGACTGCGACCTCCATGTGACTTTGCCGACCACGCAAAAGTTGCTGCCGTTCTTGAACGACTACTGGCGTGAGCAGGTCACGAGTCGAGGCATCGATCGCCTGGAATTGACAAGCGATCTGTCCAACATTCCGTCGGCGGTCAGGCCGGATTGGCGGGGTGAAATCGATGTCGATCAGGTGCGGAGGAAAGCGCTGGACGAGCTGGGCTCTGACATCGCCATCTGCAACTGTCTCTACGGCAGTCAGGCCGTCTACAATCAGGATCTTGCGGCCGCGCTCTGCCGTGCAACGAATGATTGGCTGGTGCAGGAGTGGCTCAGCAAGGATGATCGCTTCCGTGCTTCGATCGTGATTCCATGGCAGTCACCAGAGCTTGCGGCGGAGGAGATCGAGCGGTGTGCACCGGATCGGCGCTTCGTTCAGGTGTTGATGATGGTTCTGGGCGACACGCCCCTTGGCAAACGATCGATGTGGCCGATCTATGCCGCTGCGGAAAAGTATGGCCTTCCGGTCGGAATTCACTCGGGGACAATCTATCGTTCGGCGCCTTGGTCCAATGGCTGGCCGTCCTATCACATTGAGGATCAGGTCGCGCAAAGCGTCGGATTCCAGACTCAGCTTCTGAGCATGCTGGCAGAGGGTGTCTTTGAAAAATTCCCCAAGCTGAACGTCGTTCTGCTCGAATCCGGTGTGACCTGGCTGCCATCATTTCTCTGGCGGATCGACAAGCTTTGGCGCGGATTGAGGATGGAGGTGCCTTGGCTGAAGCGTGCCCCGAGTGAGACTGTGAAGGAGCGCGTTCGGCTGACGATGCAGCCTTTCGATGGGCCGAGCGATCCTCAGATCGTTCGCGAGATGATCGAGCAGATCGGCGCCGACATGATGTTGTTTGCGACGGACTATCCGCACTGGAATTTCGAGGGCGCCAACTTCGCACCGGATGGTTTTGATGCGGATCTGATGATGAAGATCCGCACCGAGAATCCGATGAACACCTACGCGCGTCTGCGGGAGGCTTGAGATGAGCATCGTTGAAAGCACGCAAAAGACGGCGGATGCAAAAAGCGCCACTGGTATTATCGATTGCGATATCCATCCGCTGCCGAAAAGTTCCAAAAGCCTTCACCCCTATTTGCCCAAGCGTTGGCAGGAGCATGCCGAGGAATTCGGAATCCATCTCAGGCAGCCGTTTATCAATACGACACAGTATCCGCGTTCCGCCCCGCTGATCTGCCGCCGCGACGCGTGGCCTCCGGGTGGAGGCCCTCCGGGGTCCGATCTTGAATTTATGCAGAAGCAGCATCTCGATCCGTTTAACATCACGAACGGCATTCTGATTCCGCTGTTCGGAAATGTCGGAAGCGAGCGGAATCTGGGTTACGCGCGCGCGATGGCGGCGGCCCATAATGACTGGCAACTCGCCGAATGGTGCGAGCGGGACAAAAGGCTCCGCGCGACACTTGTTGTCGCCCAGGACGACGCAGCGGCAGCGGTCAAGGAAATCGAGCGTTGCGCCCGTGATGGCCGCTTTGTTCAGATCATGCTGGCGCCGCGTAGCAGCGAGCCGCTTGGCCGTGAGCGCTACTGGCCGATCTATGAGGCGGCGGAAGCCTTCAACCTGCCGCTCGGAGTTCACTCATATGGTGTTGGCGGACATGCCTCGACCGGTGGGGGCTGGCCTTCCTTCTACATGGAGGAGCACTACGCCACGACAATGGGCGGCCCGGCCGTCATGAGCAGCATGGTTCTTGAGGGGGTGCTTGAACGGTTTCCTACGCTGAGGGTGGTGCTGGTGGAAATCGGCTTCGCCTGGGTGCCGAGCTTTGCATGGCGAATGGATCGTCTGTGGAAGCAGATGGAACGCGAAGTCCCGCATCTCAAGTTGCCGCCCTCGGAATATATCAAGCGGAACTTCTGGTACACGACTCAGCCGATGGAGGAGCCGCCGCAACCGGAATTGTTGCGGCGTACATTCGATTGGGTCGGCTGGGATCGTCTGCTGTTTTCGAGCGATTACCCTCATTGGGATCAGGACGATCCGTCCTACGCGTTCAACATGAAACTCTCGCCGGCCGAGCGGCGGCAAATCTGCCGCACCAATGCAGAGCAGTTCTACAGGTTCTGAACATGGCAAAGGAAAAAGTAGGTCTGGTTCGGGATATCCCTCCGGGGCATCGCAAGGTGTTGAGTGTTCGCGGCCGGGAGATCGTCGTTTTCAACGTGAAGGGCGATTTCTTTGCCTTGCTCAATCGATGTCCGCATGAGGGAGCAAATTTGAGCGCGGGCATCCTTACAGGATTGCCGGAATCGAACGGACCGGGATGCTACAAGCTTTCACGTCCCGGAGAGATTTTGCGCTGTCCCTGGCACGGCTGGGAGTTCGATGTGAAAACCGGAAAGTCTTACTGCGATCCGCAGCGGCTATTTACCCGGCAATACAAGACCAGCGTCGAGAACAGCTGCGAGCGGGTCGAGGGGCATCTGACCGCGGAGACGTTCCCGGTTGTCGTTGAGGAAGCGACAGTCTTTGTCGAGGTGTAAGCCGGTCAATTCCGCCGCGGAATCGCGCAATCGCGTTATTCATCCAAGCTGCACGAAATAGTGCTGCGTTTTTACATAACCAATCCCGCAGGAACGAACATGAGTGAAGTCTGGCATTCCGTCTGCTCGCTGGATGATGTCCAGCCCGGTGCAATGTGCCCCATTGAAATTGGCGATGTATTTATCGCGGTCTACAACGTCGATGGTGAGTATTTTGCCACCGACAATGTTTGCACGCACGGCTTTGCATTGCTGACGGACGGATTTCTCGATGGCGACAGTGTCGAATGCGCGCTGCATGCCGGTTGTTTCAATGTCAAAACCGGTAAGGCTTTGTGCGATCCGGTTGAAGTCGACCTTCGCACGTTTCGGACCCGCCTGGTCGATGATCGCGTCGAAGTGTGTATCGAAGCGACATAATTTCTATTCGCGGGTCGGCTGTTCTGCCTGTCACCGTTCGTCTTGAATCAACAGTTCAATATTATGGTCGGTCCATTTCGCACTATCGCAGCGGCAGCGGTGGTCGCGGAACGCTCGTGTCACCCGGCTGCGGCGGCAGCTGTGTCGGTACGGGCGGTGCGATATACGCGTCACGTTGCGCAGCGCCCTGCGGATAGCTTTGCGTTTGTGGCGATGTCTGCGCTGGATAGGGTGCAGGTGCGCGCGGGTAGGCGACGGCCGGTGTTGACGGGCGCTGTTGCTGCGGTTGCGGACGCGGCGCGGGTTTTGCGGTTTGTGCAAGTTTCCGTTTCGCTTCCTGCTCGTTGATCTTCGCAACATCGCGGCTGAGCTGTTGCTGGCTGGCCTGGAGTTGCTCGACGGTCTGCTTCAGCGACGTAATTTCGCGTGTCATGGCTTCAATCGACTGCGCGGCTTCCGGCGGGAGCGGGGCCTGCGAT
>CAZQMD010000160.1:0-10973 GCA_964594185.1 uncultured Afipia sp. | reverse complement strand
AGCGAAAGCCGAAGGGAAACCAATCAATCAAATGGGAGAAAAGCTCCGCTTACCGAAGGTCTTGCAGAATGTGCGGTTCAAATATGCTTGCCGCAATTGCGACCGCACCGGCATCAACACGCCGGTCGTGACCGCACCGATGCCCGCGCAACCGTTGCCGGGCAGTATCGCCACGGCCTCGACGCTGGCCTTCGCTTTGGTTCACAAATACGTCGACGGCACACCGCTCTACCGCCTGGCACAGACATTCGAGCGTGCGGGCGTTCCCGTCAGCCGTGGCGCTCTCGGCCACTGGGTGATCGGTTCGAGCGAAAAACATCTGTCCCGCATCTATGACGCGCTGAAGCTGCGGCTGAGATCACAGCCCCTCGTCCACGGCGACGAGACGACGGTGCAGGTGCTGAAGGAACAGGACAAGGAAGCCACCAGCACATCCTATATGTGGGCTTACCGGAGCGGCGAGGATAGTGACGAGCCGATTGTGCTGCTCGATTATCAGCCGGGCCGCGGCCAGATCTACCCGCAGGCCTTTCTCGGCGACTATCGCGGCCTATTGATGAGCGATGGCTATTCGGCCTGGCGCACGCTGGAGGGGGCCACCCACCTTGGATGCATGGCCCATTCCCGGCGACGCTTTGTCGACGCCCTCAAGACGCGGAAGAAATCCGGCGGGCCACCGGAGCAGGCCCTTAAGTTCTTCAAGCAGCTCTACCGGGTTGAAAGGCAGGCGCGAAACGAAAAGCCGGACAAGGGTGAAACGCAGGCCGACTGCATTCGCCGCTTTCGTCAGCAACACAGCGTTCCCGTCCTGAACGCCCTCAAGGAATGGCTCGACGATATCGCCCCGAAGGTCTTGCCGGACAGCAAGCTCGGCGATGCTGTCTCCTATACCCTGAACCAATGGGAATATCTGACACGCTTCACCGAGGACGGCAGGATGCCGATCGACAACAACCTTCTCGAACGCGATATCAGAATCTTTGCCACCGGCAGGAAATCCTGGTTGTTCAGCGACACCGTCGAGGGAGCCAAGGCCAGCGCCGTCGTCTACAGCCTGATGTTGACCTGCCGAGCCTGCGGCGTCGAGCCGTTGGCGTGGTTGCGTCATGTCCTCACCGAATTACCACAGCGCGCCGTCGACGCCGACATCAATGATCTGCTGCCCTTCAACTTCCCGAAAACCACGGCCGCTTGATCGAACCCGATGCTCTCCCATTCGAACACGTCCCGCCAAAACCGCCAGCGTCAACGTGCAGGGAAATGAGCGCTTACCATTGCATCGTACAGAATGCGCAATCCATACAGTTTCCCATATTCGCGATTACCGAAGGCCAGGTAATACCTCCTTAATTCGGGTGGCAGGTTCTTCTTCGTATTGCTTCCAAAATACCAAGCACAACGGCGGCCAGGCAGAGACAGTAAGCGCATGAAGCAGAATTGAGCTGGAGTAACTAGCCGCGCATTTCGGTCGAGCGTACGAAAGCTAATAAACGTTCCAAATCGGTCCCTGCCTGGATTTGCTGCTGCTAACCTCAAGTGACGAAGATCACGAGTGAGTAGTTGAAGATGGGAGGGGAACCCCGCGATGGCCTGCGTTAGCCATTCCTCGCAATCCTGGAAGCTCCTAGCGCTCATCGGAAGGAGGTGCTTCGCGTGCGGAATGAAATTGGGTGCGTCGGAGCGGGTGATCTTGAAGGGATATGGCATGCCCGAATTATTCAGTTCCGGGGAGACCGATCAACTTCAAAGATGCCGAGAAAATTGGAGGTACATGGAGGCGGCCTGGAGTGATCTAACGGAGTTCACACATGAGGGTAGAACTTAGGTACCCACACGGGTGGTTAGCCGTTCGGGATGATGGTGTGAGGTGGCATGAGGTACCCCGAATACAGACGAGTCACCCAGGCTAGGTGTCCATCTAATGAGGTCGGTCTGTTGGTGGATGGGGCGCGTGCAAGGTGTCGACGGGATGACTAGACCGCTTGCGTAGCGCTTCCAACAATTCGGGCGTTATCGGGTGCGCCCTTGCCCAGCGTCGAGCTTCATCAAAGCGCTCTTTTTGCACTTCGCGGCTCGCTACGTAGGGGCCGCCTTCACGGTGTTGCCAAATGCCATAGATCATCGCGACCGGACTAAGCACGAAGTCCAGGGGCATCAGGACCCACAACACCCAACTCACCACCGCCCCCAGCCTCTCTGCCAAGACACGAGAGCCTTCCATCGTCCGGACCAACACGCTGCCATCTACGTCGCCGGGGGTGTTGATGGAGATGAGAAGCAACAGAACGATCGCAGCCACCGGCATTCGGAATAGAAGCCAATCGATCTTCCGCATCACCGCGCAACTCCCTCGGATTGAACGCCCGCGGCCCATCCGACATGAAGCGTCCGGCGAGCGTTTGGTGCAATATAATGCGTCGCATTTAAATACACGAAATGTCGCTATGCGTCCATGGTTGAGGACGTGCGGCGGATGGTGGGGGATAATGTCAAGCGGCAACGGATCGCCGCGAAGATCACTCAGGCTGAGCTAGCGAACCGAGTGGGGGTAGACCGCGCTTACATCAGCGGCCTTGAGCAAGGGCAGCGGAACATCACAGTGATAAGCCTATGGCGGGTCGCCGAGGCGCTGGACGTGCCCATTAAGTTGTTCTTCGAGCCGAGGAAGTCTCGTTCTCAGAATTGAGGCGTAGAGAGGGATTAGGTTGCTCGTCATATAAGTCGCAGTTGAGCGACAAGAATTTAACGAGCGGCTGGCCGCGTACCGCTGCAGCAATCAGGTACAGTTGGATGGGGGCCGCCAATGCCCAGCTTCGGCTTTGAAAAAACCTAACGAATTGCCGCCCACTTTGTAGCAGCGTTTTTTATTTGAGCAAACACCGTCCTCGCGACCATCAAATGCCGTAGGCCGCGCAGACTGAGCTCACCATGCCGGAGTATTCAGATTCCACCGACTTCATTTTCGCGACCTTTAACCGCATCATCTCGCGGATCAATTCGTCCTTCGAGTGCATGCGGGCAACCACATTGTCCAGTTCCGCGATTTTCTCAATTTTGCGAGCGATCAGCGCCTCTCGCGTCATTTCATTCAATTCAAGTATGCGCGTTGTGACTTCGGCTGTTTGATCGCCAGGTTTCCAAGATACGATAGGGCCGTGATGAACAACCCGATCTTCCACAGCATCAATGTAAGGATTCAGAAAAGGCTTCTGAGCGTCAAAGTAATCGTTCTTTCGACGGTTGCACTCGGTGCAGGCGATTGTCAGGTTTGACCACGCAAAATGCAGGCGCCCATCGACACTGGAAGGCGTCATGTGCTCCACATCCCCCGGCGTGTTGTGTCCTATCTTGCTTTCGCAATAGACGCACTTTGAAGCGGTCTCCTCCTTGAGGGCGCCCTTGATTTCAGTATGCCGGTAGCGAAACTTCTTGGTCTGGTTCTGCGGGTCGTTGAGGTAGGCTTCAGTCCATGCTTGGAAATTCGTTTTGAGAACGTCTGGCTCCATCCCCTTAGTGACCGCCCGCATTGTGGCCACCCCGCTTGTATTCCAATAATGCCTCCGTGAAACCCAATCGTTCGAGTTCTTCCATGATCAGGCGCGCGCGCTCTGTGGTACTCCCCGCTGTGCCGTTTATGATCTGAGAAATTTTGTTCTCAACCCACACTGGCAAGTTAGAGCGGACGTCAAGAATTTCTCTGAGGATGTCATTAGGAGTACGAGAAATGGCTGACGTATCAAGCCGCTCAGAAACGATGCGACCCTTCTCACCATTTGCCAGTGCATAGACATTCGCATCAGGGAAGCTCGATACAACGAAAGGACTGTGCGTCGCAGCGATGATAGTACAATTTGGAAATGCTTGAGCCAAACTGGGCAGTAACGTACGCTGCATGCTGGGATGCAGATGATTTTCCGGCTCGTCTATCGTTATCGTGAACGTTTCTTTATCGTGACCAAACATATGTATCTGCCAAGCGATACTGAAGAGCGCATTTACACCTCCGGACATCGCATCTAACGAAAAATCTCCGGTCTTCGTAATGCACACGACCTCGGGCATTCGTACCTCCAATTTCTGGAAGCCAAGCTCGGGAGGCATGACGCGCCTAAGAACTTCTTGAAACTTCTCGAACACTGCCCGCATCTGCGGGTCGGGTTTCACAGACGAATTGCCCTCTCCAAACAGGGCGAGTGAAATGATCGATTGCTTCTGAACACGCCCGGGATTTGGCGAAGACTGCCCGCTGTAGGTTTGAGCAAGAAAGCTCTGGAACTGCTGGTACGATTGAGCTGCAGTGGTCGGATCGGTCGGGATTTGCGTTATAGGGTTGTACGTCGCTACAGGCCGATGCGAGGGAATGTGGAGCCCTTGAACGGGCTGCTGCGATATAGCGTCCAATTGGTATTGCGCTCCAACTATGGTGTTAGAGAAAAGCTGACACTTTTGGCCGGAAGTGTAAGTGATCTCTCCGACCCGAAGCCGAGTATTTTCTGGTTCTACCGCCTGATCTTCTGCGTCCGAAGTTTTCGTCGTTTGGGGAACATTCGGATCGCGGTAAGCGTGCGAGGTTCTCTCACCGTTGGCACCTGCACTGGGAGCGCCTTCAGAGGTCTTGCCATCCGATCCGCTGTTATCGGTAGCGGATGATCTAACGTTCGTCGGCCTCCAAACATCAGACCAAAAACGGTTTGCTTTCTTGCCGTAGTACGGCGTTGAAATGAAGTGCAAGGACCAACCAAAATGGCGGTTCAACAGGTTCAGTATTGTCGTTTTGCCACTCCCGTTTTGGCCAGTAAGCACAGTAATTTGTTTGTCAAGGTCAATGTCGACCGAGTCAAATTGACGCCAGTTGGCGAGCGTCAAGCGCGAAAACCCTTCCATTCTCACAACTCGCCTTCCGATCTCGTGGCGCGTGGCAACGACCTCTTCTAGCAACTCCGGGTTGGTCCGGGGAACCAGAATCTCGACTGCAAGAGTTGTTTAAGCTTGGCGGAAAGGCCTTCTCCTGAAATTGCTGCAAGTGTATTTAATTCTCAGGAATTCGATACATCGGGAGAGGCTAAGTGATGGCGAAGCAAGCGAAAACGGTTGAGGCATTTGCCTATTTGCGGACCTCATCGGCCGCCAACATCGGCGAGGACAAGGACAGCGGGCAGCGTCAACTCCAGGCTATCGAGGCCTTCGCGAAAAGGGCAGGCATCGAGTTGGCCGGCACGTTCTATGACGAAGCGGTGAGGGGCTCCGACCCCATCGATACACGTCCAGGCTTTGCCGAGATGCTGGAGGCGCTGGAGGCCAACGGGACTAAGACCGTCATTGTCGAGACGGCCAACCGCTTTGCCCGTGACCTCATGGTGCAGGAGGTTGGCTTCGCCATGCTGAAGTCGCGAGGCATTGACCTCATTGCTGCGGACAGCCCCAGCTCCTTTCTGGATGACACACCAACAGCCCGACTGATCCGGCAGGTGCTTGGTGCCGTCTCCGAGTTTGAAAAGGCGATGTTGGTGGCGAAGCTGAAGGGCGCACGCGACCGCAAGCGCCGCACGGGCGTGAAGGTCGAAGGCCGCAAGGCCATCGCTGAGCAGACCATTGAGCATCACGGTCGGGATGGCGCGGCTACGGTGGCAATGGCGAAGTCCCTAGCACGAGCCCGGCCGAAGGGTGGCAAGCGGTCCCTGCGTGAGATCGCTGCCGAGTTGGCGGCTGCGGGCTACACTACTAAGAGCGGGGCGCCCTACGCGGCCACGGCGGTTAAGCTGATGTTGGAGAGGGACTGAGCCTAGGTGGATGATCGCCCATCATTGGGTCGGGTTAGAGCCGGTCCCGTTGGGCACCCAGGCCCCGGCCTCATGGCTGGCATACGGGGGAAGTCGCGTTACTGCTCCCACGCCCTACCTTTCGTGTTTGTGACCCTAAAATTGCGTCGGGCGGCATGGTAACATTTGCGAATCAGCAATGGGGGCAGGAGGCTGTATGATCAAGCCGAAAATCACCGATCACCGCCACTGGCAAGAGGTGAGTGATGAGGAGCTTCTCGGTAAAGAACTCACTACTGATAACCCGCTAGGTCTTGATGGTCTGGTCACGCAACTGCCCGAGGGGCCTGAAGAGCCTCACGTCGAGTTTAGCTACAACCTCACAGATGAAGTGCGATGTGTCCACGGCAATCATCGTCACAAGCAAGGCTTCGTGTTTTGCAAAGGGGACCGTCGCTATCTAGTTGGCTGGATGTGCGGCGAAAGGATATATGGGCAGAAGTTCAATCAGTATACCGCCGACTTCAATGAAGCCCGGTCCCGCCGTGACACCCTTGTTCGAGCGAGAGACCTACAAACGGCGGTGATGCACTTCTCCGAATGGGCTACGGGGCAGCCATGGATTTCCTCAATCGACGCCTTTGATACGCTCAGGGAGTCGCTCCGCGATCAGATGCCGGTGGTCTTTAATACCGTGCAGACCCACGCCGGGCGGCGACTAAACGAGGCAACGATGCCCCGCTATCTTTGTTACGCGGACCCGGAGATTAACGGCGATCCCCGTAGACTAGACATCAGCCAAGAATACGATCGATTTCTCCATGAGCTGCGATCTATCGTGAGAGACTTCACAAAGCCTCCCTCTGCGGTCGCGATGATTATCGGCAACCTAGTTGACCGGCTCCGAGGTGTTGCGCGTCGCGCGAACGTACTCTTGTCAAAATTTGACGATGTCGAGCTGTTCTTCCAGCCCCTGACTTTGAAGGCAATCTGCGACCACATTGATCAACAAAAGCCGTTGCGGGCGCGGCATTATGCAGGCCTGCTGAAGATCACAACCAAAAAAGTGGTCATCACAATGCCGAGCGATTTCCAGCCACCTAGCCGGCGCGGGTTGGAAGCCCTTGAGAACGCGTTGAACGCCGGAAAGTGAGTTTGACCACGAAATGTAGGGCAGCGTCACTCTGGTAGCCTAACCGACTCCACGCACTCGCGCTTCAGCTCCACCAATTGAGCCTTGGAGTATAGGCCGAACGTCATCCCCTCCTTGGCGTGTCCCATGACGGCAGCTACCACGTTCTCCCCTTGGCCCGCTTCCTCCGGCTTCGTTGAGAACCACCGCCTGAAGCTGTGGAAGTTGACCTTAGAGCGCCTTGCTCCCTCTCGCCTGTCATCAACACCAACGCGCCTGCGGAAGTAGCCGAACCGTTTTGACAGAGCCATCGTGCGGTTGCCGTCCCAGCCGGTGTCCTGAAGGTCGGGGAATAGGTACTCGCTTGGGGCCCGGCTACCTATACGTTGTTGGACCATCGCCCGCAGCGCTGAGTGGATGGGGATGGTGCGGACAGCAGCCGGTGTTTTGCCCTTTGTGACTGAGAACTGATCATCCTTGCAGTCGCGTATCCGTAGTTGACCGATCTCATCAATCCGCATTCCCGAGAGCGCGGAGATATACATGAAATCCCTGAGGTCATCGTCTGGATCGCCATTGAGTAGCTTGATCACCTCATCATCCGTGAACGGCCTCTCGCTGCCGTCCGGTCCATCTTGATTTATGCGATGACGCCGAGGCTTCGCGAGGGACTTGCCGGCCCATGGGTTCGGCTTGATACCAAAGCTCTTGTCCAGCCATTGCCAATACTGGCGCAAGGCTGAGAGCTTCTTGTTGGCGGTGTGCACGTGCATGCCGGTGTTGACGAAGGCCTCATCGCGGAAGTCTGAGGCGATGCGGTCGGTGACTGTCTCGATGAAGATGGTGCCGGCGCGGCCCGGCTCTGAGGACCACGCCTTGAACTGAGCCAACGCTGTCCGGGCGTCTGCCTTCGTGCGTTCGCTGTACCCGGAGCCTGTGAGCCATCGTTCGATATACAGGTCCAAAGGTGTTGCTCGACCGGTCGCAATCTTCGCGAACTCAGCTCCCCTGGAGGGGGCGCTCCCAATTTCATCAAGGTGTTCATGCTCATGCTGCCCGCGCTGAGGCACACCATCTGTCCGGTCCATCCGTTCCGCATGTTCAACGATTGCGTACATGATTTCGTCGCGCTGCGCCGCGCTGGCTTTGGAAAGAGCCTCTCGATAGGCGAGGGCTAACCCGTGGGGTGCGTCAGTCTTGGCTGCTCGACTACCGGCCTTAGCAATCTCCGCCTTCATCTCGTCGACTGCGGACCACCGGCCGATGCGGGCGAGGCGGATGTCATCGGTCTTGAGCGAGCGCACCAAGCGTTTCTTGCCGAGCGCTTCGCGCAAAGTCCTGGGCACTTCCACGGCGGCGTACCAGTTGGTGCCGGCGCCACGTGGCTGAAACAGGTAACGATAATCGCCTCTAGCCAAGTGCCGCCCCTAACGCTGCCCCCAACGCTTGTACCCTAACAGGGGGTTGATTAGGCTATATTTTCTGGTTTTTTCAGTAATTTCAAGAGGGCGGGTAGGATCCAGGTTCCCCAGCCAAAAATCCACCCTGAATTCTGCTGGCCTTTGGGAGATGTGAGCGCTCCAGGCGTTTTCGATCGTAGCCAAGGCGAACGGGCCTGTCGCGTCCCCCTGCACCCGACCCGGACAAGCCTGCGCTACGGCCTGCCAGCCTGCCGGGCCGTGACGGAAAAACTCCTTCGTCCTGGGGGGCCGCGCGCGACGCCGCGGTTGCGCATTGCGCATCGTTCGCCGCAATGGCCGTCCTGCCGTCGACCTGTTCGGCCCGCGCGACAGCGTTGCGGGGAAGCGGCCTGGGTGAGGGCATGCCAAGGGCTCGACGGAGCGAACGGCCTTGCAGAACAGATTGGTCAGCATTGCTTTCGGTTGGGGCCGATGCTTTGATTTGTTTCGCGTTTCAGGGTGAGCTGAATCCGGACGCCAGTCGCGGGCCCGAGACAAATCGAATTCTTCCCGGAAATGCCGATGCAAAGCCCGTCGCCGCTCCGTGATCCCCTGATCCTTGTCGGTGCGCTGCTGCTCGTCCACGTCCTGCTCGTCTTCAATCACGGCTTCTACACGGACGACTGGGTGATGTTTCGGATCACGCCGGATTATCCCGTCGACACGGATTTTCTCATCCATGGCGCCGGACACCCCTTTCTCTTCATCTACGTCACGTTGGCCAATCTGTCGGGCCATCCCGCGACGGTGATGAATCTGATGGCAATCGCTGCGATCATCATCGGTGCATTGAATCTGCGAAGTCTGCTCGAACGGCTGCGCCTGTTCTCCGATTTCGAGGCCGCCCTGTTCGCATTCCTGGTCTGGAGCTATGCCGGCTATCAGAGCTGGGCGACCAAGGTCGTCGCGAGCTATCTCTTCAGCTTTGCAATGCTCTGTCTCGGCCTGAACCTTCTTTCCATCCTGGTCGAAGCCGGTCCCCGTCGCTTCGGACTGCGCGCTGCGGCTCTT
The DNA here is from genome assembly GCA_964594185.1 of uncultured Afipia sp. Taxonomy (GTDB): domain Bacteria; phylum Pseudomonadota; class Alphaproteobacteria; order Rhizobiales; family Xanthobacteraceae; genus Afipia. Next base: position 1,611 of record CAZQMD010000160.1, on the reverse strand, counting down.
GTCACCATTTTCCTGAGTTTTTCCCTCAACTCGATGATGGTGGCCTATGCGATCGGCCTCTTCGCGATCGTCGTGATGCAGCGACGGAGCGATCAGGCGAGACCTTTTCCGATGCTGTCGCGGATAACGTCTGCCATCAGACACTGGCCCGACTTCTTTGCTCTTCCGTTCGTCTACTGGATCCTGGTCAATTGGTTCTTTCCCAAAACGGGCCCCTACAAGTCCTACTACATGCCGAGGATTCCGGGCATCGGGGAACTGACCGCCGGATTGAATGCGTTCTGGACCTTCGGTTTCCGCAAGGTGATCAGGCAGGGTCTGGATCTGATGATGCGGGATTCGCACATCGTGCTCGTGCTTGCGCTGCTGATCGCGGTGGTGATCGTGGCGTTGCTGGCGCGAAATCGAAGCCTGCGGAACGCCGTCTCGACCGGCTCCGTCGCGGCGATGATCTGGCCTGTTGTTGCGGCTGTCGTCATCTTCCTGTTCTGCGCGATGCCTTATCTGGTATCCGGGATTCAGCCGGACGGACATTTCTACGAGTCGCGGCATCTCATTCTTTTCGGCATTCCCAACGCCCTGCTGCTCGTGGCGTTTCTCCGCGGCCTCGCCTTGCTGCCGGTCCACCGTGGCATCGGCTACGGCCTCGTTGCGATCGTTTTGTCCGTGAGCATCAGCGCGCTCTGGAGCGGCTACATCAACCAGCAGGCCCGCTGGCTGAGGCTTGAGGCGCTGATGCAAAATCTTCGCAAGGCCGATCGGGAGGCCCCTGCGACCGTGTTCGATCTCTCCGACGGATTCCTGGGGAACAGCTGGCACACTTATTACGGTTTTCCGGAGCTCACCGGCGCGTTGCACCTGGTCTGGGGATCGCGCCCGCAACTCGCCTTCACCGGCGCGCGGGAAAGGCCGTCGATTCTTAAGGATATCGTTGACGCCTCGCGCACCGACGGCTCGACGTTCCGCGGCATCGATCCTTCTGGGCCGCAAGCGACGATCACGTTCGAGCCGATGCCGCCGCTCCTCAACAATTACGAGCTGGCTCGCAGCTACTATCTGTGTCTGCTGGTGTCCTGCGATGCAACGGCGCTGATCGGGAATATCGCATCTGTCAGCGTCAGGACCGGGCCCATCGCCAACCTTGCACCCCGCGTTCCTGACAGACCCTGACGCTCGCACCCGAGGCAGCCAAGATGCGGAGCCCCGCCCGGTCTTCTTCGTGAAGGCGATTGTTGCGTCGGCGAGAAGCCGGGAGACGACGCGTCTTGCGGGGACGCATCGACGGCCCTTGATGCGAATGCAAGTTCCACATGGTCATTCCTGCATCAGGGCGTCTTACGCACTAACTCGCGCTCACCGAAACAAATCCGGCGATGCCGCTTTGAACATTGGCAAGCGAAGCGAGCAAAGGCGCACCGGGAGGGGGAAGAGTCGAGGGCGCGACGCCAGAAATCGTGAAACCGGTGACGTAGTTCGTCATTCCCGCGACAGCAGGCATCGCCAGGACGATCTGTTTGTTGACCTGCGCATCGTTCAAGGCGATTCCGGTAGCGGACTGGTCGGAAAAAACCCAATTGCTGCCCATGACACCCCCAGGACGCAGAGAACGGG
>CAZQMD010000159.1:0-10995 GCA_964594185.1 uncultured Afipia sp. | reverse complement strand
CATGGCACCACTGGCTGCATCGCTTGGCACCACGATCAGCGAACTCGACAACTTCGATTCATTCGAGTGTCGCGGCCGCAATCGCGTCAAGGGCGCAAAACTTTCCGAACACGGGCTCGCAAATGCGCTGGATGTGCGCGGCCTGAAGTTTGCCAACGGCAATACGCTGTCGCTGACCGATCGCGCGGTGTCGCGGGACACCCGCGAAAAGGTGCTGGCTTCGGTCTGCGCGCGCTTTAGCACCGTGCTGGGGCCGGGGTCAGACTGGTATCACGAGGATCATATCCATCTCGATCTCGCGCAGCGACGCAGCAACTTCAAACTCTGCCAGTGGGGCGTCTACGATCCGTTGCCTGCGGTTGCCCCACTAATGCCGGCGGAGCGGCCTGACGAGGCGCCGCCGCGCCCGACTGCGGAGGAGAAGGCATCGTCCGAGCAATCGCCGGAGGATGCACCTCAGGCGGCTTCGGCTGGTGAGGGTGACAAGCCCGCTTCACCTAAACCACGGCGCAGCCTTTCGCGGCAGAGCAGGCCGCAATAAAAATGCGCCGGATGATCCGGCGCTTTTGAACATCAATTTTGATGGCTGCTTAGAACGGACCCGTTCCGCCGCCGGCGCCCTGAAGCGCCATTTTCGAATTGACCGGCGAGTCGCCCTGCTTCGGATCGAGCACCACCACGACCGTGCCCTGCTTGGCGCGGCTGTAAAGATCGATCACGTCTTCATTGGTCATGCGGATGCAGCCCGAGGAAATCGATGCGCCGATATATTCCGGCTGATTGGTGCCGTGAATGCGGAACAGGGTGTCGCGGTTGCCCTGATAGAGATAGAGCGCGCGGGCGCCGAGCGGATTGTCCGGACCGCCAGGCACGGACTGCGGCAGGCCTTCAATGCGCTTGTGGATGTCCGCGGTCGGCGTCCACTTCGGCCATTCCTGCATGTTGCCGACGCGGGCGATGCCCGAGAACGCAAGCGCTTCTTCGCCGACGGTGATGCCGTAACGGATCGCCTTGCCGCCTTCCATCACGTAGTAGAGGTAGTGGTTGTCGGAATCGACCACGATCGAGCCCGGCGATTCCTTGCGGTGATAGCTGACGATCGCGCGGCGGAACGGCGCTGCAACCTCGACCTTGTCGTAACGCGCCTTGGCGAGAAGCTCCTTGTCGCGAGGCTTGAGGCTCGCTTCCGGAGATTTCTCGTAAGTGGTCGATGTCGCCTGCATGCAGCCGGCGAGCGAAAGACCAGCGAGAACGACAATGATTTTTGAGCCGATCGAGGACATTCCGAAGTTCCAATGGGTGCGCGGAGGGTGTCTTCACACCAAATCTAGCCGCAAGATACTTCCGATTTCGTTACCCCTTATTTGCTCCGAAACGGGCGGTATTTCCAGCGCTTCTGCACCGGTTTTGCTCTGCAGCAGGAGACCTGTTGCATTTGCGCCTCAGGGCCGGGGGCGAATAAGCCGGACCGTGCCCAAATGCCCGGCAATAGCGGATCTTTTGGTCCCTGGACCCTGCCGTAGGGGTCCCCAAAAAGAACCGTTCTGAGCCTGTCTGGCGAATCGCTCTCCTGCTTTTGATCGGCCGTGACCTGATCCCGTTCGCCCCGCCGGGATGTCCGGTCGTGTCTCCCCTGGCCGGTACATCTCCAGGCATCTGCGCTGGCCGGTCCGGTCAGTCGGCTGCGTCCTGATCGGACGTTATCGCGTGTGACAATTGTATGTCCGCTCACTGCGCCGGGCGGAATCGGAGAGATTGCGCTTTGAGAACAGATAGACCACACGTTGTTCGCGAAAGAGATTCCGGGAGTCGTCTATGTTGTCGGTCTTCGTTCCCACTGCATCGTCCCTCAAGAAATTCGACAAGGTTGAGGCCGACGCGCTCCCCCCCGATGCGATCTGGATCGATCTCAAGACGCCATCGCCCGGCGAGGACAAGGCGGTCGAAAAGCTGGTCGGCATCGAAATCCCGACCCGCGAGGACATGCAGGAGATCGAGATTTCCAGCCGCCTCTATATCGAGAATGGCGCGCGCTACATGACGGCCACGCTGATGTGCGCCGCCGATTCCCCGACACCGCGCACCACGCCGGTGACATTCATTCTGACGGAGCACCGGCTGGTGACCGTGCGCTATGACGAGCCGAAACCTTTCGCGCTGATCGCCGCCAAGCTGGCGCGGACGTGCTCACCCACCATCACCGGCGACGGCATTCTGCTAGAACTGCTCGATGGCGTGATCGATCGCTGCGCCGATATTCTGGAGCGCGCCGGGGCCGATGTGGACGCGGTGTCCTCGCAGATTTTCGAACCTTCGGCCGAGCGCGGCCATGCCCGCACCTATTCGCAAATCCTGCTGACCATCGGCAAGAAGGGCGATCTCACCTCAAAAGTTCGCGAGAGCCTCGTCTCAATCGGCCGATTGATTTCCTTTGTCACCGTCGAGACCGACACCGGGCGATGGAGCAAGGAACAGAAGGCGCAGTTCAAGACCCTGCAGCGCGACGTGTCCTCGCTGACCGATCACGCCTCCTATCTGTCGAACAAGATCACCTTCGTGCTCGACGCCATGCTCGGTGTGGTCAACCTCGAGCAGAACAACATCATCAAGCTGTTCTCGGTGATGGCGGTGGTCCTGATGCCGCCGACGCTGATCGCCTCGATCTACGGCATGAACTTCAAGATGATGCCGGAGCTGGAACATCCATGGGGTTATCCGACGGCATTGCTTGGCATGCTGGCCGCAGCCATCGGGCCGTATCTGTTCTTCAAGTGGAAGCGGTGGCTGTAACACGTTCGGACAAACATAGTCAGCCGAGCTTTGCAATCGCCGTCTTGATCGACCGCGCCGCGCTGTCGTAATCGGCCCATGCCTTTGTCTTGGTGAGCAGCGCCGGGACGGTTCGCAGGGTAAATTTCTTCGGATCGAGATCGCTGCGCACCTGCGCCCATGTCAGCGGCATTGAAACCGTCGCACCCTCGCGGGCACGCGGCGAGAGGGGCGCAACCGCCGTCGACATCCGGTCGTTGCGCAGATAGTCGAGAAAGATTTTGCCCTGCCGCTGCTTCTTCGACATGTTCAGCAGGTAAAGGTCCGGGCTGTCGGCGGCCATCTGCTGACACACCGCCTGCGCGAAGGCCTTCGCGGTCTTCCAGTCGATCTTGTCCTTCTTCGCATCTTTCAAAGGTGTGACCACATGAAGGCCCTTGCCGCCGGTGGTTTTGCAGAAGCTCTCCAGCCCAACCGCCGTCAACCGCTCCCGCATTTCGCGTGCCGCATCGACCACAGCAGAAAACGCGACATCGGGTGAAGGATCGAGATCGAACACCAGCCGTCCAGGCACGTCGGGCTCATTCGGCGCACAATTCCAGGGATGGAGTTCAAGGCCGCCGATCTGTGCGGCTGCAATCAGGCCTTCGACACGGTCGATCTGCACGTACGGTTTGCGGTCGCCGGAGACTTTCACGAGGCCGATCAGGTTCGACATGCCCGGCATGGCGTGGCGCTGAAAGAATTTCTCGCCGTTGATTCCATCGGGTGCGCGGATGATGGAGCAGGGACGGCCTCTGATATGTTCGATCAGCCAGTCACCGACCTGCTCCATATATTGCGCGAGGTCGAGCTTGGTCACCGGCTCGCCGTCGCCGCCGTTGGGCCACAGCGGCTTGTCGGGTTTTGAGATAACCACGCCCATGACCGTCGCGGTCCCGCTCTTTGCGGAAGATTTCGCTGCTGCGGCCTTGGTCCTCGGCTTGCCGGACGATTTTGTAGATGGTTCTGCAATGTCGGTTTTGACCGGTTTGTCCGCAGTCACGTCGCTGGCGGGCTTGTCCTTGCGCAAGCCCTTGAAGGCGGCCTGCCGTACCATGCCGTCACCGGTGAAGCCGGCGAACTCGATTTCAACGACCAGTTCCGGCTTAAGCCAGTGCATCTCGGAGGTTTTCTTCGGTGTGTTGTTGCCGCCGAAGGGACTCTCGTTCGCGGCCATTGCCTTGAGTTCGGGTATGATGCGCTTGACTACGGCCTGTCCATAACCGGTGCCGACAATGCCGACATAGGCCAGATGATCGCCGCGTGGCACGCCGACCATGAGCGAACGGAATTTGCCTGCATTGCTTTTCCAGCCGCCGATCACGACCTCATGTCCGGCGCGGCACTTGGCTTTGGTCCAGTTGTCGGAGCGGCCTGAGCGATAGGGCGCAGAGGCTTTCTTGGAGACGATGCCTTCCAGCGAGAGCTTGCATGCGGATTGCAGGATGGCGTCGCCGCCGGTTTCGAAATGTTCGACATAGCGGATCAAGCTTTTGTTGTGATTGTGCTTGCTGTCGAGCAGGGTTTGCAGCCGCGCCTTGCGCTCGGTGAGCGGCAGCTTCCGCAAGTCCTCACCCTCCGCGAACAGCAGATCGAAAGCATAGAAGATCAGATTGTCGGTCTTGCCATCGGACAACGCGGCCTGCATCGATGCGAAATCAGGATGGCCGTTGCGATCGAGCGCGACGATCTCACCGTCAATGATGGCATCGGGGAGTTTGCCCGCCTCCTTCGCAATCGCAGAGAATTTCTCCGTCCAGTCGAGGCCCTTGCGGGTTTTTAGCGAGACCTCGCCATCTTCGATCCGCATCTGGATGCGATAGCCGTCGAACTTGATTTCGTGCACCCAGCCGTCAGCTGCCGGGGGCCGGTCTACTGATATGCAAAGCTGTGGCGCGATGAAGCCGGGGAGCTTCGCGGAGCGCCTTCCGTTTTTGATCGTTGCGCTCTTCGTTGCCGTTTTGGTTTGCAGGCGTGCGACGCGGACTTTCTTCGGAGTCCGCTTTGCTGCGGGATTCCTGATTGCTGTTTTCTTGTCCCGTTCGTCCGCTGCGAGTCCCTTGTTCGAATCCCAAACCTGTGCGGCTCTGGCGCGGGTGGATGCTTTCAGCATGAAGGGTTTCGGCGCGCGGCCTTTGCCCTCAGCGATCTGCTCCATGGTGCGTCCTGAGGCTGCTGAGGTATCCTCATCCAGAATGTAGTTCTTCTTGGCTTCGCGTGCATACTCGTCGCGGTGCTTGATCAGCAGCCAGTTGGTCCGCTTGCCGCCGGTACGGTCGGTCTTCATGCGCACGAGAACCCATTCGCCATGGAGTTTCTCGCCTTCGAGCGCGAATTTCAGATCGCCCTTCTTGAAACCGCGCTCCGGATCGTCCGACAGCCAATAGCCCCGGTCCCACACCATGACCGTGCCGCCGCCATACTGGCCTTTGGGGATGGTCCCTTCGAAATCGCCATAGTCGAGCGGATGATCCTCGACTTCGACCGCAAGGCGTTTGTCCTTCGGATCCAGTGACGGGCCGCGGGTCACGGCCCAGGACTTGAACACGCCGCCATATTCGAGCCGCAGATCGTAATGGAGGCGGGTGGCATCGTGTTTCTGGATGACGAAGCGCCGTACCTTGGACGGCGCGACGGCGACCTTGCCGCTCGGCTCCGCGGTTTTCGTGAAATCACGTTTTGTCCGGTAGGTCGTGAGACGCTTGAGGGCCACGGGACATTCCCATTACGCGAACGCACGGGGCCACGCCCCGGAACCAAAACCCGCGGCTGCCGTTGAAGTTCCATTATAATGCGTAAAGGGCAGGAGACCAGCCATGTTGTCGCGTGCGTATTGGAAGGGTTCGTTGAAGCTGTCGCTGGTGACGTGTCCCGTCGCGCTTTATCCCGCCTCGACCACTGTCGAGCGCACCCGGTTTCACATGATCAACACCGAGACCGGCAACCGGCTGAAGCAGCAGATGGTCGATTCCGAGACCGGCGAGGTGGTCGAAAAGGAGCAGAAAGGCCGCGGCTATGAAGTCGCCAAGGGTGAGTATGTCCCGATCGACAAGGGAGAGCTGGATGCGGTGCAGATAGAGAGCAATCACACCATCGACATCGATAACTTCGTGCCGCGCGACGAGATCGATCGGCGCTACCTCGACAATCCGTATTATCTCGTGCCCGACGGCAAGAACAGCGTCGATGCCTTTGCGGTGATCCGCGATGCGATGAAAAATCAGGATCGAGTCGCGCTGGCGCGCGTGGTGCTGTCCAACCGCGAGCGCGTCGTTGCCATCGAACCACTCGGCAAGGGCTTGCTCGTCACTACGCTACGCTATGCCTACGAGGTGCGCGACGAAGAGGATTTCTTCGGCGACATCAAAACACCGAAAATCTCGAAGGACATGATCGAACTTGCCTCGCACATCCTCGACACCAAGGCCTCGCATTTTGATGCCTCGAAATTCGAGGATGAATACGAGAATGCACTGAAAAAGCTGGTGAAGCAGAAGGCCGCAGGCAAGGTCATCAAGGCACCGGAGCCTGCTGAAAAGGCCGGCAACGTCATCAATCTGATGGATGCGCTCAAGCAAAGCCTGAAAGGCAAGGCGTCGGTTCAGCGTCCAGCACGGGCATCGCGTCCGGCCCCGCGCGCTGCAAAGAAGGCGGGCCGTTCAACCGCACGCCAGCGCAAGGCAGGTTGATCTCAAGCCGCCTGCGCGGCGAGCAGTTTGGCGCGCAGTTCCTTGATCTCGTCGGTCAGCTTCATCACTTCGGGGATGGCGATGTTGGTTGCGCAGCCGATGGCCTGGGGAATCTCGACAGCCTTCTGTTTCAACGCGGTACCCTTGGGCGTGAGCAGAATTCTCACCACGCGCTCGTCGTCTTTGTCCCGCGTCCGCCGAATGATGCCGGCGGTTTCAAGCCGCTTCAGCAACGGGGTGAGTGTGCTCGATTCCAGCAACAGCTTCTCGCCGATCTCACCGACTGTGCGCCCGTCTTTTTCCCACAGCACGGCCATCACCAGATACTGCGGATAGGTCAGCCCGAGCGGATCGAGCAACGGCTTGTAGAGCCGCGTGAAGGCGTGCCCCGCCGAATACAACGCAAAGCAGATGAAATTATCGACCTTCAGGAGATCGTCCGCCGTCGGGCTTTTGGCCATGATCCGTCCTCACTGCGATCCGGTTCGGGATCGCCTCGCTCACTTTAAGGCGCGCGCGATTGAATCGCGCAACGCATTTTTGCATGGCTGACAGTCAAAATATATATTGCGCGATTAGATCGTGCGCGATATAAATCAGTCATTCCTTCAGGCCACACCGGCGGAAGGCTGTAAGGTTCCAGTCCTCGGGAGAGGCAACCAAGGAGAAGTCAGATGCCTACGAAGGTTCTCTATCGCACCCAAGCCACTGCCACCGGCGGCCGCGACGGCAAGGCCTCGACCACGGACGGCACGTTCCAAGTAAACCTCTCGACCCCGAAGGAACTCGGCGGCGGTGGCGGAGCCGGCAACAATCCCGAACAGCTTTTCGCAGCCGGTTATTCGGCCTGCTTTATCGGCGCGATGAAGGCGGTGTCGAGCACGGTCGGCGTCAAGGTGCCGGCAGATGCGACCGTGACTGCCGATGTGGGCATCGGCCCGCGCTCGGAAGGCGGTTTCGGTCTCGATGTCGCGCTCGCGGTCTCGCTGCCGGGTGTCGATCGCGCTGACGCTGAGAAGCTTGTCGCCGTTGCGCATCAGGTCTGCCCGTATTCCAACGCGACCCGCAACAACCTCGACGTGAAGATCACGGTTGTCTGATTGTTCTATCTTTCAAACAAAAGAGCGGGGCCTTGGCTCCGCTCTTTTCATTTGCGCTATTGGCAGATGTGCTGGGTCAGACGTGCTGGCCGCCGTTGATATGAATCTCGGCGCCGTTCACGTAAGAACTTGTTTCCGTGCACAGCACGTAAATGATCTTCGCGACTTCGTCCGGCGTGCCAAGCCGATCCATCGGAATCTGCTCATGAACGATCTTGTCGGTGCCCGGTGAGAGGATCGACGTATCGATCTCGCCCGGCGCAATCGCATTGACCCGCACGCCGACGCGGCCGAAGTCGGCGGCCATCTCGCGCGTCAGTGAAGCAAGCGCTGCTTTCGACGTGGCATAAGCCGCGCCCGCGAACGGATGCACGCGCGAGCCGGCGATCGAGGTGACATTCACTACCGATCCCTTCGCCGCTTTCAGTTCTTCGATCAGGCCGCGGGCTAGCATCACCGGTGCGAAGAAGTTGACGCGAAACACATGGCTCCAGACATCGACATCGGTGTCGATCGAGCCCATGCGTGCGCCGCCGACGCCCTTCGGTGAAATCGCCGCATTGTTGACCAGCGCATGCAGCGCGCCGCCGTTCAGCCGCTCGCGGATTTCATCAATGGCTCTGGCAGTGTCCTTGTGGTCCGCAAGATCGACCTGGATGTGATCCTCGGGGCCGGCGTCCCACGGGCATTGCTCCGGAAACGGATGCCGGGAGCAGGTGATGACGCGCCAGCCTGCGCTGGAAAAGCGGATCACGGTGGCGTGGCCGATGCCGCGGCTGGCACCCGTCAGAAGCAGGGTGCGCTTGGGCGCATTGGACTCGGCAGGCGTTGAGTTCGGCATGGAAAAGGGTCTCGCCTTCGGCATTTCGGAAAATCTGATCAGGGATAGAGCCGCGTCTTGCCCCACGCAGCGCCGGGTGTGTCGCGCGTGAAGGTGATGCGGTCGTGCAGGCGGAAGGGGCGGTCGTGCCAGAATTCGATCGCCTGCGGGGTGATGCGCCAGCCGCTCCAGCCGGGGGGGCGGGGGACGTCGCCGATGACATACTTGGCGGCGTTGAGCGCGATGGCTTTCTCGAACGCCATGCGGCTTTCCAGCGGCTGCGACTGCTTGCTGGCCCAGGCGCCGATCTGCGCCTGCTTGGGGCGGGTGGCGAAGTAGGCATCGGCCTCGGCGTCGGTCACCCGGCTCACGGTGCCGCGGACGCGGACCTGCCGCCGCAGCGACTTCCAGTGGAACAGCAGCGCGGCCTTGGGATTGGCGGCGAGTTCGCGGCCCTTGGCGCTGTCGATATGGCTGTAGAACACGAAGCCGTCGGCATCATAGCCCTTGAGCAGCACCATGCGCACGTCCGGCAGTCCGTCGCCGTCCACAGTGGCGAGCGCCATGGCGTTCGGATCGTTCGGCTCGGACTTGACGGCCTCGGCCAGCCAGGCGGCAAAAAGCCCTAAAGGCTCATCGGCGGCGGTGAAATCACCGGAAATTAACTCACCTGAGGTTTTGATGGTGTCTGGACCGTTCATGTCTGGAGTATCCGGTTGCGTATCCTGGCGCCCTTACGTGCCAAGCCTGTTCTTGAGCGTTCCCTATATAGGGTACCCGAGGGCCGTGGCCTATCGCGGATCGTGCGGCTGGTCGCGGCCGTTTCGCTGGTAGCCGTGGGATGTTCCGCCGGAGGCTGCAGCATGGGGACCATGTTCAGCAAGGAGTCCAAGAAGGATGACGCTTCCGACGTCACCGGCTCCATCGCGCCGCTCCTGCGCTCCCATGACGATACCAATCTGACCGACGCCGACCTCGCACTCGCCCGCAACGCCGCGTCCGACGTGCTTACCCGAGGCCAGAAGGACGTCAGCCAGCCTTGGGAAAATCCCGAAACCGGGGCGCGGGGCTCGGTCACGCCGCTGGCCTCGACCTATACGTCCGAGGGTCGGACCTGCCGGGATTTCCTCGCGAGCTATGTGCGCGGCACCAATGAAGGCTGGTTGCAGGGCGAGGCCTGCCAGCAGAACAGAGGTGCCTGGGAAATCCGCAATATGAAGCCCTGGAAGCGTAGCTAATTTGGACTTAACGCGGCCAGAACCGCCGTGTCTGTTTTTCGTTTCGGCCTTCCCGACGGGTGGAACCCGTTGCAGGACTGTCACCAAATCACCACATCAGGACCAAGGGCCATTCGGCCTTGACCTGAATTCCTGTACTAATTTTCTGCAAGGAGACCTGACGGATGCGCGACCCCTATGAGGTCCTGGGGGTGCAGCGGAGTGCCAGTGCTGCGGCGATCAAGAGCGCCTTTCGCAAGCTCGCCAAGAAGCACCACCCCGATGCCAACAAGGGCGACCCGAAAGCGGCCGACCGCTTTGCTGAATTGAACACGGCGAATGAAATCCTTGGCGACGAGGACAAACGCAAGCAGTTCGATCGCGGCGAGATCGATGCCGAGGGCAAACCGAAATTTCAGGGTTTCGAAGGCGGCTTTCCCGGAGCCGGCGGCGGACGCCGCGCGGGACCGGGTGGCTTCGAATATTCTTTCCGCACCGGCGGTGGACATCCGGGCGGCGGACCGGGCGCGGGCGGCTTCGCCAGCGGCGGCGCGTTCGAGGATATTCTCAAGAGCATGTTCGGCGGCCAGGCTGGCGCGGCCGGCATGGGCGCCGGAATGGGTGGTGGTCCGCGCGGCGGCGCGGGCACGTTCGAATACGACACGCCGTTCGCCACCGATCTCGATGTCGCCGTCACCATGACGGTCGCGCTTGAGGAAGCCGTCAACGGCGCGACACGGCGCGTTCGCCTGCCGACCGGCAAGGAACTGAATGTCAAGATTCCGGCGGGTGTTGCCGCCGGTCAGCAGATCCGTCTCAAGGGGCAGGGCGAAACCGCGCCCGGTCATCGTCCCGGCGACGTGCTGATCACGGTGAACATCGCGCCGCATCCTTACTTCAAGATCGACGGCAACGATCTGCGTCTCGATCTGCCGATCACGCTCTATGAGGCGGTGCTCGGTGCCAAGGTGCGCGTGCCCACGCTCGACGGTGCGGTGCAGCTCTCGATCCCTAAAAACACATCGAGCGGACGCACATTCCGTCTCAAGGGCAAGGGCCTGCCGATCAAGGGCGTCACGGGCGCCGACGGCGCAGGCGATCTGTTCGCCACCACGCGCATCGTGTTGCCGGATGCCAATGACGCCGAACTTGAGGCGCTGATGGAGAAGTGGCGCACCGAACATCCCGCCAATCCGCGCAAGGATTTCGAGTGACAAGATCACCCGCGCGCGCCCAGCGCCGGGATCGGATCAACGGGCCGGTGTTCTAGCCGGTCCGGTCTTCTTCGGTCAGGTTGATGATCGTTCCCGACAAGCCCACGAGATCGATGTTTTGATCGAACGCTGCGCGGCCTACCG
>CAZQMD010000158.1:0-11126 GCA_964594185.1 uncultured Afipia sp. | reverse complement strand
GCTGGCGGCTGCGCAATATCCAAACGGATAGTCGCAACCGGATTCACGTCCAGACGTGCGGACCGGCTGCCCTCACGCCGTCTTGTCGGTGGTGTGGCCGGGGCTGTTGTTGCCGCCGTTCTTGGCCTGCTGCTCGATCAGTTTCTGAATTTTCTCCATCACCGAGCGCTGCGCATCCGGGTCCATCGCCGCAAACTGCTCCGGCGTGATGCCGAGTTGCCCGAGCAGGGCATCGAACATCTTCTCGGCGGGCGTCTTCTTCGCATATTCGAGGAATTTCTCCTCAACACTCTGCGGTTCGGTCGCCTTGTCCAGCTTGCCTGACGTCGCTGTGGTCGCGAATGGCGTTGATGTTGTGGTGCCCGTAAATGAAATCGACATGGCAAGCCCCGATTGAACCTGACACGGCTCAGCAAGGGCCATGCCAGACGGCAACAATCAGAAAGTGCCTGTTTTATTGGGAAACCCGCGCATCAACAGCAAGCAGAAAATTCCACCCACGGTGAGAGAGAAAAATTTGCCGGGACAGATTTTCCTGCATCGCTGTTTGAAACAGCACGGCACACTTCGCCGTTTGATCCTGATCAAGGGGCGCGTATGGTTTCCCGTGCACAAATCGGGATCATCTCAAGGAGACCACGATGTCCGCATCCGAAATTGCAAACCGTCATTTCGCGGCGGCTATCGCCGAAGCCACGGCTTCGGGACAGGACAGCGACGGCGTGTGCCGCGCGCTGCTGGGTCTTGTGGTGAACAAATATCTGGAGACGCGGGGTGTCGCCGATGTCCAGTCGGAGTTGCGCTTTCTTGCCGACAACTGCGATCCGGACACCGACTTTGCGTTCATGCGGCCATAAATAGACGCGGCGGGCTTAGCCCGCCTGTCTTCAGGCCTTCGCGTAGTTATAGAAGCCCTGGCCGGTCTTGCGGCCAAGATGACCGGCATCGACCATTTCCTTCAGCAGCGGCGCGGGGCGATACTTCGGATCGTTGAAGCCGGTGTAGAACACCTCCATCACCGACAGCATGGTGTCGAGGCCGATCATGTCGGCCAGCGCCAGCGGGCCGATCGGATGGTTGCAGCCGAGCTTCATGCCGGCGTCGATCTCTTCTGCGGATGCAATGCCTTCCGACAACGCGAAGATCGCTTCGTTGATCATCGGGCACAGGATGCGGTTGACCGCGAAGCCCGGGCTGTTCTTCGCCGTCACCGCCACCTTGCCGACGCGCTGGGCAAAGGCGAGCGCCTTGGCGTGCGTGTCATCGGAGGTCTGCAGGCCACGGATCAGTTCAAGGAGTTGCATCACCGGCACCGGATTGAAGAAGTGCATGCCGATGAAACGGTCCGGACGATCGGTCGCCGCCGCGAGGCGCGTCACCGAGATCGACGAGGTGTTGGTGGCCACCAGTGCGCGCGGCTGCAGGTTGGCGCAGAGGTCCTTCAGGATCTTGATCTTGAGCTCTTCGTTTTCGGTCGCCGCCTCGATCACGAGATCGCAGGATGACAGCTTCGACTTGTCGGTGGTCCCGTTGATCCGCTTCAAGGCGGCATCGCGGTCGCCCGCGCTCATCTTCTCCTTCTTGACGAGACGGTCGAGGCTGCCGCCGATGGTGGCGACACCGCGCGAAACGGCGGCATCGGAAATGTCCACCATCACGACCTGGAGGCCCGCCGCAGCGCAAATCTGCGCAATGCCGTTGCCCATGGTGCCGGCGCCGATAATGCCAACCGTTTCAATCATGTCTCGCGTCCTTTCAATGCTTCAATTCAACGGCGGATGGGGACCCGGCGTTCGCCCGGCGGCCCGCTCCGCACCACTCATGGGTCGGGTATCTACTCCGCCCGGCGCGGCGGCGCTACAGCTAAAGGCCGGAGAAGCCCCCACCCGGCGTCCTTTGAATATCGGCCGCCGGTAATGGCTCAAGTGGGCAGCGGCGTCCCTGCCTGCTCCGCAACAATGTAGGCCGCATACCAATCCGGCCAGCTCTTGTCGTGATTGCCGCCGGTGCGCTTCTCATGCTCGCCATGCGCGGCCGCCGCACGCCGGAGCGCAGACGCAAGGTCAATGGACGAGACGAACGTCGTGTACCCTTCGACGCGTCCGGGAAGCCGTCCGGTGATCTCCTGAAACAGCCAGCCGTTACCGTCGGGATCGCTGAACGACGCAAACGAACTATAGCTCTGGCGCTTCGGATCGGGACCGTTCACCCGCAGCCGTCCGAACAGGTACGGCTCATCGGTGCCGGCGTGTACGTCGCCTCCGCCATGGAATGGCTCGCTAACGTCGATACCACGGGCAAGCAGGTCTTTGCGGGCAGCTTCGATATCGGAAACAATCAAATACAGCCCTTTGGCAGAACCGGGTGCGGCAGCGGTGACGTTCTTGCCGAAAATCACCGAGCATCCTGACCCCGGCGGTGTGAACTGGATCACGCGCCAGTCATCACTGGACGCGAAGTCGGCATCCAGCCGCCATCCGAGCCTGCTGTAAAAATTCTTCGCGCGATCGACGTCCGACACCGGGATGACGACAATTTCCAGTTTCATATCGATGCCGCGTGCTGCGGAGGTTTCCGGACTGCTCATGCTAAACTCCCTGGGTTGTCGGCCTGAGAAGTACATCCGAGAGTATGGAGAACTGTTCCCGCAGAGGTGTGACAGCGCCACTTTAATACGGCGGCTTCTTCCTTGCCCGCTGCGCCTTGGCGGCTTCGACCCACCACATCAGGTCATCCGCAAAGCGGGGAAACGTCTTCACCAGCGCCTTGCCGCCCTCGCCGATCGGCTCGCCGGTTTCCGAGAGCGATTGCGAGATCGGGCCGACCGCAATCGTCTGCGAGGTGACCACCATGCCCATTTCGGAGAGCGTGCCGTGCCACGCCAGCGCGGCGCGTGCGCCGGAAAAACGTCCCGCCGAATAGCTGGCGATGGCCGCTGGCCGCCAGAACCATTCCTCCAGAAAATGATCGGTAAGATTCTTCAGGCCCGGCTGAATGCCCCAGTTGTATTCGCCGGTGACGAACACAAAGCCGTCCGCACCGATAATCTTCTGCGCGAGGTCTTCCAGCGCGGCCGGCGCCTCTCCCTTGGGATGTTCCTTGTACATCCGGTCCAGCATCGGAAGTCCGACGGCCTTGGCGTCGATCAGTTCGGCATCGGCACCGCGCTCGCGCAAATTCCGGACGACAAAATCCGCAAGGCGAATGCCCATCCGGTCCGAACGATAAGAGCCGTAGAAAACAAGGATGCAGTCAGCCATCGCGCGCTCCAGACTGAAGGCATGAGCCTAGCCGAGACAGACGGCGAAACAAGATGGAATTACATATATCGTCCGCGACGCCGCCACATTGTAGAAATCAGGCGCGTGTATATCCTCGCTCCCAAGACCGGCCTGATTGTCCCGCTGCAAAAACGGAGGATTTAACGACAATGCAAAAACAATCTTTCTGGCACAAGACCGCCGCGTCCGTGGTTGCAGCAACGCTTGGCTTTTCGTCCATCGCCGATGCCTGTACGCGGCTGGTCTATCTCGGCCACGGTGACGATGTCATCACCGCACGTTCGATGGACTGGAAGGTCGACGTTCAGACCAATCTCTGGATTTTCCCGCGCGGCATGAAGCGCAGCGGCGAAGCCGGTCCCAATTCGATCAAGTGGACGTCGAAATACGGCAGCGTAATCGCATCCGGTTACGAGATTTCCACAACCGACGGCATGAATGAAAAAGGCCTGATGGCGAACGTGCTGTGGCTGGTGGAATCGCAATATCCGAAGTTCGACCAGACCAAACCCGGTCTCACCATCGCTGCCTGGGCGCAATATGCACTCGACAATTTTGCGACCGTCGCTGAAGCGGTCGAAGCGTTGCGGCTGGACCCTTTTACGATCGTGACTGACGCTGACCCGGGACAGGACCGGCTGGCGACGCTGCATCTGTCGCTATCGGATGCCAGCGGCGACAGTGCCATCGTCGAATATATCGGCGGCAAACAGGTCATCCATCACGGCCGCCAGTATCAGGTCATGACCAATTCACCGACCTTCGATCAGCAACTTGCATTGAATGCCTACTGGAAGGAAATCGGCGGCACCGTTTTTCTTCCGGGGACCAATCGCGCGTCGGACCGCTTTGCCCGCGCCTCGTTCTACGTGAACGCAATTCCGAAAAGCGAAGACCCGGTCACGGCACTCGCCAGCGTGTTCAGCGTGATCCGCAATGCGTCCGTGCCGTTCGGCATCAATACGCCAGACCAGCCCAACATTTCATCGACCCGCTGGCGCACGGTCGGCGACCACAAGCGCAAGCTCTACTTCTTCGAATCCGCGCTGACGCCGAACACGTTCTGGGTCGATCTCAAGGCCATCGACTTCTCCGCCGAAACCGGCAAGGTCAAACGGCTCGATCTCGGCCCCAACCAGACCAACGTCTTTGCCGGTGAGACCAGCAAGGACTTCAAGGTCGCGGAGCCGTTCAAGTTTCTGGGCTTGTAACCGTGAGCTGCGATGGTTCGACCGGGATCGAACCATCGCAGCTGCCAAGGCGCTATACCGATGGTGATCTCGAAAACGTCGGAGCTATATCTTGAAACGAGAAGTCATCCGGGTCGAACCGCTGTCCACCTATCTGGAACGATGGAAAGCGCCGACATCCGCCGTTACGCGCCACGGTGACACGATCTATGTTTCCGGCTTTCCGCCGTTCGATCCCGAGACCGGCGAGGTGGTAAACGCCCCCATCGAGCGGCAGACCGAACTTGTGCTTGAGCAATTGAAGCTGTGCGTGGAAACAGCGGGCTCATCGCTCGACAATGTTCTTAAATGCAACGTGTACTGCACGTCGGTTGAGAAATTTGCAGCCGTCAACGCAATTTACGCCCGCTACTTTCCAGAAAATCCGCCGGCCCGCATTTTTGTTTGCGTTCCTGCATGGCCGGGACATTTCGACATCGAGATCGATTGCATCGCCTCCGTCAAATGATATTGGCCGGCTATGTCGCCGTACATGCCGTCACGCCGCGCTTGCCATGGCGAAGGAATGTTCCCTTCTTTGTCATGGTGAGCGAAATGCCCCGCCCCGTGTAACGCGTTCCGGTTAGCGTGAACCGCTTGCGCAGCGCGACGGCCTTGCCATCGATCTGCAGATGCACCTGTTTCGGATCGTATTTGAAGAAGGCTGCGGTGAACCGCGCACCGTCGGCGCAGGCGAAGCTCTGGAAGGTCTGCTGCGCCATCACGGGCGACAAGGAACTGCTCGCCAGCACAAGGAACGCTGCCGCAAGGAATGTGGTGTGCCGTTTCATATCGAGCCTTTCCGGGTACCCGCCCGCCGGGACGAGATTCCCGCGCATCCACGCCACTTTAGCAGGCCCACCTTTCCTGTGCATATCGCAACAGGAGGCGCGAGCCGCCAGCCTCGTGGGAGTAGAGTGGCGGGGTTATCGGCGATTGCGATTTCGCAAGCGCCGTCAGACACCTGTGGCCTTTTTGCGGCAATCCCTGAGGCAGTCGCACAGCCCCGCCCGGAGGGAGGTTCAGATGCTCGAGAACGTACCGCTCCGGGATGCCAAGCCGGCCGTGATCGTGTGCCCGGAATGCAGGCGTCACCTCATGGAGGTGATGGATGTGCGCTGGGCGATGACCAAGCTGGAATTCACCTACGCCTGCACGGGCTGCGGTCATCAGACCATCCGTGCCCTCGCGGGCGACACGCCGGTGTTCGTCTCGCGCGCATCGACGCATCTGCGCAGCCTCGAAATCTTCAACTTCAGTCCGGATGCCGGAAAGACGCCGCGTCATCGCGCGGGTGACACCGCCATCAGTTCGCAGGTCGTGCGCGAGCGGCGAAGCGTCTGATCGGCACCACCGGCGGTCTTCAATCAGAAGCACAGATTGGTCATCACCTTGCCGGTCTTGTCCTTGAGCACATAAGGACATTCGGCGCGCTTGAGCGCGGCCTTTGCGTCATCGTTGCCGAGCGCCGCGGCTTTCTCGTAGTAGGTTTTCGCCGCACCGGTATCCTGCGGACCGCCGCGGCCTTCCTTCGAAAAAGCACCCATACGCTCCAGCGCGCCCGGATGATCCTGCGCCGCCGCCTTCTGAAAGAGATTGCGTGCGCCCGCATCGTCCTTCGGGCCGCCGATGCCATCCTGCAGCATCAGTCCGAGCTGGAATTGCGCCTCGGCATTGGTTTCGGCAGCTTTCGCAAGCAGGCTGCGCGAGCGCACAGGATCGGCGGACGATGCGCCGCCCTTGCCCGAGAGCGCCGCGAGGTTGCTGACGCCGCGCGGATTGCCGCCCTGCGCTGCGCGCTCAAACAGCTTTGCGGCTGCGGCTTCATCTTTCGCAACGCCTGCTCCGGTCGCATAGGCGACACCAAGCTCGACCATCGCGGATGTGCTGCCCTTGTCGGCGGCCTTGCGCCACGCACCGATGGCTTCGCCGTTCTGACCGCCGGCGGCATAGGCGCGGCCAAGCTGATACATCGCGCGGCGCGAACCCGACGCCTGCTTGCAGAACCTGATCGCGGTCGCGACATCGGCAGCGGCGACGCTGGCAACACCCTTCACGTCAGCAGGCTTGTCGGGGTCCGCCGGATCGGCGGCCAGCCGGTCGCACAGGACGAGATCGGCCGATTGCGCGCGCAACGGCGCCGTCATGGGCAAGATCATGATGGCGCTGACGGCCAGAGCGGCAAAATATGGCTTCATCCCGATCCCGATCACGGTTCGTATCTCGTTGCGTTACTGGCGTTTTTAGGTCCGTCCCACACCAGCGGCAAGCGCATGATTTCGGCAGCCGGTAAATAAACAATGCGCCCGGTTTCGCTAAGGGTTCCGTAGGGATAACGCAAAACCCTTTATCAAGCCTCGACCGGTATGTGTGTCCCGAGGATTGGAAACGCATGCTCACACCGGTTGCCGCAGCTGACAAAGACAAAATGCTTCGTGAAGACGCGCGTCTCGACGCGCTGCGCCGTCTCGACGTAGTTGACACGCCGCCGGAGGAAGCCTTCGACCGCATCACACGGCTGACACGTCAGATCTTCAACGTGCCGATGTCGACGATTACGCTGATCGACGGTCACCGCCAATGGTTCAAGTCGCGCCAAGGCCTGACGGGCAACGAGACGCCGAAAGCGCCCGCCTTCTGCAACTTCGCGATTCAGCAGACAGAACCGCTGATCGTGTCCGATACGCTCTCCGACAGCCGTTTCCGTGACAATATCTTCGTCACCGGCGCGCCTCACATCCGCTTCTATGCCGGCGTCCAGTTGCGCAGCGAGGATGGCCTCGCCATCGGAACGCTTTGCGCCATGGACAACAAGCCGCGCAGTTTCGACAACGCTCAAGTCGCCATGCTGTCGGACCTTGCCGGCATCGTCATGAGCGAACTCCAGCTGCGCACGCTCGCCATGCGCGACAGCCTGACCGGCGCGCTCTCCCGCCGGGCTTTTTGCGAAGAGGCAACGCGCGCATTGACGCTCGCGGCGCGCCACAAGCACGATCTGAGCTGCGTGGTTTTCGACCTCGATCATTTCAAGTCGGTCAACGATCTGAATGGGCATGCGATAGGCGATCTCGTCCTGAAAGCCTGTGTCGAGGTCTGTCAACAGGAGCTTCGCGAAACCGACGTCATCGGGCGTATCGGCGGCGAGGAGTTTGCCATTCTGCTGCCTTATACGAGCCGCGACGCAGCCATGCATGTCGTCGAAAAGGTTCGCGCCGCGATGACGCGCATCTATGTGCAGGGCAAGTCCGGCGCCGTGAAAATCTCCGCCAGTTTCGGCGTCGCATCGCTCGACCTGTCCGTCGCGGATATCGACGCCCTTCTCGCGCGCGCCGACACTGCGTTGTATCAGGCGAAAAATGCCGGGCGGAACACATGCGTGGCATGGCAGCCGGCTGAGCCGGCTCCGGGCGGCATACTTCGCCGTGTGTTCAAGGCGGGACAGATCACTTTCAATGCCGGACAATCGACGATCGATTGCACTGTCCGCGCACTCTCCGACGCCGGCGCCGCGCTACATGTCTCCAGCACCGCCGATGTGCCGGACCGGTTCAAGCTGCAGATTTTGGCCGATGACCTCTATCGGCTGTGCAGAATCACGGCCAGAACCGAAAAGAATCTTGAGGTCGAATTCGAATAGGCGCTGCCGTTGATCCAGTCGCCGTTGCCGGTCAACCCTTTGCCGTTCAGCAAAATGTGTGGTGCATTCTCCAGCTCCGTCACGCCATCATGACGGTGCGCGCATATACTTGCCTGCCAAAGACCCCCGTATCGTCTCCCCGCACGCCCCGCATCGCACAGCACCGGAGTTCCTCATGTCGAAAACCGTCGCAGAAATTCTTGTTGAAGTTCTCGAAGAGATCGGCGTGCAGCAAATCTTCGGGCTGATCGGAGACTCGCTCAATCCGCTCGGCGACGCTGTGCGAAAGAGCAAGATCGAATGGGTTGGCGTGCGGCATGAGGAAGGCGCGGCGCTGGCCGCCTCCGGACAGGCCAAGCTCACCGGCAGGCTCGGCGTCTGCGCCGGCACCACAGGTCCCGGCAGCACGCATCTTGTGGCCGGCCTCTATGAAGCGGCACGCGATCATGCACCGGTGCTGGCATTGTCCGGCGAAATGATGCGCGCCGTGCGCGGCACCGACTTCTTCCAGACCACGGAGCCAGACCTGCTGTTTCGCGATGTCGCACTCTACACCGAAACAATCTCCGTTCCCGCGCAGGCCCCAGCGGTGATCCATCAGGCCATTGCAGCGGCCTATGGCGGTCCGGGCGTTGCACATCTCACCCTGCCGCAGGATCTGCTCTCCGCCAAAGCCGACGGCACGACGTCCAGTATCGCCACCCTGCGGCCGCGTACCGAGATCACGCCCGCAGACTCCGAGATCGCCGACATCGCGCGGCGGATCGATGCCGCAAAGAATGTCGTCTTCATGTGCGGCCATGGCTGTCTCGGCGCGGCCGATCTGCTGTGCGCGCTGTCCGACAAGCTGAAAGCGCCGCTGGTCCACACCTATCGCGGCAAGGAGATCATGGCCTTCGACGATCCGCGTTGGATGGGCGGGCTCGGCATGATCGGCACCAAGCCGGTCTACAACGCAGTGCAGAATTGCGACCTGCTGGTGATGGTCGGAACCGACTATCCGTTCTCCAACTACCTGCCCTCCCATGGCCGCGTGATCCAGATCGACGAGCGCGCGCAGGTGCTCGGGCGGCGCACGCCGACACAGCTCGGCGTGATCGGCTCGGTGCGGCCGACGCTGAAACTGCTGCTCGACAAGGTCGCGGCCAAGACCGATACGGCATTCTGGGACAAGACCACAAATGAGCGTCACAAGTGGGACGACAAGATCAACAAGCAGGCCGATCTCGCGCGCAGCAAGGATCGTATCCATCCGCAGGCGGTGGCGCGCATGGCCAGCGACCATGCGAAGCGCGACGCCATCTTCGTCTTCGATACGGGGCTGAACACGCTGTGGTCTGCGAACTGGGTGCGCCAGAGCGGCAGCCAGCGCATTGTTGGCTCCTACAACAATGCCGCCGTCGGTACTGCGGTTGCCATGGCCAACGGCATCCAGGCACTTGATCGTTCAAAGCAGGTGATCGTGCTGACCGGCGATGGCGGCTTCAACATGCTGATGGGCGAATTCATGACGGCGGTGCATCACAAGCTGCCGATCAAGGTGATCGTCTATAACAACTCCTCGCTCGGCCTGATCAAGCTGGAGGCCGAAAGCGTCGGCCTTGCGCCGTTCAAGGAAGCCATCGAGTTTCCGAATCCGGATTTCGCGGCGCTGGCGCGTGCCTGCGGCGGTCAGGGATTCACGGCGAAACTGCCGGGCGACCTCGAAAGCGCCATTCGCAGCGCGCTCAATACGGACGGTCCAGCCATTGTCGATGCGGTTGTCGCAGCCGACGAGGTACCGAACGTGCCGCATCTCGAAGCCGAAGTGCTCGGCAATTTCGCCATCGCCAAGATCAAGGAAGCGGTGCTGGCGGTGACAGGATAAAGGCAATCGAAATTGATGTCATTGCGAGGAGCGCTTGCGACGAAGCAATCCATTTTTGTTGTTTATTGGAAGGTTGATTGCTTCGCTACGCTCGCAATGACGGCTTAGATCATGCCTACCCCTTCAGCCATTCCAGGATCGGCGCATTGATTTCGCGCGGATAGGTGTGGCTGAGATCGTCGATCTCCCGATAGGTGACATTCGCGCCTGCCGCCAAGAGCGCGCGTTGCGCCTGCCGCGCGACTTCGACCGGAAACATCCAGTCCAGCGCACCATGGGTCAAGAAGATCGGCAATCCCTTGATGCGCGCGGGATCTGCGGTAGAGACCAGCATTGGATGGAAGGTGGCAGAGACCGGCGCCAGATGCGTGAACGGTGAAGCCTTGTCCAGCGCGCTGACATAGCAGAACGTGCCGCCATCGCTCATGCCGGTTAGTAGCAGCCGTTCGGAATCGATATTCCATCGTCCGCGCACACCTTCAACGATGCGCGCCAGATTGGGCGTGTCGTTGTCGTCGCCCATCAGCGCCCATGTGGAGCCCAGCGAATTGCCTGCCGAGGTCGGAGCGATCAGGATTGCGCCGAAGGAGCGCGCATCGCGCAGCCAGCTCCAGAGAAAGCCGCGGCCCTGGCCGCTGCCGCCATGCAATGCGACCACCAGCGGCCACGCACGATCCGACGTATAATTTTCCGGCACATAAAGCGAGAAGCCCCCACGCGTGCGCGGCTCATTCTCGACGTGAAACACACCGGTCTCGTCTTCGCGGGGCGGCTGCATGGCCCGCGTCAGCGCATCGGCATCCGATCGCAGCGATGGATCGAGAAAGAACGCGCTGACCACCGGGATCACGGAGGCCAGCGGATACAGCGCTTCCTGCGCGCGCGGCAGATGACGCAAGGCCTTGAACACCGAGCGGACATCGCCCTGCTCCGCGGCCTCGCGCAATTCCGCAAAGCCCGCTAGCGCTTCGTCGCTGGCGCGCGCCAATAGACCGCCAACGCTGTCAGCACCGCCATTATCGTCGAACTGCGGACGGACGGCCTGCAACGCCGTCTCCGGCGTTCCAATGGAGGCCATCACCTCGCCGAACGCGGATGGATCGAAATGCCGT
>CAZQMD010000157.1:0-11182 GCA_964594185.1 uncultured Afipia sp. | reverse complement strand
GGATTTCCTCGCGCAGGGCACGCTCTATCCGGACGTGATCGAGAGCGTGTCGTTCACCGGCGGTCCTTCGGTGACCATCAAGTCGCATCACAATGTCGGCGGCTTGCCCGCGCGCATGAACATGAAGCTGGTCGAACCGCTACGCGAACTCTTCAAGGACGAGGTGCGCGCGCTCGGCCGTGAGCTCGGTCTGCCGGACGTGTTCGTCGGCCGCCATCCGTTTCCGGGGCCGGGGCTTGCGATCCGTTGCCCCGGCGAAATCACCCGCGAGAAGCTCGATATCCTGCGCGAGGCTGACGCGGTGTACATCGACCAGATCCGCAAGGCGGGACTCTACGACACCATCTGGCAGGCCTTCGCCGTACTGTTGCCGGTGAAGACCGTCGGCGTGATGGGCGACGGCCGCACCTACGAATATGTAGTGGGCCTGCGCGCGGTGACATCCACCGACGGAATGACGGCGGACTTCTATCCGTTCGACATGAAGTTCCTCGGCGAAACCGCGACCCGAATCATCAACGAGGTCAAGGGCGTCAACCGCGTGGTCTACGACGTCACGTCGAAGCCGCCGGGCACGATCGAGTGGGAGTAGCCTGACCGCGCTCCGGTTTTCGACGCGTCGATTCACGTGAGGAGGCTGTGCTGCGCAACATCGACTTCAGTTCATGGCAGAGCCTTCTCGTCACGCTGATCGGTCTGGCGCTAGTGACGCTGATCGGTGTCGGCATTCGCCTTGTGATGATGTTCACGATTCAGCAGCGCCGTGAGCGGATGAATCGGCAGATCAATGAACGACTGCGCGTTCTGATCGCGGCTTACAAAACACTCGGCGGATCGTTCACGGGTGACCTGGCTGTCGATCCCACGCACTTGCGCGATCTTCGCCGGCGCGATGACGCGCAAGGCGATGCCACGGATGTCGCGGATTCGATAATCGCGGGATCGGACCGGGCTCGCCGAATTCGCGATGCCGTCGAAACCGCTCTGTCGGATGTCATCCTGCTTGGGACCGAACAGCATGTCCGGCTCGCGGAGCAAGCGGCGCGTGAACTCGTTGCGGGACGTCCTGTCCATACGCACGAGCTTGTTGTGTCGTTGCGCGATTTCATTCGTCAGGCGCTCGATCTCGATCCGATTCCGTCCGATCTCGCGATTCCGATGCAGGGGCCAGGCAGGCCATCCGGCTATAGCGGCGGCCGGGACAAGGGCGAGCGCAGAAAAGAAGGCAAGGGCGGCGCTGGCGCCGGAATGGGGATGGGTGGCGGTGCGGGCAGTGCCGTTGGATTGGGTTTCGATGCGGACGACGGATCGTCGCCGGACCACCGTTGAGGCGCGCAAGCGGAAGTTCAGAGAAAGCAAAAACGGATGGCACCAGTCGTCGTCGATCCTGAAAAGATTCGCCCTTTCAAGGACGCCGAGAGCTTTTACAAGTGGCTCGCGAAGAACCACGATAAAGCTGATGAAATCTGGATCAAGATCCACAAAGTGGATTCGGGGCTCAAGTCGATTACGCCCAAGGAGGCCATCGATGCCGTGCTCTGCTGGGGCTGGATCGATGGCCAGCGCAAGGGTTTCGATGACCTAAGCTTTCTGCAGCGTTATTCGCCGCGCAGCAAGAAAGGTACCTGGAGCCAGATCAATGTCGATAACGTCGTGCGGCTCGTGAAGGAAGGACGGATGACCGCGCACGGCCTGAAGCATGTCGAAGCCGCGAAAGCCGATGGGCGCTGGGACCGCGCATATAAAGGCAGCAAGGACATGAAAATCCCCACCGATTTGCAAAGGGCTATTGATGCCGAGCCGAAAGCCAAGGCGATGCTTGTAAAGCTCAGCGCGCAGAACCGCTTCGCGCTGGCTTTCCGCACCCACAATATGAAAACCGAGGCCGGGCGGAAGAAGAAGATCGAAACCTTCGTTGCGATGCTCAAGCGCGGCGAAACGATCTATCCGCAAAGCAAGAAGTAATTGATCCGGGAATCGGAGTCGGCGCCGTTAGCTGGTTTTGTTTGCATGACATATCGCCGTTCGGAGATATGAGTGCGATGTCTCGATTGAGGGGTGTTTTTCATCTGACGCCCTGGCGGATGCTGCTGTCGTGGCGCAAGATTGTCGCAGCAAGTGACTGACCAATCCGTGATTGGATGAGATACCTTTTTCCCGGTATTGTTGCGAGTGACGTATCACGTCCGCGCTTCGCGGCGCATGTCATGCAACGAGGATGGGACTATGGCGGACTCCGCGCGGCGCGCATTGTTGATGGCGGCATTACCGGCTCTGTCGGTCATTATGCTGTCTCATCGTCCGCAGGCGGCGGAAGCCCTCCCAAAAATGACCGTGACCCGAGACCCTGCATGGGGTTGTTGCGGCGGCTGGGTTGCGCATGTGAAAGCCGCCGGGTTTTCAGTCGATGAAATCCAGTCTGACGACGTCGCGCCGCTCAAGACAAAGCTCGGCGTGCCTCTGGAGCTTTCTTCGTGTCACACCGCTGAGATCGGTGGCTATGCCATCGAGGGGCATGTGCCCGCCGATGCGATCAAGCGCCTGCTTGCTGAGAAGCCATCCGCAAAGGGCCTCGCCGTCAGCGGCATGCCGACCGGCTCTCCGGGCATGGAAGTCCCGGGCACGCCGCCCGACATCTACGATGTCGTTCTGTTTTCGGCTGATGGACAGCGCGTATTCGCCCGCTATCGCGGCGATCGGGTGATCTGATCTTCCGACGCTACTCCGTCGTGACTTTGAGCTTGGTCGCGCCAGTGTAGCCGTAGGATTCGTATAGCAAGGTCAGGATTTCGCGCGCGATATCGGCATCCTTGTATTTGTCGAAAGCGTAGCTTTTCGAGTAGTTCGGAGCGCGGCCCGGATCGGCATATCCTGCCTTGCGTAATTGCGCGACACGCTCGGGCGTGAGGACCGTTGATAGCGCCGCCCAGTTTTCAGCCGACAGAGCTTCACAGTAGATCGCAACGGGCGGGACTTCAGGCATACACTGAATGTAGCCAATGCTTGCGTCGAACACAGTGTATACGCGCCGCGTGGCGTTGATCCTGAGCCTCTGAATTTCGGCCGTTGTGCTCGGACCATAAATTCCAACCAACTCGGCAGCCGAGCCGGCTATTTGTGGCGTCGCTGCCGGTGGCGCGTAGGAACAGGCGCGCACCGCTGTCGATCGCATTGAAGGTGCATCGTTCACGCTCCCGGCGAGATTTTGTGAGGGTCCGTTGCGGGGCGGGCAGGGCATGTCGAGAATCCAGGCCGTTTGTATTTCCAGATCCTGAATATCGGCGTTGTAACCTTCCGTCAGCGTTTGCAGAATTGATTGGTTGCGCGCTCTGTCGGCATATCAGCGGGGAATAACTGCACATAATTTCCAAAGCTGGGATCGAGCACCCAGCCGAGCGCCGCCAGACGGACCAGACGATCCGCAGTCAGAACATTTTTGAGCGACGGTTGCATTGATGTGCCGGCCGCTTCGCAACGAAGGCTGCGGTCCGGCATGCGCCTGCATTGAATGTATTTGTTGCCGTCCCAGAATGTCGCGTAACCCACACGGCCGGCCCGGAGCAGTGAGGTAATGTTCTGCAACGCTTCGTCGATGCGGACGTTTGGCGATTGTGCGATGCCGGGGCTTATCGCGACCCATAGGGCAAGTGCCGCGAACGTGGCCCGCGTGCGTAGAAATCCGAACTGCCCCATGCGTAGCCCCCGGAACGCAAAGACTTCGAACTCGTGGCGATTGATCGATCTCGCCGCCGGAAAGAAGATTGTATTACGAGGCGGACGTCAATCCCAAGTTGCTGACGGGCGTGATTTCGCGAGAAAGATTATCCGCCGCCCGCCGTCTCCCGCGCGATGCTGACAAAGCGCTCGATGGTCGGAGTCGTGTCACCGGTGCGCCATGTGATCCCGGTTTCCAGGATCGGTGCGTCCCCTGCGAGATCGACATAGCGTACCCCGGTGCGTGCGAGATTGCGCAGCGAGGCGGGGACGAGCGCGATGCCCATTCCGGCAGAGACAAGGCTGATGATGGTCTGCATCTGGATCGCTTCCTGTGCGATCCGCACCTGTCCGCCATGGGCCGTGTAGTATTCCGTGACGAGATCATGGAAGGCGGGCGCGCTTTGTCTCGGAAAGATGATCAGCGGCGCGCCGACGACAGACTCCGGCGCGAGACGATCTGCGGACAATGAAAGCGTGCCGTCGGCAAGCCAGCTTTCCGGCACGGCGGCGACCAGCGGTTCTGTGACAAGCGGGAAGTAAGAGAGCTGTTTTGGCAGCGCTGCGTGCGGCGGGGGGATTACCAGACCGACATGGCCGTTGCCCTCGAGCAGGCTGGCGATCTGCACATTGCTGGTTGCCTCGGTGAGCGTGATGTCGACATTCGGGTAAAGCGACGCATAGCGGCGCACCAGCAGGGGCAGGATGCTGTAGTCCGCAGTGCTGACGAACGACAGCGCGAGGCGGCCTGCGGTGCCATCGCGCAATTGATGGGCTATCTCGGGCAGGGCGCTCACGCCATCGAGCGCCGCGCGGACGCGAGGCAGCCACTCCGCGCCGAATGGCGTCAGCGCCACGCTGCGTTTGGTTCGCACGAACAGGGGTGCGCCGAGTTCTCGTTCAAGCGTCATGATCGACTGGCTGAGCGGGGGCTGGGTCATGCCGAGGCGCTCGGCGGCCCGGCCGAAATGCAGGGTGTCAGCGACGGTTACGAAATGCCTGAGCTGCCGGATGTCCACGTCTGATATTCCATACGACCTAATTACCTCCTAATAATATATTTTACAGGAGCGAATAACCCCTTTATTGGAACCGTTCCAATAAAAGAGGGAACACCCATGCCGGCATATCGCTCCAGAACCTCCACCCACGGCCGCAACATGGCCGGTGCTCGCGGCCTTTGGCGCGCGACGGGCATGAAGGATGCGGACTTCGGCAAGCCGATTATTGCCATCGCCAACAGCTTCACCCAGTTCGTGCCGGGCCATGTGCATCTGAAGGATCTCGGGCAGCTCGTTGCGGGTGAGATCGAAGCCGCAGGCGGCGTCGCGAAGGAGTTCAACACCATCGCGGTCGATGACGGCATCGCGATGGGTCACAGCGGCATGCTTTATTCGCTCCCGAGCCGCGAATTGATCGCGGACGCGGTCGAGTACATGGTCAACGCGCATTGCGCCGACGCGCTGGTGTGCATTTCGAACTGCGACAAGATCACCCCCGGCATGCTGATGGCCGCGATGCGGCTCAACATTCCGACGGTGTTCGTTTCGGGCGGCCCGATGGAAGCCGGCAAGGTCGTTGTGAAAGGCACCAAGCGTTCGGTCGATCTGATCGATGCGATGATTGTCGCCGCGGACGATAGTTATTCCGACAAGGAAGTCGCGGCGATCGAGCGTTCCGCATGTCCGACCTGCGGCTCGTGTTCGGGCATGTTCACTGCGAATTCGATGAACTGCCTGACCGAGGCGCTCGGTCTTTCGCTGCCCGGCAACGGTTCGGTGCTGGCAACGCATTCCGATCGCGAACGGCTATTCCGCGAAGCGGGCCATGTGATCGTCGATCTCGCGCGCCGCTGGTACGAACAGGACGACGCGAGCGCGCTGCCGCGCAACATCGCGAACTTCAAGGCGTTTGAGAACGCCATGAGCCTCGACATCGCCATGGGCGGATCGACCAACACCGTGTTGCACCTTCTCGCCGCCGCGCAGGAAGGCGAGGTGGACTTCACGATGGCCGACATCGACCGGCTGTCGCGCCGCGTGCCGTGCCTCTGCAAGGTCGCGCCCGCCAAGAACGACGTTCACATGGAAGACGTGCATCGCGCCGGTGGCGTGATGGCCATTCTCGGCGAACTCGAACGCGCCAAGCTGATCGATACCAGCCTGCCAACGGTGCACGCGCCGACAATGGCCGATGCGCTCAACCGCTGGGACATCGGACGCACCAACAGCGAGTCCGTGCGCAACTTCTTCCGTGCAGCGCCCGGTGGTGTGCCGACGCAGGTGGCGTTCAGCCAGTCCGAACGTTGGGACGACCTCGACACCGATCGCGAGAAGGGCGTGATCCGCTCGGCAGAGCATCCGTTCTCGAAGGACGGCGGCCTTGCCGTGCTGTTCGGCAACATCGCGCCGGAAGGCTGTATCGTGAAGACCGCAGGCGTCGATGAATCGATCCTGACATTCCGTGGCACTGCGCATGTGTTCGAGAGCCAGGACGACGCGGTGTCGGGTATTCTCGGCAACCGGGTGAAGCCGGGCGAAGTCGTTGTGGTGCGTTACGAAGGACCGAAAGGCGGACCCGGCATGCAGGAGATGCTGTATCCGACCAGCTATCTGAAGTCGAAGGGGCTCGGCAAAGTCTGTGCGCTTGTTACCGATGGCCGGTTCTCGGGCGGAAGCTCGGGTCTTTCCATCGGTCACGTTTCGCCGGAAGCGGCGGAGGGCGGCCTGATTGGATTGATCGAGACGGGCGATCCGATCCTGATCGACATTCCGAACCGCATCATCAGCGTCGAACTCGATGAATCGGTTCTCGCGGCGCGTCGCACGGCGATGGAAGCGAAGGGCAATGCGGCATGGAAGCCGGTCGATCGGCAGCGTGTGGTGTCGCCCGCGCTCCGTGCGTATGCGGCGCTCACGACGAACGCGGCGCGCGGTGCGGTGCGCGACGTGTCGCAGGTCGAGAAGTAATTCGCATCTGAGACGTTCTTCGAACGCCGCTGCCTGTCATAAGGCGGCGGCGTTCTGCTGTGCATGTCAGATTAATTCTTCACATACGCAGCGAGCTTTTCGAACGTCTGCATGCCAAGTTCGATTGCGCCGAACTTCATGACGGCATTGCGCGCGTCCACCGACGGGAAGGTCGATATCTTGGTCAGCAGCGTGCGGCCTGCGCCGATGGACTTGAAGGTCGTGACGACCTCGAAGGCATTGGGGTCGATGTCGACATCCGTGCCGTGACGATAAACAAGGCGCTCGGCGGGTACGATCTCGCGATAGAGCATGCGGTTCGGATAATCGGTGCCGTCCGGCCCGTGCATGAAAAAGCGAAACAGGCCGCCGACGCGAAAGTCCATCGACAGCACCGTGATGGTGAAGCCGTTCGGGCCGTACCAGGCTTTCATTGCGTCGGGATCGTTGTAGGCGCGAAACAGGAGGGCGGGCGGCGCATCGAACTCGCGCTCCATCGTAATCGTCGGCTGGTTGTCGGGCGCGCTCGCCGTGACTTTCAGAATTGCCGTCATGCCTCAGTTTCCTTTGCTTGAAGGTCTTTCAGGTAGAGGTCGAGCTTGCCGAAACTTTCCTCCCAGAACCGCCGGTACTGATCGAGCCAGTCGGCGGCTTCCTTCAGCGCCTTCGGTTCAAGACGGCAGGGGCGCCGCTGCGCTGAGCGTCCGCGCGTGACCAGGCCCGCTGTCTCCAGAACCTTGAGATGTTGGGAGACGGCCGGGAGGCTCATCGCGAACGGCTTTGCCAGCTCCTGCACCGAGGTCTCACCAAGAGCGAGACGGGCGAGGATCGCGCGCCGTGTCGGATCGGCGAGGGCCTTGAAGGTGGTGTCGAGGGCATTGGCCATATCGCGAGGATCTATATTTAAGTTATTGCTTAAATACGAGACACGCATGCACCGGTCAAGCGGCATCGCGATCCGGCTTTACGGAATATCATGTTCATGATTTGTTCTGGGTTTGGCCGGAGGCGTACCCATGTCCGAGCGAGCACCTTTGAACGATGTTTGTCTTTCCAGAAAAAGCCCTTCCGTATTCTTTGGTCTTCTGTTGAGCGCGAATGATCAGCGCAGGCTGACAACGTTCGCTGACGCTTGCCGTCGCAGAGAAAGGTTGACGGGAAACCCCACGCCAGGACCGCGCTTTCATCTTTCACTGCATGCTCTCGGCAGTTATCGCGAGTTGCCGGATCGGATCGCGGGCGCCGCTGCGACTGCTGCCGCTACGGTAGACCTCCCGGGATTTGCGGTCGCATTCGACCGCACGATGACTTTCCCGATCAAGCAGCCGACACACCCGTTCGTGCTTTGCGCGAGCGACGGCATGATGGCGCTGGAACATCTCCATGAACGGTTGGGGCAGGCGTTGTGGCGGGTCGGTCTGTGCAAACATGTCGAGCGGCGTTTTACGCCGCATATCACGCTTCTTTATGACCTGCGGTGTGCACCGGAACGGCCGATCTCTCCTTTGACATTTCGCTTTGACAGCTTCGTGCTCATACACAGCCTTGTTGATCCGAGACGGCACGTTCATGTGGCGCGCTGGCCGCTGCGCCAATAAGGTCGCGATCCCGGCAAAGGAGAGTGCGTTGGCCACGACGATTTACGGCATCAAGAACTGCGACACGATGAAGAAAGCGCGCGCGTGGCTGGACAAGCAGGGCGTGACGTACCGTTTCCATGACTACAAGGCCGAGGGCATCGACAAGGATCGGCTGGCGCGCTGGAGCAAAACCGTCGGCTGGGAGACGCTGCTGAACCGCGCCGGCACCACATTCCGGAAGCTGCCGGACGCCGACAAGACCTGCATTACCGAGAAGAAGGCGCTGGCGTTGATGCTGGCGCAGCCGTCGATGATCAAGCGGCCGGTGCTTGAGGTGGGCGGCAAATTGCTGGTCGGGTTCAAGCCCGAGAATTACGCGGCCGCAATAAAATAGCCGGGCCCTGCAGAGCCCGCCTCTGCAGGCAAGCCTTATTTCGGTGTCCGGAACCAAGCCACCATAAAATATCGGTGACTGATGGATTCTGCTTGAAGGGGTGCGGCGTTCTGGCGCACGGTCTGCCGACGTGCCGTAATACCGCCACTCATCTTGCAAGGGCCAGACATGACTGTCACCGCCGCACCGTCGTCGATACCGGCCGCAACGAAGTCGCCGTGGTATTCCATTCTTTATATTCAGGTGCTGATCGCCATCGCTCTCGGTATCCTGATCGGGCACTTCTACCCAAATACGGGCAAGGCGCTGAAGCCGCTCGGCGATGGCTTCATCTCGCTGATCAAGATGATGATCGCGCCCGTGATTTTCTGCACGGTGGTGCACGGCATCTCATCGATGGGCGATCTCAAGCGCGTCGGCCGGGTCGGCCTCAAGGCGCTGCTCTATTTCGAGGTCGTCTCGACGATTGCACTTGCCGTCGGACTGCTCGTCGGTGAGATCATCCAGCCGGGCAGCGGCTTCAACATCGATCCGGCAACGCTCGATCCGAAAGCGGTCGCGACTTACGTTCACAAGGCGAGCGAAGACGGGATCGTCGCGCATCTGATGGCGATCATTCCCAACAGCTTCATCGGCGCGTTGGCGAATGGCGATCTGCTGCAGGTGCTGCTGGTTTCGATCCTGTCGGGTTTTGCGATTGCCTTCATGGGTCCGGTGGGTGAACCCATCGCGCACGCGATCGATATGGCTGCAAAGGTTTTTTTCGGCGTCATCCGCATCATCGTGCGTGCAGCGCCGATCGGCGCATTCGGCGCGATGGCCTTCACGGTCGGTGCTTACGGTCTTGGTGCGTTGTGGAATCTCGTCGCGCTCATCGGCACGTTTTACCTCACCAGCGTCCTGTTCATCCTGCTGGTGCTGGGCGGCATCGCACGGTTTTCCGGATTCTCGATCCTGCGGTTCATCGCCTACATCAAGGACGAATTGCTGATCGTGCTGGGCACCAGTTCATCGGAAACCGTGCTTCCTAACATGATCACGAAAATGGAACGGCTTGGCGCGTCGCGCGGCGTGGTCGGCCTCGTGATCCCGACCGGCTACAGCTTCAATCTCGACGGCACCAACATCTATATGACACTTGCGACGCTGTTCCTCGCACAGGCGACCAACACGCATCTCACGATCTGGCAGGAGCTTGGAATTCTCGGCGTCGCGATTGTCACATCGAAAGGCGCCTCAGGTGTCACCGGCGCAGGCTTCATCACGCTGGCGGCGACGCTCGCGATCGTTCCGGATATTCCGATTGCGTCGCTGGCGATCCTGGTCGGTATCGACAAGTTCATGAGCGAATGCCGCGCGCTGACCAACCTGATCGGCAACGGTGTTGCGACAGTTGTGATCAGCCGGTGGGAAGGCGAACTCGACAAGGACAAGCTTCACGAGGCGATGGCGCATCCCATCGAACTCGGCGAGGCGCTGGAAAGAAATCCGGCGGCGTAATTCTTCGGCTTGCGAGCCCGCTAAACGAACTCGATAGTATCGCCGGGTGCGATCCGGCCGGGCAGCTTGTGAAACAGGTCTCGGTCGATCACCGTCTCCAGTTGATAGACCGGCAGAACGTCGTTGCCCCGCATCAGGTTTTTGATCTCGAAGCCGCCGTCGTCGCTGATCGTCTTGAGCGACGCGAGAATATGGGTGATGCCGGCGCCATCGGAAAATGGCATCAGCAGCCGTTCGTAATCGACCTTGCGGCCATACAGATCGGTGACATTGGAAATGGTGTAGACCGGCAACCGCTGCCGGATGCATTCGTGATAGGCGGGCACGATGACCGGCGCGAGCTTGGGGCCGACATAGTCATCGAGATAGCGGCCCTTGCCGATGGTGCCATAGGCGCTCGACATCCGGGTGCCTTCGCTTTCGATCCGGAACCGACGGGCTTCTCCCTTGCCATGCACGGTATAGGCAACAAGGTCGGCCGCTTCCTCGGCCATGCGCTCCGGCAGGTATTCTTCGAATTTCGGAAGCCGGTCGTGGCGGGCATAAAGTCGCAGCCAGAAATTCAACAGCTCTCGCTGCTTGATGGACTTTACGACGGCGGGACTGGCGCTTTCGAATTCCATGAACGACGTCCTGACACAGGGTAAGGAATGTCCTTGCCAGCAATCATGGGCTTTTGGGCGAAATATTTCATGAAGAGGGAACCCGGCTGGATATTAGCCTTAACCATTCGTTTCATCGCGTTTGGCGGCTGTTGGCATTCGACCTAGGCATCGGTGGACATTATGGATTTTGCGCGCTACGCATAAATGGTGGGCAGCATTGCGGCTTGCGCATCACTAACGATCCGATCATATTCCCGGCCGGTTGTCGGGGTTGACCGCCCGGGCTGAGCGCAAGGGGCGGCGCGAATAAACGGCCACGTGCGAGATATTGCATGAAGGCTGACAGGGGGAATTTGCTTGTCTGATGAGTTCATTCTTGAAACCTCTGGGTTGACCAAGGAGTTCGCGGGCTTTGTGGCC
>CAZQMD010000156.1:0-11236 GCA_964594185.1 uncultured Afipia sp. | reverse complement strand
GGGGGGATTGGTTAGAAAAGGTGATCCGGCTGGGGCGGGCAACGGGGGGGTGTTCCCCCCTCCAGGTCGCCCTCCCGGCCCGCGGGGGAACGACATCGTGGAAAGATCGCGCGCATGGCCTCTATCTTGGCGGCAACGCGGCGAGAGCAGCGCATGCCGTTTGCAGTTGAATCAGACGCGCGGCTGCTTCTAACTGGCCTCGCAGCGGGGAGAGCGGCCATGACGCAGGGCGATGACGAGCGGGCCATCGAGACGATCATCCGGCGGCAGTTCGGTAGTCTGAACTGGAAGCCCGGAGTGATTGCGGACTGGGATGCGGTCCTGCGGGACTTCGCGGGCGAGGCTGCGCTTTATCCATCGGCGCGACCCGCGCGGTCCCAGACAGCAGATGCGTTCGTTCAGCGCATGCAGGGACTGGCGGCAACCAGCCTGCAATCGTTCAGGGAAACGGTGCTCGGATTTTCGATCCGCGTCTTCGGCAATATCGCGATGGCCGTCGTGGCGTGCGAGATGGAAGAAAACGAAACGGCGGTCAGCCGGAATGTCGAGATGATGTTGCTGGTCAAGAGCGATGGTGCGTGGCGGATCGTATCGCAGGCGTGGGATGCCGCGACGGCCTCGCGGCCGGTGCCTGCCGATCTGCTAACCTGAATATGAGTTACTGCCGGAATTCCACCACCGAGAATTCGCCGCTGCGAATACGCCCGGCGAGACCCTCGACGAACTTCGCCACTGCATCCTCGCCATAGGTGCTGACGAGTTCGGCGAATGCGGCGAACAGGCTGGCCTGCGCTAGGCAATCGCCATCGACGCCGTCGTGCCGCGCTTCCGCCCAGGCTTCATTGAGATAATTCAGCGCCGCCCGCTTCTGGTCCTGATCGGAGGAGAGGCCTTGAGGGGGGTAAGTATGCGACATGAAATCAATGAACCTGTGCAGCGAAGCCGGCGGGACTGCGCGATTGAAACTGCACGCAGCAATAGCATGCAGGGCGCGGCCCGCGAGCCAGTTCTTTAGGAAAGGTTAACGGCGCCGACGCAACTTATCCTGATATTCCGGGCATTTGCGTCCGGCTGCCGAGGTCACCCCGAGCGCCATCCACCGGAAATGTCAGTTGGCGTAGCGCGCGGTGAGATCCCGCGAGATTCGCGAGCCTTCTTCGAGGTAGCGGCGAATCGCGACGGTGGCCGCCGGGGTGCAGGAACGGTAAGTCTGCTGGAACCCGTTATAGCCGCGGTTGAAGCTGGCGATCATGCGGTTGCGGCGTTCGCCGGAGGGCGTCTCGGCGTCGACCAGCGCCTGCATTTCGGAGCGCCACTTCTGGCCTTCATTGGTGCCGCAGATTCCGCGCAGGTAATGCAGGGTGCCGAGGATTTCAGCCAGCCGCTGCAGGTCGCCGTCGAACGGCGCAGCCGCGTCCTGCGCCCGGACCGGCACCGGCCCGGCCACTGCGGCCAACAGGACAATCGCGAAAATCCGCTTCAGCATGAAGGCCGCATATGCCCGTTCAAGGGGCCGGAAGCAAGGCAAAGACGGCCATAGCGTTTTCGAGCGAAGTGGATACCGGTTCGCGTGAAGAAAACGCGCCGAAATATAAGGCTCTAGAGGCCCATCATGGCGGTTGCGGCCCGGATGGTGTCGTTCAGGCCCAGGGTCACCGTCAGGCCCTCGACCGCGCGCTCGGGCGGCAGCCACCTCGCATCGTCGAGTTCGTCATTGAGCGCGACCTCGCCGGAAACCCAGCGGGCGGCGAATGGCAGGATCACGAAATGGCCATGGCCGCCGGTGCGCGGCGGCAGCGCCTCGCGGTAACCCACAAGACCAACGATCTCGATCTCAAGGCC
Source organism: uncultured Afipia sp. (assembly GCA_964594185.1). Classification (GTDB taxonomy): domain Bacteria; phylum Pseudomonadota; class Alphaproteobacteria; order Rhizobiales; family Xanthobacteraceae; genus Afipia. The sequence continues at coordinate 9,394 of CAZQMD010000156.1, read as the reverse complement.
GGTTTCCTCGCGGATTTCGCGGGTCAGGGCCTCGGTCAGGCTTTCGCCGAATTCCACCCGCCCGCCGGGGAAAGTGTAGACGCCCTTGGCCGGCTCGCGCGCCCGGCGGACCAGCAGGATCTTGCCGTCACGGAAAATGCCGGCGCTGACGGCGAGCCGGGGGCCGTTGTGGGAGGTATCGGACATGGTCACGCCGTCATGATGAATTCGACGTCTTCAGCGTCGTTGAAGCCGCCATTGATCACCGAACCGGCCAGGGTGACCAGCGGCTTCACCCAGCCTGCGGCCTGTTCAGCCAGAGCGGTGCGGCTTTCGTCGTGCCGGACCTGGCGCATGGCGTCCCCCACTGTGGTCAGGATCGAGGTCATGGTGGTGGTGATTTCGTCAAATTCGGCGCGGACGGAGGGATCGCTCGACTCATAGGCGCTGATCGCAAGCTCGCGGGCCTTGAAATTGGAGGCCGCAAAATGTTCGCGATAGCTCATCGGATGCCAGTCGAGGAAGTCCTCGAAACACTCGGGAATATCGGGGATCATCTCAAGCAGCATGATCGCCTCGTTGAAATGATTCAGGTAATCTGTGGCCAGCCCGGTGCGGGGATTGATGTTGGCCTCGAGCAGGCGCTGGGCATGCGCGGCCGCATCGTCGGAGAAGGTGGCGTCTGAAGGATCGCGCTCCTGGCCGGCGGGGGGCATTTCATGCAAGGCTGACATCGGCATCGTTTTGGGATGTTTGGCGAGCCGAAGTTAAAGGTGGCTGAATAACTTTCGCTTATCTGTCATTTTCCAGCGCAGGGGCTGTATTCCGAGTCTTTTTATGTGCGGGCGATACATTATTGCATCAAGTCCGGAAGCGCTGCGCCGTCTGTTCGGCTACAGCGAAAATCCCAATTTTCCGCCCCGGTATAACGTTGCTCCGACCCAGCCGGTGCCGGTGGTGATCCTCGAAAATGGCGCGCGCCAGTTTCGATTGATGCGGTGGGGCTTCCTGCCGTCGTGGGTGAAAGACCCCGGCAAGTTCGCACTGGTCATCAATGCGCGCTCTGAAACGGTTCTTGAAAAGCCGTCGTTCCGCAACGCCATCAAGCGGCGGCGGTGTTTGCTTCCGGCGGATGGATATTACGAGTGGCAGGTATCGCCCGCACGCAAGCGTCCGTTCTTCATTCGCCGCCGTGATGGCGCGCCGGTCGCTTTCGCTGGCGTTGCCGAAACCTGGGCAGGACCGAACGGCGAAGAGGTCGACACCGTCGCCATCGTCACGGCGGCTGCAGGCCCCGAGATGGCGATGCTGCATGAGCGCGTTCCGGTGACGATTGCGCCGTCCGATTTTGATCGCTGGCTTGATGGCAATACAACCGATGCGGACGAAGCCATGACAATGCTGGTCGCACCGCCGCGCGGTACATTCGTTTGGCATGAGGTTTCGACGGCGGTAAATCGTGTGGCCAACGACAGCGCCGATCTGATTCTTCCGTGCAGCGCAGAGGACATCGCCATTGCGGAAGCCGCGAGCAAGAAGCCGAAGGAGCGGGCGAAAAAGGTCTCCGCGCCCGAAGAGGATAGCGGGCAGGGATCGCTGTTCTAGGCTTTGCTCGCGAAGATATTCAGCGCCGCATACTGCAGCAGCATGATGGTCTTGGCGTCCTTGATGCGGCCGTCGGTAATCATGGCGAGCGCTTCGGCGAATGGCATTTCAAGCGTCTCGATATCTTCGCCTTCATGAGCAAGCCCACCGCCGTGGCCGATTTTCATCTCGGGTCGATATTCGGCGACGAAGAAATGGAGTTTTTCGGTGACCGCGCCCGGACTGGTGAAGGCTTCGAAGATCTTCCGGATCGGGCCAAGGCGATAGCCGATCTCTTCTTCCGCCTCGGATCGGATGCGCGCTTCCGGCTCGGCATTGTCCAGCGAACCGGCCGGCGCTTCCACCAGCAGGCCGTCATATCCATTGGCATAGGTGGGATAGCGAAACTGACGGATCAGGATCACGGTCCCTTGCGCAAGATTATAGGGGAGGATCGTGACGCCATCGCCGCGATCGAAGGTTTCGCGCTTCTGCGTCTGCCATTCTCCGCTGGAGCGCCGCCAGTCGAAAGTTGTCGCGCGCAGCTTGTATTTGTTGTCCGAGAGCAGGCGGACGTCTTTGATGCGAATGCGGTCGCTCACGCTCATGCTGTACCTTCAGAACTTGTCGGAGATTGCGCTCAAGGCGTCATCGGCCGGCCGTCGAGCCACTTGGCGAAAACAACGCGTTCCTGCTCTTCGTAATCGAGCGTTTCATAGAACGCCTGCACGCGGATGTTGTCGGCGCGGACCAGCAGCTGAAGCTTTTCGACGCCCCGATCACGCAGCCAGTTTTCGGCCGCCGTCATGATCGCGCGTCCGAATCCCTGTTTGTGATGATCGGGATCGACGGCGACATAGTATGCCCAGCCGCGATGCCCATCGTGACCGACCATGACGGTCGCAACGATGGTGTCGCTGCTGCGGCCGACAAGCACATCCGAATTGGATTTGCCGCGTGCGCGCGCAATGTCGGCTTGCGGCTCGTTCCACGGCCGCGTTAACTCACAGCGTTCCCACAACGCGACGACGGCCGGAATATCGGCGTCCTCGATTACGCTGACGGCGAGATTGTCCGGTGTCGTTGCAGGCGCGTCGGTCACAGCACCTTGCCCGGATTCATGATGCTGTGCGGATCGAGCAGTTTTTTGATCGACCGCATGATGTCGAGTGCGACCGGATCTTTCACATGTGGAAGCTCGTCGCGCTTCAGGACGCCAATGCCGTGCTCGGCGGAAATCGATCCGCCATGCTTGGCCACCACTGCATGAACGACATCGTTCATCTCATGCCACCGCGCCAGATAGGCGGCCATATCGGCGCCGATCGGCTGGCTGACGTTGTAATGGATATTGCCGTCACCCAGATGACCGAACGCGAACGGTCGCGCGCCGGGGATCAGCTTGAGCACGGCGGCATCGGCCTCGCGCAGAAAGGCGGGCACCGCGGCGACCGGGACGGAAATGTCGTGCTTGATCGAGCCGCCTTCGGGTTTCTGGGCCGGCGAGATGACCTCGCGCAGTTTCCAGAAGGCGTTGCGCTGATCGAGATTGGCGGCGATCACGGCGTCATAGACGATGCCGTCCTCCATGCCCTTAGTCAGGATCGCTTCGATGGTGTCGCGGGCATCGTCGCGCGAAGAAGAGATTTCCATCAGCACATACCACGGATGCCGGCCTTCCAGCGGTGCGCGGATCGAAGGACCGTGCTTGACCACGAAGTCGATGGCGATCTGCGGGATCAGTTCGAAGCTGGTCAGGCTTCCGGCCGCGATGCTCCGGGAGATGTCGAGCATCGTGAGCGCATCGTCCGGCGATGTGATTGCGGCAAATGCCGTCTCAACCGAGCGCGGCTTCGGAAACATTTTCAGCGTTGCTGCGGTGATGAAGCCGAGCGTGCCTTCTGCGCCGACGAAAAGATCGCGCAGATCGTAGCCGGTGTTGTCTTTCTTCAGGCTGGACAGGCCGTGCATAATGCGCCCGTCGGCCAGTACAACTTCAAGCCCAAGCACGAGGTCGCGCGCCACACCGTAAGCCAGCGCGGCGATGCCGCCCGCATTGGTGGAAAGATTGCCGCCGATGGTGCAACTGCCTTCTGCGCCGAGCGACAGCGGAAACAGACGATCGGCATCCGCCGCGCGCTGTTGCGCATTGGCGAGGATCACGCCGGCTTCAACAGTCATGGTGTTGGATTGGGTGTCGACGGCGCGAATCTTGTCGAGGCGGCGTGTGGAGACAACGACCTCGCTGTTGTGTGGGATCTGGCCGCCGACAAGACCGGTGTTGCCGCCTTGCGGCACCAGCGCAGTCTTGGTTTCGGTGGCGAGCTTGCAGATCGCCGCGACCTCCGCCGTCGAGCCGGGACGCAGGATCAGCGGTGAGTGGCCGCTGAACAGACCGCGCTCTTCGGTGAGATATGGGGCTGCTTCGTGCGGATCGGTGACCGCGTATTTGTCGCCGACGATGGCCCTGAAACGCGCCAGCAGTTCGGGAGAAAGCACGGACGGTGGCGGCTGCACGATATTCATCTCGTTTTTATTCCTGACGTGATCAGCTTCGCGGTATTGCAGCGCGCTGCAGACGATCGTTGATGGCCTCGCCGAGCCCATCGTGCGGTATCGGCATCACCGCGATGGCGCGAGGGCCCTTGGCATCGAGATCGCGAAGATAGCCGAAAAGATTCGCCGCCGCTTCCACCAGATCGCCGGCTTCGGACAAATTCATGACCACGGCTCGCTCGGAACCGGGAACGCGTTGCGGACCGAAGGCGAGCAGAGCTTCGCCGGCTTCCAGCTTCTCTGCATTGAGCCGCACCGTTGTTTTCGGCGCATAGTGCGAGGCCAGCATGCCCGGCGCCAGCGGCTGGGTGTCGGCCATGCCGGTGTCTTCCGGCATGCGCGCGAGCTTTTCGCCGAGCACCCGCTCGATCTCCTCGCGGGGCAATCCGCCGGGCCGCAGCAGCAATGGGGTCTCGAAGCACCCGACGATGGTCGATTCGACGCCGACCGAAACCGGCCCACCGTCGATGATCAGATCAATGCGCCCGGCGAGATCGCCGAGGACATGTGCTGCCGTCGTCGGCGATACATGTCCGGAGATATTGGCCGAGGGTGCAACCACGGGCTTGCCGAAGGCGCGCAGAATGTCACGGGCTGCCGGATGGGCCGGGATGCGCACGGCAATCGTCTCAAGGCCGGCAGTGGCAAGATCGGACACCGGACAACCGTCAGTCTTGGGCAGCACCAGCGTCAGAGGTCCGGGCCAGAATGTTTCGGCAAGCCGGAGGCTTTTGTCATCGAAGCGCGCAATCTGCCGCGCGGCGTGCAGATCGCTGACATGGGCGATCAGGGGATTGAAGGAGGGGCGACCCTTGGCTTCGTAAAGCCGGGCCACGGCGCGGGCGTTGGTGGCATCGGCGCCAAGGCCATAGACGGTCTCGGTCGGGAAGGCGACAAGCCCGCCGTCCGAAAGGCAGCGCGCCGCGGCCTGTGCCGCGCCGTCTGCCGGGATAATTGCCGTCTTCAAACCAAGTTTCATCGCAGGAGCCGCGCCACGGGTGGCATATGTCTGGAGGGATTTATCCCCTTATACAGCTTCTTGCGGTTCGCGAGAGCCGACGCTATACCGGCGCCCACGTCGGAGTATAGCGCAGCCCGGTAGCGCACCTGCTTCGGGAGCAGGGGGTCGCAGGTTCAAATCCTGCTACTCCGACCATAGCCCGAATCATAACCTACAGAAAACAAAGACATTTTCCGGCCCGCGCGGACGCGGGCGCGATTTGTCGCGATCTCGGCCTGGTGTGGAGGGTACCGGGTTCAGCGGCCGCCGATCCGTGACCAGTTTTCGCCGCCGCAAATCGCCCCGACGCAGCCTTCGACGCGCAGCGTCCGTGGGCCGGTCAGCAGGACCTTGCCGTCATACACCTTGCCATCGTCGCCATTGTAGATGTGGCCGGTCCATGTGCCGGGGCCGCTGGGCACCATGCCGAGAAACAACTGCACGCCGATCATTGGGCGTGACGCCAGCGCAGGATCCGGGTTCTTGTCGTCGGTCTGCGGCTTGCCGGTTGCAGGGTCAATCGCCTCGCGCAGCCATGCGACCTTGCCGCAGAGCGCGCGTCCGCACTGGGTCACCTGAATACGGGCGTCACCCTTTTCCGTAAGCCAGAGACCGTGAGGAGATCCTTCGTCGGCCAGCGACGCCGTGCTCCAGCCAAGGGCCAGAAAGAAAAGAGCGAAAAAAAGATTCAATTTCGAAGTCATGACCAGCCTGTACCGCTATCGCCCCCAAGTCCCGGCGCGAACGTATACAGCCGAAGCTGTTATTCAAGCCAAGGAGCGATCCGCGCTGGCGTGTTTTTAGCGATTGTCACTTCACGGTCACCATTGCGCGGCGCTTTGCCTCTGCCCGTCGCACAAACATGCAGCTGATTGCATGCCCGGCGGTCATTGTGTCGCGCCTGTCCCAACTGCAGCGACAGGCCACCGGCTCCGGATCGCGCAAAATCCGCCATGGATATTGCTTTCGCAGTGGTGTTTGGTCCTTATACATAGGCTGATTCAGGCCATTTTGATGCTGCCAAGCCGGTCGAGGGCATGCACGAGCTTATTCGCGATATTACCTTTTCGATCCTGTTTGCCTGGGTGCTTGGGCTGGCCGCGCATTTTTTCCGGCAACCTCTCATCCTCGCCTATCTGGTTGGTGGCTTCGTCATCGGCCCTTTCGGCATGGGCTGGGTCAAATCCCAGGAATCGATCAGCACGATCTCCGAATTGGGCCTGATCTTCATGCTTTTCATGATCGGGCTGGAGATCGACCTGAAGAAGATCATCCGGGCCGGCAAGGTGATCCTGTTTGCCGCAGGCGGGCAGTTGATTGGCGCCTGTCTGCTCGGTCTCGCCTTCTTTGTCGCTATCGGCCTGTCGCTCGGAAGCGGCAAGTTCGATGCGCTGTATCTGACCGTGGCCTGCGCGTTGTCGAGCACGGTGATCATCGTCAAGGTTCTGTATGAGAAGCGCGAGCTCGACACTCTGCCGGGCCGCATCACGCTCGGTATTCTGGTGCTTCAGGACATTTTCGCGATCCTGTTCCTTGCGATCCAGCCGAGCCTTGGCGATCTCCAGGTCAGCATCGTCCTGATTTCGATCGGCCGCGTCGGCGCGCTGGTCGCAACCGCGATGATCCTCAGCCGCTTCGTGCTGCCGCGAATCTTTCACCAGATCGCGCGTAATCCGGAACTCGTGATGCTGGGAGCGCTGGCGTGGTGCTTTCTGATCGGCGAGGTGGCCGAGCGGCTGCATCTGTCGCGGGAGATGGGATCGCTGGTGGCAGGCGTCTCGCTCTCGACATTTCCTTATGCGCTGGATGTGACGGCGAAGGTCACCACGCTGCGGGATTTCTTTATCACGCTGTTTTTCGTGGCGCTCGGCATGACGATCCCGATCCCGAATTCGTCCACGATCTGGCTTGCGCTGGTGATCGCGCTGTTCACGGTGGCAAGCCGCATTCTCACGACGTTCCTGCCGCTCTACTTCATGAAGCAGGGGCTGCGCGCCAGCCTTCTGCCCGCGCTCAATCTTGCGCAGATCAGCGAATTCTCGCTCGTGATCATCCAGACCGGCATTGTCGCAGGCCATATCACGCCGGAGACATCCAGCGCGTCGTCGTTTGCTTTCGTCATCCTCGCCGTGCTCTCGACTTTTGTGATCATGCGCAGCGATCAGATCACCCGGTGGGCCATTCCGGTCTTGAAGCGAACTGGATTTCGCGATCTGGACCAGGGTTACACGGCCGACGCTGACCATGAGGGCGGTCACGGCGCGGCGAGGCGCATCGTCATTCTCGGTTTCTTCCGTGCGGCTAGTGCGCTGGTCAGTGAGATCGAGCGGCAGAACAAATCCCTGCTCGACCAGATCAGCGTGGTGGATTTCAATCCCAATGTATTCCGTACGCTGACCGCGCGCGGCATTCACGTCATCTATGGCGACATCAGCAACATCGACACCCTGCTGCATGCCGGGGTGGGCAAGGCGGAGATCATCATTCTCAGCGTGCCGGACTCTCTGTTGAAGGGCGCCAACAACGAGAAGCTGGTCCGCCATGTCCGCTCGATGAATCCGGATGCAAAGATCATCTCGACGGCCGATCTTCTGGCCGACGTGCCGGATATTTACGCTGCCGGTGCGGACTATGTGACTGTGACCCGCGTCACCGATGCCGCGGAACTCTACAAGGTCATCGATGCCGCCGATCAGGGCCTGCTGGAGGAGAAGCGGGCCGAGATGGATGCCCTTCTCAACGAGCGCCGGGAAGTCCTTCCTTAAGGTCCGGGACAGGTCGGGATCGTTCCGCTCAGCGAAAGCCGTCTCGTTTAAAACTGCAAAACCGCACCCTCTGGCATCCAAATCGGGTCTTGCCCGGATTTGGCGAGGCCATACCTCCTATTTCGACGTCCGCAGATGACGGCCATGTGGCGGGGACAGTTGCGTGAGGGCGCGCCCTGCGCCATACGATCTGCACCCTTTTGAGAGCACGAGTCCGCTATGGCCCATCCTATCCCCGAAGTTCTGAAGGCGTTCGCAGCCGGTGAAATCGTCGTGGTCACCGACGACGACGATCGCGAAGGCGAGGGCGATCTCATCGTCGCAGCGACCCTGTGTACCGCGGAGAAGATGGCCTTCATCATCCGCCACACCTCGGGCATCGTCTGTGCACCGATCACCGCCGACAATGCGCGCCGCCTGCGGCTCGATCCCATGGTCGCCCACAACGACTCCAACCACACCACTGCGTTTACGGTGTCGATCGACTACAAGCCGGGCATGACCACCGGCATTTCGGCAGAGGAACGCACTCTCTGCTGCCGGGCTTTGGCAAATCCCAATGCAGGCGCCAGCGACTTTGCGCGTCCCGGTCACATCTTCCCGCTGATCGCCCGCGACGGCGGTGTGCTGCTGCGCTCCGGCCATACCGAAGCCGCAGTTGATCTGTGCAAGTTGTGCGATCTCCCGCCGGTCGGCGTCATCAGCGAACTGATGAATGACGACGGTACGGTGATGAAGGGCGAGCAGGTCGTGCAGTTCGCGGCCAAGCATAACCTCAAGCATGTCACGATTGCTGACATGATCTCGTACCGTCAGGCCCGCGAGAAGCTGATCGAGCGCGTCTCGACCTTCACGGTGGACAGCCCGATCGGACAGCTCGACGGCTATGCCTATCGCTCGCCGTTCGATCCGATCCATCACGTTGCTTTCGTCTACAAGGGCGTCGGCAACGGTCAGAACGTGCTGACGCGCTTTCACAAGCCGAACATCATCAAGGATATCTTCTTTGGATCGGGCCGGATTCATGCCGCCCTTGAACAGTTCAAGAAGAACGGCGGCGGCGTGCTGGTCTATTTGCGTGACGGTGCAGCCGGCGTGCCGGTCGCTCCGATTGCGGAAGATCATTCGGCGGAAGCCGATCGTCATCGGCAGTGGCGCGAAGTCGGCGTTGGCGCGCAGATTTTGCGTGATCTCGGCGTGACGTCGATCCGCCATCTCACTTCATCCGCGCACGATTACAAAGGCCTCTCCGGATTTGGCATCGAAATCGTCGCCAACGAGCCGTTCGAGGGATAATCATCGCGTCGGCGCGGCTTGGGCCGGAACTGGTTTTGCGCTTGCAACCTGACGCCGACGATTTATCGTGATTTCAGAACAGCAAACGTCAGCTGAAAGGATAGTGTCATGAGTGCCCGTCCGCAGACCAAGGACAAGCCCGCCAAGGCGACATTCCAGTGGGATGATCCGTTCCTGCTTGACGATCAGCTGACCGAAGACGAGCGCATGATCC
>CAZQMD010000155.1:0-11334 GCA_964594185.1 uncultured Afipia sp. | reverse complement strand
CCAAGCTCAAGCGGCTCGAACTGGTGTCGCGCGAGGCCAAGCAGGCCGAGAACCTCCGCAAGCTGCTGCTGGCGATTTCCGATGACGTGCGGGTGCTGCTCGTCAAGCTCGCCGACCGTCTGCACAACATGCGCACCATGGAGTTCATGCCGCCGGCATCCCGCCATCGGATTGCGGAAGAAACTCTCGATATCTATGCGCCGCTTGCAGGCCGCATGGGTATGCAGGAAATGCGCGAGGAGCTGGAGGATCTGTCCTTCAAGGTCATCGACCCGGACGCTCATGCCGTGGTCGTGCAGCGGCTCGATGCGCTTGAGGCGCGCGACAAGAACCTGATCGGTGAAATTGAATCGCAGCTATCCGCCAAACTCGCCAAGAATGGCGTGAACGCGCATGTGAAGGGCCGCCGCAAGCAACCGTTCTCGATCTGGATGAAGATGGAGCGCAAATCCGTCGGCTTCGAGCAACTGTCCGACATCTTCGGGTTTCGCATCATCGTCAACAGCATCGCCGAGGTCTATCGCACTGTCGGCATCGTGCATACGACATGGCCGGTGGTGCCCGGACGGTTCAAGGATTACATCTCGACGCCGAAGCAGAACGACTACCGCTCGATCCACACCACGGTGATCGGCCCCGGCAAGCAGCGCGTCGAATTGCAGATCCGCACCGAGGAAATGGACCGCGTCAACGAATACGGCATCGCCGCGCATGCGTTCTACAAGGATGGCGTGGGTTCACCGACCGAACGGCTGGAAAAGGAATCCAACGCGTTCGCGTGGCTGCGCCATACGGTGGAGGTGCTCTCGGAAAGCGCCAATCCGGAAGAATTCCTCGAACACACCAAGATGGAGCTGTTCCACGATCAGGTGTTCTGCTTCACGCCGAAGGGAAAGCTGATTGCATTGCCGCGTCATGCCAATGTGATCGACTTCGCCTATGCTGTGCACACTGACGTCGGCAACAGCGCGGTGGGCTGCAAGATTAACGGCAAGTTCGCGCCGCTGTCCTCGGAATTGCAGAACGGCGATGAAGTCGAAGTTCTGACGTCGCAGGCGCAGTCGGCGCCGCCGACCGCTTGGGAGTCCCTTGCGGTCACCGGCAAGGCACGCGCCGCAATCCGCCGCGCGACCCGCACGGCAGTCCGCGATCAGTATGCAGGCTTGGGCCGGCGCATTGTCGAGCGCCTGTTCATGCGTGCGAAGATTGCTTATGCCGACGACAAGCTGAAAGGCGCTTTGCCGCGGCTGGCACGCGCATCTATCGACGACGTCATGGCCGCTGTTGGACGCGGCGAGATGAAAGCCTCCGACGTCGCGCGGGCGATGTATCCCGATTACAAGGAAGAGGCGCGGCTCAGCAGTAAGAAGATCGGTGCCGCCAGCCCGAAATCCGCAGCCGACGTCAAGGCACCGAGTGCTATTCCGATCCGTGGCATCAACAGCGATCTGCCGGTGAAGTTTGCGCCGAACGGTGGCGCAGTGCCGGGCGACCGCATTGTCGGCATCGTTACGCCAGGCGAGGGGATCACGATTTATCCGATCCAGTCGCCCGCGCTGAAGGACTTCGAGGAAGAGCCAGAGCGCTGGCTGGATGTTCGCTGGGACACTGACGAGGCCACGCCAAGGCGCTTTCCGGCGCGGCTGCATGTGCAGAACGTCAACGAGCCTGGAAGTCTGGCGCAGGTAGCGTCTGTGATTGCCGAGCATGACGGCAATATCGACAATATCAACATGAGCCGCCGCTCACCGGATTTCACGGACCTGACCATCGATCTTGAGGTCTATGACCTGAAGCATTTGAACGGTATTATCGCTCAGCTTCGCGCCAAGGCGGTCGTCGCCAGCGTCGATCGCATCAACGGCTAATCGTATCGTTCTTTTGGATTGTCCATGTCCGCCATTCCGCCGCTGCGTCTCGGGGTCAATGTCGATCACGTTGCAACCCTCCGCAACGCGCGCGGCGGCCGTGCGCCAGACCCGGTGCGTGCAGCATTGCTGGCAATCGAGTCGGGCGCTGATGGCATTACCGCGCATCTGCGTGAAGATCGCCGCCATATCCGCGACGAGGATATGAAGCGGCTGAAGGCGGAAATCTCAAAGCCGCTGAATTTCGAAATGGCCGCCACGGCTGAAATGCTTCAGATCGCACTGGCGACGAAGCCGCATGCGGTGTGCCTTGTCCCCGAACGCCGCACCGAGGTGACGACCGAAGGCGGGCTGGATGTGGTTGGACAGTGTGACGCGCTGGGGCCTTTCATTGCACGGCTGAATGATGCCGGAATCCGCGTGTCGCTGTTCATTGCCGCCGATCCGGCGCAAATCGAGATGGCGGCCAAACTGAAATCACCGGTGATCGAAATTCACACCGGCGCGTGGTGCGACTCTGTCATGGAGAAGCGCACGTCGCAGATCGATGCCGAATGGCAGAAGATTATCGCGGGCGCGAAGCTCGCCAAATCGGTGGGACTTGAAGTCCATGCCGGGCATGGCCTCGACTACGTGACGGCTGAAACGATTGCAGCGCTGCCGGAGATCGTCGAGCTCAACATCGGGCATTTCATGATGGGCGAGGCGATGTTTGTCGGCCTGTCTCAAACCATTCGCGATATGCGCGCGGCGATGGATCGCGGGCGCAAGACCCTTCGGCCTTACTTATGATTATCGGCATCGGCTCTGACATTATCGACATCACCCGGATCGAAAAGGTGATCGGGCGTCACGGCGACCGCTTCATCGATCGGATATTTACGGATGCAGAGCGGGCCAAGGCCGAGCGCCGCTCGAAAATGCCCAAACTGATCTGGGCGACTTACGCCAAGCGATTCGCCGCCAAGGAGGCCTGTTCGAAGGCGCTCGGTACCGGCATCCGGCGGGGCGTCTGGTGGCGGGACATGGGCGTGGTCAACCTGCCGGGGGGCCGTCCGACCATGAAACTGACCGGCGGGGCGCTGGCACGGCTGGAATCCCTTCTTCCGCCCGGCCACGAGGCCAGAATTGACCTGACCATTACCGATGACTGGCCGCTGGCGCAGGCTTTTGTCATCATTTCAGCGGTCCCGGCGGCCAAGGCCTGATTGGCGCTGCAGCCGAGGTTCCGAATCGTTGAAAAATCTAAAATTCACTGGACTGTCAGACCATTAGCAAGTTTTCATCAGGACGTTGATTGCACCCCCTGCGGCAACGGTCTAAAACCCGCGCGGGTGATTTGGGCGGCGTCTTCGCCTCCGCCGGGTCTGCTAAGGTCCGGTGCCAGGGCGTGAAAACCAGGATTCGAAAGAGCAGATGAGCGTGACAACCCCGGCCAAATCCGAAGGCGGCGTCGGCGAGACCGTCCGCGTCGTCATTCACGCGCTCATTATCGCGCTGGTGATCCGAACCTTCCTGTTTCAGCCCTTCAACATCCCATCGGGATCGATGAAGGCGACGCTTCTGGTCGGCGATTACCTGTTCGTCTCGAAATACTCCTACGGCTACAGCCACTATTCGATCCCGTTGTCGCCGCGCATTTTTTCCGGACGCATTTTCGGATCGGACCCCGACCGGGGCGATATCGTTGTGTTCCGCCTGCCGAAGGATGACACCACCGATTACATCAAGCGCGTGATCGGGCTTCCCGGTGATCGCATCCAGATGAAGGAGGGGCTTCTCTACATCAACGACAAGCCGGTGCAGCGCGAGCGCCTGCCGGATTTCGTTGGCGAAGACCCTTGCGGCTCTGACGCGACGGCGCGCGTCAAGCAGTGGAAGGAAACGCTACCGAACGGTGTCGTCTACAAGACGCTCGATTGCGTCGATAACGGTTTTTACGACAACACCAATGTCTACACGGTGCCGCCCGGTCATTTCTTTATGATGGGCGATAACCGTGACAATTCCACCGACAGCCGCGTTCTGTCCGCCGTGGGTTATGTGCCGTCCGAAAATCTGATCGGCCGCGCGCAGATGATCTTCTTCTCCATTGCCGAAGGCGAACAGGCCTGGCAGTTCTGGCGCTGGCCGGTCTCGGTGCGCTGGAATCGCATTTTCTCCATTGTGCGATGAGCGGCGAACCCGCAATCGTCAAAACTCCCCTGGTCACGGACGACGCTGCGGATACCGGCGCCGTGGAGGCCAAGCCTGCGAAGAGGGCGCGCCGCCCGAGCGCGAAAGCGGCGGCCAAGATCATCGAGCAGCGCATCGGTCATATCTTTGCCGATCCTTCTCTGCTGGCGACGGCGTTCACGCATGTCTCGGCGCTGAAGTCCGCGCGCAGCCGCGCCGACAGCTATCAGCGTCTCGAGTTTCTCGGCGATCACGTTCTCGGGCTGATCGTCTCGGACATGCTCTATCGCGCGTTTCCGAAAGCAGACGAGGGCGAACTCTCCAAGCGGCTTGCCGATCTGGTGCGCCGTGAAGCGTGCGCCGACGTGGCGAAGTCGCTCGGACTGGATGAGGCCATCAAGCTCGGATCGGTGGGCGCGGGCGCTGGGGCGCGGCTGCGCAATTCGGTGCTCGGCGATATCTGCGAGGCTGTAATCGGCGCGGTATTTCTCGACGGCGGCTATGCAGCGGCGGCGGATTTTGTGGAGCGCAACTGGACCGAGCGCATGCGCAAGCCGGTGCGGCCGCTGCGCGATCCGAAAACGATTTTGCAGGAATGGGCACAAGGCAAGGGATTACCGACGCCGGTCTATCGCGAGGTTGAGCGCACGGGCCCGCATCACGATCCGCAATTTCGTGTTGCAGTCGAATTGCCCGGCTTGACCCCGGCTGAAGGTATCGGTGGCAGCAAGCGCGCGGCAGAGAAACTCGCGGCGACGGCGCTGCTAAAGCAGGAAGGCGTGACGGGCGGCAACGATGCCTGACGAACAACAAGAGAATTCAAACAAGGAGACGCGTTGCGGATTCGTCGCGCTGATCGGTGCGCCGAATGTCGGCAAGTCGACGCTGGTCAATGCGCTGGTCGGCTCGAAAGTCACCATCGTCTCGAAGAAGGTGCAGACCACGCGTGCGCTGATCCGGGGCATTGTGATCGAGGACAACGCGCAGATCATTCTGGTCGATACGCCGGGCATCTTTGCACCGAAGCGTCGTCTCGATCGCGCCATGGTCTCGACCGCATGGAGCGGGGCGCACGACGCCGATCTCGTTTGCGCGCTGATCGACGCGCGCGCCGGCATCGACGACGAGGCAGATGCAATTCTGAGCAAGCTCGAATCCGTCAACCATCCGAAGATTCTTGTGCTGAACAAGATCGATCTGGTGCCACGCGAGAAGCTGCTGGCACTCGCTCAGAAGGCCAATGAGCGGTTGAAGTTTACCGAAACCTTCATGGTGTCGGCGCTCTCGGGCGACGGCGTCGACGATCTGCGTCGCGCTTTGGCCAAAGACGTTCCTCCCGGTCCTTTCCACTATCCCGAAGACCAGATGTCGGACGCGCCGATGCGGCAACTGGCTGCGGAAATCACCCGCGAGAAAATCTATCGGCACCTGCATCAGGAATTGCCCTATCAGTCGACGGTGGAGACGGATTCCTGGCAGGATCGCAAAGACGGCTCGGTGCGGATCGAGCAGACGATTTTTGTGGAGCGTGACAGCCAGCGCAAGATCGTGCTCGGCAAGGGCGGCGCGACCATCAAGTCGATCGGCGCGGATGCGCGCAAGGAGATTGCGGAGATCGTCGGTCAGCCGGTGCATCTTTTTCTGTTCGTGAAGGTGCGCGACGGCTGGGGCGACGATCCGGAGCGTTATCGCGAAATGGGACTGGAATTTCCCAAAGAATGATCAGGAATGATCGCAAAATGACCGGGCCCGACGTCAAGGTGCCGACCCACATCTTCTACTTCGAAGTGCTGCTGTATCTGTCGCTGCTCATCGATGTGCTGTCGGCGGCGTTTCTGGATCGCATTCCCGATGATGTCACCGATTGGGCGCGGCTTGCGGTCAATTTTATCGCGGTCATGATGACCTTGGGATTCATGCAGCTGATCTGGCTAGCCGCACACCGGCGCAAGAACTGGGCGCGGATGATCCTGCTGGTGGCGATGATGATGTCGGTTGCGTCCATCGCCACGTCGCTGAATGAAACTGGAATGCAGTTCGGCACATTTGTGGACATCATCTCCACGGCTTTGACGGCCGTGGGATTGTCCTACTCATTCACCGGCGATGCGCAGGGCTGGTTCCACCAGCCTGAATGATGTCATTTGCTGCGGCATGGGCTGCGGAGATGCGTAAAATCCTGTAAGATTGTGCCATGGAATGGACCGACGAAGGCATTGTGCTGGGCGTGCGGCGGCATGGCGAATCCAGCGCCATTGTCGAATTGCTGACGCGCAGCCACGGCCGCCATCTCGGGCTCGTGCGCGGCGGTGCAAGCTCGCGGATGCGTCCGCTGCTCCAGCCCGGCAACACCGTGAGCGCAGTCTGGCGCGCCCGTCTCGATGAGCATCTCGGATATTACGCCATCGAAGGCACGCGGCTGCGGGCTGCCACGATGTTCGCGTCACCGCATGCGGTTTATGGCGTGACGCATCTGGCGTCACTGGTCCGGCTACTGCCTGAGCGCGATCCGCACGAAGACATTTACGAGATGGTCGAAGCCATTCTCGACGATTTCGATGACAGTTCTCTGGCCGGCGTTCAACTGGTGAGGTTCGAGCTGACCATGCTGACCGAACTCGGCTTCGGTCTGGATCTGTCGTCCTGTGCCGCAAGCGGGGCGGTCAGCGATCTGATTTACGTCTCGCCGAAATCCGGCGGCGCGGTGTCGCGTCAGGCGGGTGAGCCATGGCGCGACCGGTTGCTGCGGTTGCCGCCGTTCCTGCGCGAGAGCGACGATGGCGCCAACGGCTGGTCCGGGCAGGATATCGAAGACGGCTTCCGTCTGACCGGGATGTTCCTGTTGCGCAATGTGCTGGAGCCGCGAGGACAGGGCCATTCGGACGCGCGCGAGGGTTTCATCGCCGCTGTGATCCGGCCGCGCGCCAGAGCCGCCGCCGAATAAACAAAAGGGCCGGATTGCTCCGGCCCCGTTTCGCCGCATTCGGCGAACGATCAATAATAGTAACGCGGACGATAGTAGGGCCGATAATAGGGGCGCGGGGCGTAATAGCGCGGCGCGTAATAAGCCGGTCCCGTGCGATAGCAGGTGCGCACCCACGCATACCCATTCCAGACCGGGTTGCAGACCAGCGCGACGTTTTCCGTCTGCCCGGTTGCAGCACCTGCCAGTCCCCCTGCCAGCGGCATGGCCTCAGCCCGGCCTTGGGCAAGCAAGCCCGTGCCAGCGATCGTAAGTGCGGCGACGGCCGCCAAAATGAAACGACGCATTCCGTTCCCTCCAGGGTCTATTGACGGCATGCCGGTCCAGGCGGCTGCGTCCAGCCAGGGCAGACCCGCACCCCGGCCTATCCGTATGATGTAGCAGGGCAAAATATGGCGGAACAATTACAAACAGGTGATTCTGGAACAATTCATAGGTTGTTCAATCCGGCGGAGGGCGTTAACCCCATGCCATGGGAAAAAGACTGATTCCGCCTGAGCCGATGGATATTCAGGAGGTCGCACTCCGTGAAGCGCTTGAAGAGCGCTATCTTGCCTATGCGCTCTCGACCATCATGCACCGTGCGTTGCCGGACGCGCGCGACGGCCTGAAGCCGGTTCACCGCCGCATCCTTTATGGCATGCGCCTGCTGCGGCTGGACCCCGGCACGCCGTTCAAGAAATCCGCCAAGATCGTCGGCGACGTGATGGGCTCGTTCCATCCGCACGGCGACCAGTCGATTTATGACGCCTTGGTGCGCCTCGCGCAGGACTTCGCCTCGCGCTATCCGCTGGTGGACGGGCAGGGCAACTTCGGCAACATCGACGGCGATAATCCGGCCGCCTATCGCTACACCGAAGCGCGCATGACGGAAGTCGCGCGGCTGCTGCTGGAAGGCATCGACGAGGACGCGGTTGAGTTTCGTCCGAACTACGATGGCCAGTCCAAGGAGCCGTTCGTTCTGCCCGGCGCATTCCCGAACCTGCTCGCGAACGGCGCGCAGGGCATCGCGGTCGGCATGGCGACCTCGATCCCGCCGCACAACGCAGCCGAACTGTGCGACGCGGCGCTGCATCTGATCGACAAGCCGAACACGAAATCGAACGGCCTGTTGCGCTATGTCAAAGGGCCGGACTTTCCGACCGGCGGCATCGTCGTCGACTCCAAAGAAAGCATTACTGAAGCCTATATGACCGGGCGCGGCTCGTTCCGTGTCCGTGCAAAGTGGCATCAGGAAGAAGGTGCGCGGGGCACCTGGAATATCGTCGTCACCGAAATTCCGTGGCTGGTACAGAAGTCGCGCCTGATCGAGCGCATCGCCGAGCTCCTCAACGAGAAGAAGCTGCTGCTCGTCGGGGACATCCGCGACGAGTCGGCGGAAGATGTGCGCGTCGTCATCGAGCCGAAGTCGAAGAACGTCGATCCAGAAGTGCTGATGGAGACGCTGTTCAAGCAGACCGAGCTTGAGAGCAAGATTCCGCTCAATCTGAACGTGCTGGTCAAGGGCCGCATTCCGAAGGTGCTCGGCCTTGCCGAATGTCTGCGCGAGTGGCTCGACCATTTGCGCGATGTGCTGATCCGGCGTTCCAACTATCGCAAGAACCAGATCGAGCATCGCCTCGAAGTTCTCGGCGGCTACCTGATCGCCTATCTGAACCTCGACAAAGTGATCAAGATCATTCGAACCGAGGATGAGCCGAAGCCGGTCCTGATCAAAACTTTCAAGCTGACCGATCTTCAGGCGGATTCCATTCTCAACATGCGCCTGCGCAATTTGCGCAAGCTCGAGGAAATGGAAATCCGCGGCGAGGACAAGGATCTTCGCAACGAGTTGAAGGGCATCAAGGCCGTTCTCGCCTCGGAAGAAGAGCAGTGGAAGAAGGTCGGCGAGCAGGTTCGCAAGGTGCGCGATACCTTCGGCCCCAAGACGCCGCTCGGCAAGCGCCGCACGCAGTTTGCCGATGCGCCGGAGCATGATCTCGCGGCTATCGAGGAAGCACTGATCGAACGCGAGCCGATCACGGTCGTTGTATCCGATAAGGGCTGGGTCCGCACGCTGAAGGGCCATGTCGAGGATTTGTCCAACCTCGCGTTCAAGACTGACGACAGCATGGGCTTCTCGTTCTTTGCCGAAAGCACGTCCAAGCTCACGCTGTTCGCCAGCAATGGCCGCTTCTATACACTCGACGCGCAGAAGCTGCCCGGCGGGCGCGGCCATGGCGATCCGATCCGCATGACCATCGATATGGAAGGCGATGCCGACATCGTTTCGATGTTCGTGCAGAAGGGTGGACGCAAGTTCCTCGTCGCGAGCAGCGACGGGCAGGGCTTTGTGGTCAATGAGGACGATTGCGTCGCCAATACGCGCAAAGGCAAGCAGGTCCTCAACGTCAGTGCGCCGAACCGGGCCGCCGTGATCGCAACCGTTTCCGGCGATAGCGTTGCTGTGATGGGACAGAACCACAAGATGGTGGTGTTCCCGCTGGATCAGGTGCCGGAAATGGCGCGTGGCCGCGGCGTTCGGCTGCAGCGCTACAAGGAGAAGGGACTTTCCGACATCATGACCTTCACCGCGAAGGACGGGATGACGTGGAAGGACACCGCCGGCCGCGAGCAGAGCATGTCGTGGAAGGACCTCACCGACTGGCGCGGCAACCGCGCCGATGCCGGGCGCCTCGCCAACGGATTCCCGAAGTCCAACAAGTTCGGCAAGGTGATCGAGTGAGGCGAGCGGCTATTCCAGCCGCTCGACGGTTCGCAGCGCCGGAAACAGCTTCATCCAGAGCAGTGCCACAAGGACGGTGCCAACGCCGCCCAGCACGGCCGCCGGCATCGCGCCCATCAGCGCCGCGGTGACGCCGCTTTCGAACTGGCCGAGCTGGTTCGAGGCGTTGATGAAGAGGAAATTCACCGCGCCGACGCGCCCGCGCATGTTGTCCGGTGTTGCAAGCTGCACGAGCGACAGGCGGATGACGACGCTGACCGTGTCCGCTGCGCCCATGATAAACATGGCGATCATCGACAGCCATAGCCAGTGGGAGAGCGCGAAGACGATGGTCGCTAGACCAAATACGATGACAGCCTGAAACATCCGCATGCCGACACGCCGGTTAATGGCGTGGCGCGCCAGAACGGCCGTCATCAACAGCGCACCGACTGCAGGCGCTGCGCGCAGCAGGCCGAGTCCCAGAGGGCCGGTGTTCAGGATGTCGCGCGCATAGATCGGGAGGAGCGCCGTTGCACCGCCGAGCAGCACGGCGAACAGATCGAGTGAGATCGTTCCCAGGATCGCCGGATTGCTTCGCACGAAGCCGACGCCTGCGAACAGGTCGGACAATGTCGGTGGCTCCTTCGAGACTGCCACACGCTCGACCTGGATAGCGCCGCTCAGCATGGCGCCTGCAAGCCAGAACACCGTCATGATGACATAGGGGACGGCCGGTGAGATTGCGAAAGTCAGGCCGCCGACTGCGGGTCCGGTCACCATCGCGATCTGGCCAATGCCTGTGGCGACGGCCGTTGCGCGCTGAACCATGCCTTCCGGTGCGACGGCGGGCAGCAATGCGGATGAAGCGGGATTTTCGAACGCGGTCACGGTGCCCAGCACGGCCATGGCGATGAAGATTTGCGGCACCGTCAGCCAGCCGGCCAGACTCCCCCAGGCGAGAAGCGCTGCGGTCAATCCCTGCGCGACCTGACAGAGTTGCAGAACCTGCTTGCGGTCGTAGCGATCGACGGCATGTCCTGCCGCGAACACCAGCACAGCAGTGGGGAGGAATTGAACCAGTCCCACCATTCCGAGGTCGAACGCACTCCCGGTCTTGTCGTAGATCTGCCATCCCACCGCGACTCCCGCGATCTGGCTGCAGAAGCGCGAAAAACTGCGCGACAAGAGGTAGAACTGAAAGGGGCGGTGACGGAGCAGATTAGCGGAGGACATCGATGTGGAGTCTTCAGGTCTTGCGGGCGAATGTATTCGCCTGATCGCCTCCGGCGAAAGCTGGCGCGGAATTGTCAAATGTATTGCGGGAGAACAGAGGTCTTGAAAAGGTGGGGCCGACGCAACGGACATGCGCGATGTGCGCAGAACTGGCTGACAGCTGCAGAACTGTCGATGCGTTGCGTTCTTTGCATGGGCTCCAGGCCGCGATAATGTTCCTCCAGCCAGATTTGCGAGGTCGGTTCGATGGTTCGTTACAATGAAATCCGCGATGGCGAAGTTGCTGTCGAGCCGCCGCCGCCGACCGACGCGGGGCTTGTGTTCATCGGCCGTATCCACACGCCCTGGACCGACAGGCTCAAGACGCC
>CAZQMD010000154.1:0-11340 GCA_964594185.1 uncultured Afipia sp. | reverse complement strand
GGAGGCGCCGCGCAGGCGGGCGATCATCTGTCCGAGGCTGACATGATGGCGCTTGAGGTGGATGCGATGATCGAGCTTGCAAAGCGTTCGACGACTCTTGCGCGCCTCGAGCATCTGCGTTCGACAAACAAACCGCTCCGTAACTAAATCGCACGAAGCGCAGGAAGAAGTGGATTCAAGCCACCGATAAAGATCGGGAACGTCGACCAAAATTCCAACTAAGGAGAAATCAGGATGAATATGAAACGTTGTGCTTTCGTGGCGCTTTCAGCGCTCGTCATGGGGAGCACCGCCGCAGCGGCCCAGAACAAGACGGTCAAAATCGGCGTGCTGACCGACCAGGCGGGATTTTATGCCGACGTATCCGGTCCGGGATCTGTTCTAGCGACGCAGATGGCCGTCGAGGACTCGGGACTCACCAAAAAGGGCTGGAAGATCGACGTCCTTGTTGGCGATCACCAGAACAAGGCGGATGTCGGAACCGGCATCGTCCGTCAGTGGTTCGACCGGGATAATGTGAACGTTGTCGTTGATCTCGTGACGTCTTCGGTGGCGTTGGCGGTCAACAATATTACCAGAGAAAAGAATAAGGTCATGCTTGCGTCCGGAGCCGGAACGTCAGATCTGACCAACAGCCAGTGCTCGCCGAACACTGTTCAATGGACCTACGACACATATATGCTGGCGCATGGGACGGGCACGGCGGTCACCAAAAGCGGCGGTGATAGCTGGTTCTTTCTCACTGCTGACTATTCCTTTGGAAGTGCACTTGAGCGTGATACCTCTAGCGCGATCACGGCGAATGGCGGCAAGGTGATCGGCAGCGTCAAGCATCCGATCAATATCCCGGACTTCTCATCATTCCTACTGCAAGCTCAGGCGTCTAAGGCCAAGGTTGTCGGCCTTGCCAATGCGAGTGGTGATACGATCAATTCCATCAAGCAGGCAGCTGAGTTTGGCATCGTATCGGGGGGGCAGAAGCTTGCTGGTCTGGTGTTACTGATCACCGACATTCACGCGCTCGGTCTGAATACCTCGCAAGGATTGAACTTCACGGAATCGTTTTATTGGGATGCGAACGAAGGTACGCGAGAATTCTCAAAGCGATTTCAAAAGCGTATGAAAAATGGAAATATGCCGACCATGATCCAGGCCGGTGTCTACTCTTCGCTTATCCACTATTTCAAGACGCTTGAATCTTTGGGTGGAAACCCCGATGACGGAATCAAGGTTGTAGAGAAAATGAAATCGCTTCCGACTGACGACGTTTTGTTTGGCAAGGGGCTCATTCAGCCGAATGGTCGGAAAATTCATCCGTCCTACTTGTTTGAAGTCAAGAAGCCTTCCGAGTCCAAGCAGCCTTGGGACTACTACAAGCTTGTCGCAAC
Organism: uncultured Afipia sp.; assembly: GCA_964594185.1. Lineage (GTDB taxonomy): Bacteria > Pseudomonadota > Alphaproteobacteria > Rhizobiales > Xanthobacteraceae > Afipia. The sequence continues at coordinate 9,952 of CAZQMD010000154.1, read as the reverse complement.
TATCCCTGCGGAAGAGGCATTCACCCCGATCAGCAAAAGCACATGCGTACTCCTGAAAAAATAATCTTGCTCGGATAGGCCAGATCAAGCATTTCACATTTCGCTAGTGCGACCTGTGACTGGCAGACCTCCCGGCAACTTGCCCTGCTGCAGATGGTGGCAGGGCAGTTTTTTGGCAGGCTGAATGAGTTATATTGAGCTGAAGAAACTGATCACTGGCCAAGCATTGAGACCCGCACGTTGCGCGGACGAGTTTCAGTCACGGAGGCTTGTCGTCCGCCGGAGAAATGGTCTTGTGCCGCTAGGGTATCCCTCACTTTGGCGCCATCGACCAACAGTAGAATGAATGCGGAACCCTCATGGTCACCAAAGTCGTATGCAAGGAGTGCGGCGCGATTTTTGAGCGAGACTTAGTTGAAGTCCCGTTTCTCGATCGCGACAGCTTCTATTGTGACTGCGGTAACGAAATTCAGAAGTGGTCTAGCACCCGTATCCCGACGTTTCGGAAAGTCGAAAAAACTCCATAAGCAAGATATCAACCGGCCTTTACTTCGGCTCAAGCAGAAGTGCTGGGGGTCTATCCTTGCGCATTTTCGTGTAGGTCAGGTTATAGCGCATGTCATGCGGATCGAGTGCCTCATGGCAGTGATGACACGCCACGACAGGATCGAAGTCTGCACCGCAATCCAGATGATAGAGAATCAGCGGCTTTTTGAGCCCCAGCCAGCGGTCCCCCCACCTCAACATCTGGATGAGAGGAAGGTATAGATCGTGTCCGGCGAGCGTCAGCTTGTATTCGTATCTCTCGGGAACGTCTTGATATTTGACCCGCTTAAGAATTTTTTGAGACACGAGTCGGTTGAGTCTGTCTGTCAGGATGTTTGATGCGATGCCGAGCCGTTCCTGCATGATGTCGAACCTGCGAACACCAAAGAACATTTCACGTACCACCAGGAAGGTCCAGCGATCCGCCAGAATTCCAAGTGTGCGGGAGACGGACGAGGAACGTCCTCGCTCAAATGTATCAACGCCGCCAGTGCGCCGGCGTTGCGGCATGGCGGTTGCGCGCGAAACGCCCGCGCCCGGCCCGTCGCGATAGGTGACCCTCAGCGCGTCGATCGGTTTGCGGCAAGCCGAACAGATCGTCTTGGGATGGCATTGGTGCCCGCATGTTGCATGGATGAGCGTCAGAGGCGGCGGTTTGTCGCCCGTCAGCCAATCGTCGCCGAAACGCAGCATCGTAAGCATAACGAGATACAAGTCCATGCCGCGCTCGCTCAGGCGATATTCAAAGCGCGCACTGCCGGCGAGCGGGACCCGCGACAGGACCTCGGCTTTGACCAACTGTGTCAGGCGGTCACTGAGCGTGCTGCGCGGCATATGCAGCACAGCCTGCACCTGATCGAAACGCCTTGCGCCGAGATAAACTTCTCTCAGTACGAGGAAGGACCATGCGTCGGACAAAATCGTCAGCGTGCGGTCAACGGAGCAGTTGCGGACCATCGGGCGCTCGGCAGCCCTGGATGACTGCGAGCGGGAGACTTTACTCTTGGACGAGGTTCGCGCCATGCATCTGTTCTTGACTCAATACGATCGATATTAATCTCGCCGCTCCGTCCATGCTTGCGCGAGTTGGTCAATCACATCGCGATCGACATGAATGCTGCCGGACTGCTGCCGGCCGAACAGATAACCAATCGCCGCCACAACGACGAGAAGGACACCGCTCGTAAAATCCGGCGATACATGCGCTCCACTGTCCGGCCGGAAGCTCGGCAAGCCACCGCCAAAGAGATACCAGCATAAGCCGATCGCAGCGAGCAGCAGGACAATACCGATCGACTTCACGTGCCTGAAAATACCCGGCGTGACATCCACCGGAATCGGAGCAGCGCGCGGCCGGCGAATTGGCTGTTGGCGCGGAGCGTTTTGCGTCGTCGATGCAGTTGCGGTATTAGCGGATGCCGTTGATACAACGCTGTGTTGGACCTGCCCGTCCTCGCCATACTGCGACTCGATCTCTTCTGCGAAGCGTTTGAAGAAAAGTCCGGACATCTGTTTGGCGGTGGCGTCGATCAGCCGACCGCCCAGCTGCGAGAGTTTCCCGCCGACCTGCGCTGACACCTGATAATGCAGGATGGTGTCCTCGCCATCCTGTTCTAGACGAACAATAGCACTTCCTTTGGCAAAGCCCGCGACGCCACCCTGACCTTCGCCTGCAATACGATAGCCGTTCGGTGGATCGAGATCCGACAGGGTGACAGCGCCCTGGAATTTGGCGGTGACGGGGCCGACCTTGATCAGCGCCGTTGCTACCATCTGGGTTTCAGACGATTTAACTAATTCCTGGCAGCCGGGAATGCAGGCTTGCAGAATCGCCTGATCGTTGAGCGCCCTCCACACGATTTCACGGCTTGCCGGAATGCGCTGCGTGCCTGCCATATCCATGTCTTGTCTCCTTGAACCGTCGCGTCGTTATCACCCACGCAGGTTCCGCGTTTCTAACTCCCGCCTCGGATTTCCTCGGCTATCTTGACAAGACCTAACATAGTCTAATAATGCAAGTCACTATCGAGGCCTAAAAAACTTGAGATCGCGGCATAAACCGGACGGATCGGGACCTATTACATGAAGCCGGCATCGTTCGATTATGTCCGTGCTCAAAGCATTGAACACGCCGTACAAGCGCTCGCAGCTGTGGGTGGCGACGGCAAAGTCATTGCCGGCGGGCAGAGCTTGATGCCGATGATGAACTTCCGTCTGGTGAAGCCATCGGTGCTCGTGGACATCAATCATATTTCCGGTCTCGATGCCGTTCAGATTCGCGGCGACCAGCTCGTGCTGGGTGCTCTCGTCCGTCATCGCGTGACAGCGACGGATGCGCTGATCGCAAAGCATATTCCAGTGCTGCATCATGCGATGAGGCACGTCGCGCATCTCACAGTCCGCAATCGCGGCACGTTTTGTGGTAGCGTCTGCCACGCCGATCCGGCTGCCGAAATGCCGATGATGTCGCTGCTGCTCAACGGCATCGTGCATATTGTTTCTCCGCGTGGCGAACGCATGCTCACTGCGGAAGACTTCTTTGTCGGCTCGCTGATGACGGCTCTGGAGTCTGACGAACTCGTTACCGAGATTGAGATCGACATGCTGCCTGCCGGCACCGGCTGGGCGTTCGAGGAGTTCGCCCGGCGTCACGGCGACTACGCGCTTGCTGCGGTGGCGGTGACTATGCAGCGGCGGGACGGTGTGGCGTCAGACGTGCGCATCGGCCTCATGGGTGTGGGTGAGATGCCTATGCGCGTGAAACACGTCGAGGCGATGCTGGAAGGCTGCGAGATCAATGCCAGGTTAATCGATGAGGCCGTTGATGCGCTTCGTGCTGACCTCGAACCCAATTCCGATTTGAATGCGTCCGCGGACTATCGCCGTCATCTGGCTGGCGTACTTGCGCGCCGTGCCATGACCGATGCCTGGGCGCGGGCGAAGAAGGACGCGGCATGAGCGAACGCACCGAGATCACCGTGTCCGTCAATGGGTTGTCCTACACGCGCAGCGTCGAGCCGCGCATGCTGCTGACGGATTTCCTGCGTCATGAACTCGGGCTCACCGGTACGCATGTCGGTTGCGAACATGGCGTGTGCGGGGCCTGTACTATTCTGCTCGACGGGCGCAGTGCGCGTTCCTGTTTGACGCTCGCGGTGCAGGCGGATGGCGCCGACATCGAGACCGTCGAGGGGCTGGGAACCGTCGAAAAGCTGGGCAGGGTTCAACAGGCGTTCCGGGATCATCACGGACTTCAGTGCGGTTTCTGCACGCCCGGCTTCATCATGACAATCACTGACATGCTGCGCCATCATAGTCTCGAAAACGACGAGGAAATTCGTGAGGCGCTGTCTGGCAATATCTGCCGCTGCACCGGTTACGAACATATCGTCAATGCAGTGCGTGAGCTGGCGAAGGAAAGGGGAGCACTCAAGTGACAACTCTTTCCATCGTTACGGTAGGCCCGGCATGAGCGCGTTCGATTCATCATCGGTCGAGATGCGGCCCAAGATGGTCGGTCAGCGGATCAGGCGCACGGAAGATCCGCGTCTGCTCGCGGGTGTCGGCCGTTATGTGGATGACATCACACCGCAGGGCACGCTTCACGTCGCGATCAGGCGCAGCGACGAGCCGCATGCACGTATTCGCGGTATCGACGTCGGCGAAGCCTTTTCCGTGCCCGGTGTCGTCGCGATCTTCGACGCGACGGATCTCGAGGGTGATCTCAAGCCCGCCGTTCCGACGTCGAAGATGAAGAGTTACTACGCGACCCCGATCTGGCCTCTGGCGCGCGGCAAGGTGCGTTACGTCGGCGAGCCCGTCGTTGCTGTCGTGGCGGAGAGCCGCTATGCGGCTGAGGATGCGCTGGAGCACATCTCCATCGACTACGAGCCCCTGCCGTTTGCAATCCGGCAAACCGATGCGGTGGCCCAAGATGCCCCACTGCTTCACGTGGAAGCCGGCACCAATGTCATCATTTCTCGCGTATTTGCACGCGGCGATGTCGACAAGGCGATCCAGGATGCACCCGTGACGGTGAAGGGCATGTTCCGCATGACGCGGAAAACGGCGGTTGCGATGGAAACTCGCTCCTATCTCGCCGAGTGGGACAAGCGCCGCCTCGCACTGACGCTTCACTCGTCGACCAACATTCCGGGTGTGATCCGCGATGTGCTCTCGGGGTGTTTCGATTTGCCTGGTAATCGGATGCGTGTGGTGGCGCCCGATGTGGGTGGGAGCTTCGGCGGCAAGGGATCGCTGTATCACGAAGAGATATTGGTCTGTGCGCTCGCCCGCAAACTGGGACGGCCGATCAAATACGTCAGCGACCGCCTCGAAGATTTATCGTCCACCAGTCAGGCTTTCGATGAATTGATGGATGTCGAGCTTGCGGTCGATCGCGATGGCAGGCTGCTTGGGTTGCGCGCCGACGTCATCGGCGATATCGGCGCCTATTCGATCTATCCGTGGACCGGTGCGCTGGAGCCGGTGCAGGTGGTCAGTTTCCTGCCGGGTCCATATCGACTCGAGCACTACCGTGGCCGCATCCGAGGCGTTCTCACGCCTAAGCCGCCGACCGGTCCTTATCGCGGCGTTGGTCGTCCGTCTGCGACCTTCGCGATGGAGCGGCTCATCGATATGGCCGCGCGCAAGATCGGCATGGACCCGGTCGAGATGCGCCGCCGCAATCTGATACCGGCCGAAGAATTTCCCTATCGCACGGCGTCCGGAATCATTTGGGACAAGTCGGCCTTTCAGGAATGTCTGCAAGGCGCTTGTGATCATGTGGACTATCCAGCGTTGGTACGCGAGCGCGACAAGGCGCGCAGCGAAGGACGATGGGTCGGCATCGGTCTGTCCAGCTATGCGGAGCTAACCGGCATCGGCTCGCGCATCTCGGTTGCGCCGGGCATGCCGATCAATACCGGGACCGAGACGTCATCGATCCGCATCGACGCCACTGGCGCGATCACCGCGGCCTTCGGCATCTCGTCGCACGGCCAGGGACTGGAAACGACGCTCGCGCAGGTGATCGCCGACGAACTTGGCTGCAAGATGGAAGATGTGGAAGTTCAGCACGGTGACAGCGCGTTGGTGCCGATGAGCACCGGGACCTTTGCCAGCCGGTCCGCTGTGCTGGGAGGCGGCGCCGCGACGATGGCGTCGCGCGTCGTGAAGGCCAAGGTTCTGAAGGCGGCTGCGTATCTGATGAACCAGCCGGTCGAGGAGCTGGAAGCCTCCGGCGGAATCATCCGCTCCCGCAATTCCAACGTCTCGATGACGTTCAAGGAAGTTGCCAACGCTGTTTATTCGCAAATGGGCAGCATTCCGCGTGAGCAGCGCGAGGATCTGACTGCATCCGAGACTTACGATCCCTATCTCGGTACGGCCTGTTCCTCCACCCATCTGGCGATGGTGGAGATCGATCCGGAAACCTACGGTGTCACCGTCAAGCGCTATGTCGTGGCGGAGGACTGCGGGCGGATCATCAATCCGATGATCGTCGATGGCCAGGTGCAGGGCGCCGTGGCGCAGGGAATCGGAGCCGCATTGCTGGAAGAGATCGTCTATGACGATCAGGGCCAGTTTGTCACTGCAAGCCTGGCCGACTATCTGGTGCCGGTCGCGACCAATGTTCTGCCCATCGGCATCGTCCACATCGAGGCAGACCTCCCCAACAACATTGGCGGATTCCGCGGTATGGGAGAGGGGGGCACGATCGGCGCGCCGGCCGCTATTGCGAATGCCGTGTCCGATGCGCTATCGCCGCTGGGGATAGAGGTCGATACGCTTCCTGTCACGCCCGAGCGAATCTTCCGTATGGTCGAGGCCGCACGTGCGAAGAACACGGCTATGTAACGCTCCGGCCGCGGTCTTGACGCGACCGTTATATGCATTCAAGTTTCGCAGAGAGGTTCCTTCTTCCTGAAGCTGACTGTATAAGCATGCGCTAAAGAGCGATCGGTCTGGACGAGATGGTACGGCTAGCACTTGCAACCAAAGAAAAAAGGCCGCCCAAGCCTCTTAATGCCCCACCACCCCGCACAGGCAAGAAAGTATCCAGGCTGACTGAAAGACGCTGTTCCATTGCGAGCACTGTCGGTATTCTGTCGGATGCATGGGCCTTTTTGGTCATTCGTGAAGCCTTCTTCGGCGCCAAGCGCTTCGAGGAGTTTCGTTCGGGTCTTGAAATTTCACGAGCGACGCTGACGGACCGGCTCCGGCGCCTGACACGCGAAGGCATTCTTCGCGAGGTGAATTATTCCGATACGTCGAGCCGCGTCGAATACAAGCTGACAAAATCAGGCATCGATCTTTATCCGGCATTCATGTCGCTGATGCAGTTCGGCGACCGCTGGCTGACGAGCGCGCGCGAAGTGCCGCTGCAACTCATTCACGAGGGCTGCAGCTGCGTCAGCAAACCGATTGTCGCGTGCTCGTGTTGCGAGCAGCGCATTGTGGCCCGCGATGTCAGCTATCGCGATGGGTCCGGCGCAGGGAGGGTCCGTATCGAGGCATCCAAGCGCACACGCCGGACTGCTGATGATTTCATGCGGGGTCGCCCCAGCTCGGTGTCGCGCGCGCTCGAAGTGATCGGCGACCGCTGGAGTTTTCTGGTTATTCGTGAGGCGTTTTACGGCGCTACGCGGTTCGATCAGCTTCAGGCTGAATTGAATATCGCCACCAACATCCTGACGGACCGTCTCGCCCGTCTTGTCGAGCGGGGAGTTTTCAAGAAGCGCAAATATCAGTCAGCACCGGAACGCTTCGAATATTTGCTCACGCCGATGGGGGCCGATCTGCATGGACCCCTGGTTATGATGATGGCTTGGGGCGATCGGTGGCGGGCGAACGGCCAGCCGCCCATGCTTCTCAAGCACGAAACCTGCGGCAAGATCTTCACGCCAACCGTCGTCTGCAACCGATGCGGCGAGCCGATCCATGCGTACACTATGAAGTACCGGATGCGATACAACCCCGACAAGTTTGGCGGGCCGAAGAGCGGCCGGGCAGTGCCCGGCCGCGTTTGATGGCTCGGGTTCGCCGGATCACTTCTTGACGAGCGGGCACTTGCTTTCAGACAGGGGCCGGAAAGCCTCGTTGCCAGGAATGACCGCGCGGAGCTTGTAATAATCCCAGGCGTACTTGGATTCCGACGGCTTCTTGACTTCATACACATACATGTCGTGGATGAAACGGCCATCCTCGCGGACACGACCGTTCTTTGCGAAGAAGTCATTCACCGGCATTTCGCGCATCTTCGCCATTACGATCTTCGCATCGTCGGTGCCCGCCGCCTTGATGGCGTTGAGATAGTGCATGGTCGAGGAATAGTCGCCAGCATCGCCCATGTGCGGCATGCGCTTCATCTTTGCGAAGAACTTTTTCGAGAACACGCGCGTTTCCTCGTCACGATCCCAATAGAAGCCGTTGGTGAGAACGAGGCCCTGAGCCGCATTCAGACCCATCGAATCGATATCCGTGATCCAGACCAGGAGCCCTGCAATGGTCTGCTTGCCACCGTCAGTCAGGCCAAAATCCTTGGCCGACTTAACCGCATTGATAAACGTGGTGCCGGAACCTGCAATAGCGACAACCTTTGCTTTGGAGGCTTGGGCCTGCAAAAGGAAGGAGGAGTGATCGGCAGTATCGATAGGATAGCGGATCGCGCCGACCACAGTACCGCCGTTTGCCTTCACTACGCCGGAAGTATCCGCTTCGAGCGCGTGTCCGAATGCGTAATCGGCCGTGAGGAAGTACCAGGAGTTCAGGCCTTCCTTGATCAGCGCCTTGCCGGTGCCCTGTCCCAGAGCATAGGTGTCATAAGCGTAGTGAATGCTATTCGGCGTGCAGGAATCGCCAGTCAATCGCGATGACCCCGAACCGTTGACGATTGCGATCTTGTTTTTTTCCTGCGCGACGTTGGTGACGGCGAGCGCAATAGATGAGTTTATCAGGTTCGCGATCATGTCGACTTTACCGACATCATACCACTCGCGTGCCTTGGCGATTGCCACTTCGTTGCGGTTCTGGTGATCCGCGACGATCACCTCGATGGGCTTGCCGAGAACCGAGCCGCCGAAATCTTCGACGGCCATTTTCACCGCAGTAACCGAACCATCGCCCGCTTCATGTGAGAACTGGCCCGACATGTCGGTCAAAACACCAATTTTTACTACATCGTCCGAGATTTTCGTCTGCGCATAGGCCGGGCTCGCAACTGCGAGTCCTGCCGCAAGTGCCAATGTCATCTTCCTCATTGTTTCCTCTCCCCTTGTAATAATGGTCCGATAGTGCGGCCCAACAGATAGGCTTGCATAACTAGACTAATTTGGTATGAGGCTGTCAACAGGTGCGATGAACTTGCTTGCATTGCGCCGCACAACAGGCGTGGAGGAGACAGTCGGATGGACGCGACGCACAGTCATGCCGTGCCGGGCGCTGATATCGTGTTGCAGGCGCGAGAGTTGCGGAAGGAATTCCGCGGCTTCGTTGCAGTGGGCGGTGTGAACCTCGACATTCGCCGTGGCGCGATCCACGCGCTGATCGGACCAAATGGCGCAGGCAAGACAACTGTCTTCAACCTTCTGACGAAATTCCTGAGCCCGACTTCGGGACGCATTCTCCTGGAAGGCGCGGAGGTTACGGCCGAACGCCCGGCGGCGCTTGCGCGGCTTGGGCTGGTGCGATCCTTCCAGATTTCCGCGGTGTTTCCGGACCTTACGGTGAGCGAGAATGTTGCCATCGCGCTTCAGCGCAGTTTCGTATCTCCGCTGAAATTCTGGCAGGGCCGCTCGCGATTTGGCGATATGCCGGCTCGCATCGAGTCGTTGCTCGATCAAGTCAACCTTGGTGCATTCGCGCATCATCGCGCCGGCGATCTCGCCTATGGCCGTAAGCGCGCGCTCGAGCTGGCAACGACGCTTGCTGCTAATCCGAAGGTCATGTTGCTCGATGAGCCGACCCAGGGGCTTGGCCATGAAGACGTCGACCGTGTGACAGCACTGATAAAGCAAGTGGCAATTGGTCGCACTGTCGTCATGGTGGAGCACAACATGAAAATGGTGGCGCGGATCGCGGACCGGATCAGCGTGTTACGCCGTGGCGAGATTATTGCGGAGGGAGGCTATGACGAGGTTTCGCGCGACCCGCAGGTGATCGAATCCTATCTCGGCTCGCGGTCGCGTGCAGCGGAGCGCAAACAATGAGGCCATTGACGCATAACGGTGCGACTGAAGCGCTCTCGGTGCAAAAACTTCATGCGTGGTACGGGGAATCCCACATCCTTCACGGGATGTCGTTTTCCCTGCAGCGCGGGGAAGTGGTCGCTCTGCTTGGCCGCAACGGCAGCGGGCGGACCACCACACTGCGCGCGATCATGGGGTTGCTCGGCAAACGCCAGGGG
>CAZQMD010000153.1:0-11384 GCA_964594185.1 uncultured Afipia sp. | reverse complement strand
GCCGTCCTTGGTGATGCGCGGAGCGCCGAAGCTCTTGTCGATGACGACGTTGCGGCCCTTCGGGCCGAGCGTCACCTTGACAGCGTTGGCGAGGGTGTCGACGCCGCGCAGCATGCGGTCGCGTGCGTCTCCGGAAAATTTGACGTCTTTGGCAGCCATGGGAATTCCTCCTGGGGTAATCCTCATCCTGAGGAGCGGCTCTGCCGCGTCTCGAAGGATGAGGCTGGTGTTTCGAGATTGTCCTCGCCCTTCGTGACGGCAGCTTTGCTGCCTCCGTAGGGTGAGGACGGAAAAGGCGTGCTTACTTCAGCACGCCCATGATGTCGGATTCCTTCATGATGAGGAGTTCTTCGCCGTCGAGCTTCACTTCTGTGCCGGACCACTTGCCGAACAGCACCACGTCGCCGGCCTTGAGGTCGATCGGGATCAGCTTGCCGGCTTCGTCGCGGCCACCCGGACCGACGGCGACGACCTGGCCCTGCGAGGGCTTTTCCTTGGCGCTGTCGGGGATGATGATGCCGCCTTTGGTCTTTTCTTCGGCGTCGATGCGCTTGACGACGACGCGATCGTGCAGAGGGCGGAAAGTTGTCTTGGCCATCGGATGTCCTTTAGGCGTTGGTGAGTCAGATTTGACGTGCGGCGGGGCGCGAGCCGTGAATAATGGGCGAAGCTTCCCCGCAAGGGGCGGTGCTTGGCCCTTAGCAATCGCGCTCCTAGAGTGCTAATGACGGGGCCGGGAATATGGGTTGCCGCCGATCCTGTCAAGCAAGGCTCTTAAGGCCTTGGTGAGGCCAATATAGGATGATCTGGAAACCATAACGGGAGCGCTGCGTCGTGACGGGGGTCAGCACATGCAGCGTGAGGGCGGGTCTGTCGGTCTGGCAGGCAGCCACGCATTCTTGCCGGGAGACAGCATGACCAAGATGAACGAACCAACCCGCACCTCCAAGATCGCCACGCTGGCTGCGGTGTCGCTGCTGTCGGGTTTCCTGGGTGCCTGCGGCGGCGGTGGTTTTGGCGGATTCAGCGGTTTCGGCGGCGGATCGCAGCCCACCGTGCAGGAGCCGGGCGTCGCGCCGGAGGTGCCGGCCACTATCCGGGCCGATGAAATCGTCGGCCGCTGGGGTCTGGCGTCGTTCCACAAGCCGGAAGACCGCGCCCGCACGGAAGCTGCGGCGCGCGGACAGTGCAAGAATCCCTATGTGATCGGGCAGGGCGCCACCGGCGGCGTGATCATGCATCTGCCGGACGAAGCCACCCCGCAGGAATTGCGCCTGAAGGGCAGCCAGAGCGGCAAGAATTATATCGGTCCGGCCGGTCCGGTCGGCGGCGAAAAGGATCGCGAGATCGTTTCGTTCGACGGACGGGTGCTGATGACGCGGTTCATCGACAAGGATGCGTCCAGCCGCTATGGAACCATGGTGTATGTCCGCTGCGCGCCGCGCGCATAACGCTGTCGTTTATAGTCCCCGGGGAAAAATGATTCTCGATATCGGGGAAGTGAACGCGCAATGGCCGGGCTGCAAGGATTAAGCTCCGGCCCCAGCCGCGCCGTCATCGTTCTTTGCATCACGCAGATTCTGGGCTGGGGGGCGCTGTTCTATCCGCCCGGCCTGACCATGCCGCACATCGCGGCCGCCCACGGCTGGTCGCTGGCGCAGGCCCTGCTCGGATTCTCGATCGCGATGGGTGTGTCCGGTCTTACTGCGCCGTACTCCTGCGGCCTGATCGAGCGCCACGGCGGACATTATGTGATGGCCGGCGGCGCGCTGATCGGTGCGCTCGGGCTGCTGATCCTGCCATTTGCCGACCAGTACTGGCTGTATCTCGCAAGCTGGGTGCTGCTCGGCATCGCGATGGCCTGCAACCTCTACGATCCGGCTTTCACGGCTCTGGCCCGCATCTTCGGGACCGCCTCGCGACGGCCGATCACGCTGGTGACGTTTGTCGGGGGCCTTGCTTCCACCTTTTCATGGCCGACGACCCAGATGCTGATCTCGGCCGGCGGCTGGCGCACGGTTTATTTCGTTTTCGCCGGCGTGATGGCCTTCATCATCGCGCCGCTCTACGCGTTTGTGCTGCCGCGCAATGCCGTCTATGTGCCGCCGCCCGCGGTGGAGGGCGCTCCGGCCGCCCCGGCGGCGAAGATCGTGCCCTCGGTGGGCACGCCATTTCTGCTGATGGCGGGGGGCTTTGCCTGTCATGCCCTGATGCAGTCGGGGACGCTGTCGCATCTGCTGACGATCCTGCAGCGCGGCGGGATCGACGCCAGCACCGCGGTTTTCATCGGAGCGCTGTTCGGCCCGGCGCAGGTGCTCACCCGGATCGCAGACTTCATGTCGGGCGGCCGGTTGCATCCGCTCTGGCTGGTGCGGATTGCGATGGGGACGATGGCCTGCGCGTTCACGCTCCTTGTGCTCGCGGGCTTCTCGCCCGGCATCGCGACTGTGTTCGCGCTGATGTTCGGCGCGGCCAATGGTGTGGTGACGATTGCACGCGGTGCTCTGCCGCTGGCGATGTTCGGGCCGGTGGGTTACGGCCGCGTGGTGGGGCGCATCGCACGTCCGGCGCAAATTTGTCAGGCGCTGGCGCCGTTTATCCTGGCCTATGTGATCGACCGCTGGTCCGGTCTGGTGGCGCTGGAAATCCTGATCGCCATCGCACTGCTCGCGTTGGCCTGTTTCGCGGTTTTGAGGCGGCCCGCATAAAACAAAAACCCGGAGCGATGCTCCGGGTTTGTGTCGGTCGGTTGATGACGGCCGCCTAGTTGAACAGCGCGTCGATATCGTCCTGCGAGACATGGCCTTCGTCGTCCATGCCCTTCGGGCCATTGAGCAGGCGGGCATCGCCGGTGCGGGTATCGACAATCGCGGGCGCGTGCTGCTTGATCGCATCGACGCCGCCCCAGATTTCCATCATGACATTGATATGATGCTCGATGAACTTCATCGTGGTCATCACCTTGTTGATGCGCTGACCGGTGAGGTCCTGGAAGTTGCAGGCCTCAAAAATGCTGACCACGCGCTCCTGAATGTCTTCGCTGAGCTGCGCCTGCTGATCTGCCGGCAGCGCCTTGCCGAGCGCGCTCGCAGCCTGATCGATCGCTTCGGCGGCTTCGAGAATCTGCTGCGTGGCTTCTTCGGTTCCGCCGACCACAGCGCCGAGTTCACCGGTGACCTTGGCCATCTCGTCGCCGCTGAAGCTCTTGCCGTGGAGGACGGCGATTTCCTGCTTGGTGCGGTTGATGGCGTCGTGAATGAGATCCAGCTCGACCTTCAGCTTTTCGCACTGCTCGATCTGTGCGCGATAGCTTCCAAGCAACTGCTGGGCTTCGGTCAGTTCCTGCGGAGTTGGATTTTCACCGTCGGCGACCGGGCTGTGATGGTGAGACGACATCTGCACGCGAATGGCGCGCAACTCGCTCATGATCTGGTTGTGATGCGGAGCGGCTTCGCCCTCTGCGTGGTCGAGTGTCGGCATTTCGCCGGACTGAATTCTTTCAATGCGAAATCGCTTACGCTGGACGGCCATTGGTCTCCCCATTCTTGAGGAGTCGTTTGTAGCCTGCTCTCATTTAACGCGAAGTTTCAAACGGGAACGCGGCAGCACAGATGGGAGGCCGCGCCGCATACCAAAGATTAACCATCCGACCGCTGGCTTCACAGAAAATAAACGCTACCGGAAAGAACAGGTCCTGCTCGTGGACGTGGTGAATCCTAAACCCGGTTTTGTTTACCAAACCGACGCGCTTTTAACCTTAAATGTTCATGTTCACGGCGCGCCGTCCGCGCGCAAACGACGAAACAGTACAGAGTACGTCGATGATCAGAAAAATGTCCTTCGCGCTCCTGGCGAGCGCAGTGTCGTTCAGCGCCAGTTCAATTGAGGCTGTCGCATTCGAAGGTGATGTTCCGACCGAGCCGCGCGTGATCTACGCGCAGCAGACCTCTACACCGCCGATGCCGATCCGGGTCGCTTACAACGAGCGCTCCAACATGGGCGGCGGATTGCTCGAAGCCTTGTTCGGCGGCGGGCAATCAAGCGATGCGAACTATCAGGCGCCGCGTTATGAGCAGCGCTACCAGCAGATGCCGTCGCGTGGCGATCTGCCGCCGATGGACCCGCGATACCGCTACGAGATGCGTCAGGGCGAGATGGACATCGAGCCCGGCCGTCCCGGTATGGACCCGAAGTACGAAAAACAGGTCGTCGAATATGACGGCAGGCATGCGGCGGGCACCATCGTGATCGATACGCCGAACAAGTTCCTGTATCTGGTGCAGGGCGGCGGCAAGGCGATGCGTTACGGCATTGGGGTCGGCAAGCCGGGCTTCACCTGGTCTGGCGTGAAGACGATCTCCGCCAAGAAGGAATGGCCGGCATGGACGCCGCCTGCGGAAATGCTCAAGCGCCGTCCCGACCTGCCGCGTCATATGGAAGGCGGACCGGAAAATCCGCTCGGCGCGCGCGCGATGTATCTCGGCACGTCGCTCTATCGCATTCACGGCTCCAACGAGCCATGGACCATCGGCACCAACGTGTCGTCCGGCTGCATACGGATGCGCAATGAAGACGTGATCGATCTTTATGGCCGGGTGAATGTCGGCACGCGCGTCATCGTGATCTGACCGCGACTGAAAATCGGAAACAAAAAACGGCCGCTGGAAACAGCGGCCGTTCTCGTTTGTCCGATGATGAAATCAATCAGGCGAAATCGCTGTCGCCGCCGTCATCGAAGTCATCGTAATCCTCGTCGTCATCCTGATCTTGATCCTGGTCCTGATCGGCATCGGCCTGCGCCTGATCGTAGGAACTCTGGCGTTGGCTGTCGCCGCTGCCGCTCTTGCCGACATCGTTAAGACCGGCATCGCGCGCGAGGCTGCCCGAAGACTGATCGTTGCTCCATGGCGATTTGCCGCCGCCGGATTCCGCGCTGTTGCCGAAGCTCTGCTGACTGCCGCCGCCCATCATGCCGCGGATGCTGTTCATCAGCATCGAGCCGCCGATCACACCGGCTGCCGTCGCCGCTGCCGTGCCGAGGAACGAGCCGCCGCCACCGCCGAACATGCCGCCGCCGGGATTGCCGGCTCTTGGATCATTTCTTGGATCGTTTCGCGGATCGCTCATCCGGGGATCGCCATTGAAACGGGCGTCGGCCTGGCCCAGCGCCTGGCCGCTGTTCCAGACGGGACCACGCTGCGCGCCGTCACCGGGGCGAACGCTCGGCACCGAACCACGACCCTGACCGGAGCCGAGAATCGTGTCGCGCATCGAATCGAGAAAGCCGCCGGACGGCTGCTGTGGCTGTGCGCCGCCTTCGAGTTCCTGAATGCGGGCCTCGGCATGCTTGAGCGCCTCGTCCTGCACCAGCACAGTCTGCACAAGCGCATAGAGTGCGTTGGGCGCGCGGCGCAGGCCCTGCATGATCGCCGCCTCCGCGTCCGGCTCGCGCGGCGCATTCTCGACCCGCGACAGACGGTCGAACAGATCGTCAACGAGTTGGCGTTCCTGTGGCGTCATGACGTCCTCCTGAAGCATCCGGCATGCGAATGCGCACCACGATGTAGGGCTGCATTGTGTCGGGTTAAGTCCCGGACAGAATTAAATTTAGGAAATCCGGTTATCGCGGTGCGACAAAAAGCCGTAAGGGCATGATCCCAAAGCTTAGGCGCGGTCCAGCGTCACGTTGTTTGCCGACAGCAGACGCGGAAAGTCATCGCTGTTTAGAAACGCGAACTCGCGCTCGCGTTGATGGGTCACGTTGTCGAGCCCGATAAGAATCTCGTCCACAAAACCGGGATGACACATGATCAGCCCACCCTCCGGCAGTCCGGTGAGAAATCCCAGCATAGCGTCTGAGAAGTCACGCCCGCGCACCATGTCATAGGCACCGGCAAATCCCGGATTGAACGCGATACCCTCGCGCGCAGCTTTTTGCCGGAAGGTCGCGCTCAGCGTGTCGAGCAGCAATGCTTTCGGACTGTCGAGCCGCTGCGACAGCGGCAGGCTGCGGCCGCATTGGCGCACCCAGGCGTTCGGCGCGACTTCTTTCACGGCAGCGAGAAACGCGTCGCGGATTTGCGGAAACAGTTGCACATGCTGATGGCCGTCGATGTAGTCGGGCGCACGGGCGAACAACTGCTTGAACGCGGCGATCTGCGCCAGCAATTCGGCCTGTGCGATTTCCGGATCGAGCCGTCGCAGCAAACTTGCCCGCAACAACCTGCCGAGCGGAAGGAATTGCCCGCCATCCAGCGGCTGGAAATGCATGGTCAGCGGCGCGAACGGCGCTGTCAGCGTTGCATGCAGTCCGATGGCGCAATTCGGATTGACGGAGACAGCCTGCATCAGGCCGTCGATCTCGGCGCGGTCGATGGCCGCGCCGACCACCATCACCGATGTTGCATTGAGTCTCTTCTTTTCAATCAGTTCACGGATCGCGCGGTTGACGCCGGGGCTCATGCCGTAGTCGTCGGCGCAGAGCCAGATGCGGCGCGGCAAGGTCCCGCTCATTCAGCGGCGTTCTGCGGTGTGGTGCCGGCGGCTGATGCATCGGCGTTCTTCACGCTGTGCTCCGCGACGAAGTAGATCGGCCGCGCCTTGATTTCGGACAGGATCTTGCCGATGTACTCGCCCATCACGCCGATCATGATCAACTGAACGCCGCCGATGGTCATCAGGCCGACCACGAGTGAGGGATAGCCGGGCACGGATTTGCCGTCGATGACCGTCTCCCACAGGATCGAGAGGCCGAACAGGAAGGCGACGAACGCGAGCAACAGGCCGAGCAGGCTCGCGGCGCGCAGTGGCGCCACCGAGAACGATGTCAGGCCTTCGATGGAAAGACCAAGCAGGCGTCCAGGGCTGAAAGACGTGACGCCATGGGCGCGGGCCTCGGGCTCATAATCGACGCGGATCTGCTTGAAGCCGATCCAGGTCGCAAGTCCCTTGAAGAAGCGGTTGCGCTCTGGCAGTTGCCGCAGCGCGGCCGCTGCGCGCGGCGACAGCAGGCGGAAGTCGCCGGCATCTTCGGGAATCTTCTGCCGCGCGCCCCAGTTGATCAGCATATAGAACGTGCGCACCGCAAGGCGGCGCAGCGCGGATTCATTGTCGCGATGCGCCTTGGCGGTGTAGACCACGTCATAGCCATCGACGATCCAGTGCCGGACCAGTTGCTCCACGAGTTCGGGCGCATGCTGGCCGTCCCCATCCATGAACAGCACGGCGCCGCGGCGGGCATGGTCGAGCCCGGCCATTAAGGCGGCTTCCTTGCCGAAATTGCGCGACAGCGACACCACCTGCACGTCGAGCGCGGTGGCCGGGAGGCTGCGGGCGATGGCGAGTGTGTTGTCGGCGGAGCCGTCGTCGACATAGATCACTTCGCAGACGAGGCCGTAGTCCTGCTTCAGCTTGGCCGCAAGCACGCCGAGCCGTTCGTGCAGCAGCGCGAGGCCTGCCGCTTCGTTATAGGCGGGCACCACGATGGACAGGCCCGCGCGTGCAGCATCCTGCGCCGCTGGAATGCGGTTGCCTGACAGGTTCGAAATGTCCGCACTCGGCGTCATCGGTCGGTTTCCAGCGCGTTACGTCTGATCATCATATGGTCATCGCGGCGCCGCCGCCAAGGTACTGTGAAGGCGGCGCTGCGCCGCGCACCTGCCGCTTACTGTCCAAGAAAAGCCTGCAGCTTGGCGAACAGCGGATTCTCGCGGTCGAACACGTAATCCAGCGATGCCACGGACACCGTGTCCGCGCCGTTGTCGCGCAGGAAGCTGCTCAGCGCATAAAGCTGGTTCGGCGGACAGTGCAGCGTCACCATGCCGGACGAGGTTGGGCCGCCGAACGGCGACGCCACGCCGAACCGCTTGTGGGCTTCCGCCAGCAGCTCGGCGTTGCAGGCCGCAAAGCGGGTGCGGACTTCCTTGTATTTGCGGGCACGGGCGCTGGCAGCGATGTGGTCGAGGATGACCCTTGCCGTTTCGCGCGCGTTGCCCGACCAGTCGGCTTCGCGCGACGCCACAAGGTTGGCGTGGCTGCGCAGCATCACGCCGTCGTCCAGCACCTTGAGCCCGTTGGCCGCTAGTGTTGCGCCGGTGGTGGTGATGTCGACAATTAGTTCGGCCGTTCCTGCCGCAGGAGCGCCTTCGGTCGCGCCGGCGCTTTCCACGATGCGGTAATCGACCACGCCCTGCGCTGCGAAGAAATTGCGCGTCAGGTTGATGTACTTGGTCGCCACCCGCATGCGGTGATTGTGCCGGGCGCGGAACGAGGTCGCGACGTCGTCGAGATCGGCCATGGTGCGCACGTCGATCCAGGCCTGCGGCACGGCGACCACGACATTTGCGCTGCCGAAGCCGAGGCTTTCGATCAGCATCACGCGCTTGTCGGCGTCGTGGATGTTCTCGCGGATCAGATCTTCGCCGGTGATACCGAGATGCACGCTGCCGCGCGCGAGCTGAGCTGCGATCTCACTGGCCGAAAGGTAAGCGATCTCGACATTGTCGAGACAGGGCATGGTGCCGCGATATTCCCGCGCGCCGCGGGGTTTCGCGAGCGTGAGATTGGCCTGCGCGAAGAAGGCCTCGGCGTTTTCCTGCAGACGTCCCTTGGAGGGAACGGCAACGACGAAAGGCGTGCTCATGCGGCGCTCCCTTGCGAAAGCGCTTCGATCCAGATCGAGAAACCCACAGCGGGGATCGGCTCGCGTGCGCCGAGCCGGGTCAGCAAGCCGTCATAACGGCCGCCGCCGACCAGCGGCTCCGCGCCGTTGCCCCTGCGGTGCAATTCGAATTCGAAGCCGGTGTAATAGTCGAGTCCGCGTCCGAATGCGGTGGAAAAACGAATAGCCTTTGTGTCGATGCCGCGCGCGGCCATGAATTTGGTGCGGCTTTCGAACTGGTCGATAGCGGCACCGAGATCCAGCTTCGCGTCGGATGCCAGCTTGCGCAGTTGTTTCGCCGCGTCGTCCGGTTCGCCGGCGATGCCGAGGAAGCGTTCGATCAATTGCAGTGCATCGCGCGGCAGCGCCCCGCCCTTGAGCGTCGATTGTTCAAGGAAGCGGTCAGCTATTTCCGACACAGTGCGCCCGCCGACATTGCTGGTGCCCGCGATCGACATCAAATCGGTGACCAGCGCGAGTGCAGCCTTGCGGTCCGAGCCTGCGAGGGCAGCCAACACGCCTTCATATTCGTTTCGCGTCTTGCCTGTTTCCAGCGTCAGGCGCTGGAGATCCTGCGCCAGCGAAATCTTGCGGTTGAAATCCTTGATCAGCCGCCGTTTCCAGACCGGGTAAAGATCGAGCGCGTCGATCAGCGCCGCGAACAGCGCGACATCGCCGGTGCGGATATCGACACTGATCACGCCAAAGGCACTTGCGGCTTCGACACCGAGCGCCAGCATTTCGGCGTCCGCCGCGGCGCGGTCCTGACGTCCGAAGGATTCAACGCCGGCCTGATTGAATTCGCTGGCGGTGCCGCCGCGATAACGAAACACCGGGCCGAGATAATAGAAGCCTGCGGGCGCACCCGCGCGCGATGAAGCAAGGTAGTCGCGTGCCACCGGAATGGTGAGATCCGGCCGCAGGCACAGTTCCTCGCCGGTCACGTCGGTGGTCAGATACAGACTCTTGCGGATGTCCTCGCCGGACAGATCGAGAAACGGCTCGGCCGGTTGCAGGATCGGCGGCCGCGCATGGGTGTAGCCAGCCCGCGCAAATGTCTGCAGCAAGGCCTCCGCCTGTGCGGCGGACCCGGTCGCGGTTGCGGCACTGGTCTGGCTCATGTGAGGTGTCCAACGGATAGAAAGGCTAGAATCGGCAGTCCCTTAGCACGGGAAACCTACGGGTTCGACGACGATCCGGAAAAGGGCTTAATAAGAGCCCGCGCTGAATGCAACCTCAGCGTGCAACTGTGCTGCCCCAATCGCCGAGTGCGGTCTGTACCACAGCAAGGGCCGCAACTGCAGCCGTATCCGCACGCAGGATTCGCGGCCCGAGTGCCAGCCGCACCACATGGGGCTGCTTCAGCAGCAACGCGCGCTCCTCCTCGGCAAATCCGCCCTCGGGGCCGATCAGCACGTCCGTCCCTTTTGTGGCGTCGGCCCCCGCGAATGCGGCCATGGGATCGGAGATCGGGGCGTCCTCGTCGCAGAACACCAAAAGGCGCTGGCCATCCCGCGACCAGAGCCAGCGCTCAAGCGGTTCGGGCTCGTGGACTTCGGCGAGGCTGAGAATGCCGCATTGCTCCGCGGCCTCGATGACATTGGCGCGCATCCGCTCGACATTGATCCGGCTCGCCTGGGTATGGCGCGTGGTCACCGGGCGCAGGGCCGCCACCCCCATTTCGACGGCCTTTTGCGCCATGTAATCGAGCCGCGCATGCTTGAGCGGCGCGAATATGTAATGCAGGTCGGGCAGGGAATCCTGCGGGCGAATTTGATTGACGATTTCGGCGCGATCCGGCCGCTTGCGGCCTGCGAGGGTGGCCTGCCATTCGCCGTCGCGGCCATTGAAGACCAGCACGGTATCGCCGGCGTTCAGCCGCAGCACATTGCCGAGATAGTTGGATTGGTCGCGATCCAGCGCAATGCCCGTCCCGGCCATGAGCGGGGCATCGACGAAAAGCCGGGGGCTGCGAAAATCGTGTTTGGGCATCGGGACCGATCCGTTAATTTTTCGACTTCTAGCCGAATGATTGCAAAATGGCAGCTCATCGGGTGGCGAACTGCCGCGCTGCTGCCGGATTCATCGGGTTGTTAAGCGGCAGCGAGAATCGTAAAAGCCCTTGTTAAGGACACTGGAACCCGCCGGAGGAGAATCCGTGACCGCCTACCGTTTTATCGCATTGCTGGCTGCCGCAACGTTTGTCATGCAGGCTGCGGATGTCCGCGCCCAGGGCGCGTTTCCGGCGCCGCTGCCCGGACAGGCCGCGCCGGCTCCCGCGAGCAATGCATCGCCGTTTCCGCCTGTGAATGGTGCACCGGCTGCTTCGCCATTTCCGCCGGTTAATGGCGCAACCGCCGCGCCCGCAAGGGCGGCCCCGTCGTCCAGCGCCTTCTCCAACGGTGCCGCCCCGATTGGCGGTGGCGGATTCGGTGCGCCACAACAGCAGGCTGGCCCGCCGCCCGGTGCCGAGGAGTGCCAAAAGGGCTTCATGCCGCTGCGCGCCGATGCGGAAGCCAAGGCCAAGCTGATTCAGGCCGCCGGCAAGCGCAAAGCGCCGCCGCAGGAGGCCTGCAAGCTGATCGGAAATTTCGCGCAGGCCGAAACGAAGATGATCAAGTTCGTCGAAGCCAACGCGCAAAAATGCGGCATCCCTGCTCAGGTTAGCGACCAGATGAAGAAGGGCCACGCCAACACCTCTCAATTGCAGCAGAGGGTGTGTGCG
>CAZQMD010000152.1:0-11597 GCA_964594185.1 uncultured Afipia sp. | reverse complement strand
CGAGCGCGACGCCGAGCACGGTGCCGAACTTCGACCACAGCGGCTTGACGTTGCGGACCTTGAACAGATCCTTGCCGACGGCGGAATCGCGCCATGAATTTTCGTATTCAACGATCTCGTCGTTGGCGCGGCCTGCGGCAAGGGCTGTTGCGACCTGTTCAGCGGCCTGCATGCCTGTGCCCATCGCATTGTGCACGCCCTTGATGCGCGGCACGTTGACGAAGCCCGCAGCACACCCGATCAGCGCGCCGCCTTTGAAGGTCAGGCGCGGCACCGACTGATAGCCGCCTTCGGTGATGGCGCGCGCGCCGTAGGCAATGCGCTTGGCGCCTTCGAACACGGGGCTGATCTTCGGATGGGTCTTGAAGCGCTGGAATTCCTCGAACGGCGACAGATACGGATCGTCGTAGTTCAAATGCACGACGAAGCCGACTGCGACGAGGTTTTCATTGTAGTGATAGAGGAACGATCCGCCGCCGGTGGACATGTTCAGCGGCCAGCCGAAGGAATGCTGGATCAGTCCCTTCTTGTGCTTGGCCGGATCGATCTGCCAGACCTCTTTCAGGCCGATGCCGAACTTCGACGGCTCGCGGTCCTTGTCGAGTTCGAACTTCGCGATCAGCTGCTTGGTGAGCGAGCCGCGCGCGCCTTCGGCGAACAGCGTGTACTTGCCCAGCAGTTCCATGCCGCGCGTGAAACTGTCTTTTGGTTTGCCATCGCGGCCGACACCCATGTCGCCGGTGGCGATCCCGCGCACTTCGCCGTTCTCACCATAGAGAACTTCAACCGCCGCGAAGCCGGGATAGATTTCGACACCGAGCGCTTCGGCGCGCGGGCCAAGCCAGCGGCAGACATCGCCGAGCGAGCCGATATAGCAATGATGGTTGTCCATCAGCGGCGGCATCATGAAGTTCGGCAGCTTGATCGCCGAACTGCCTGTCATCCAGAAAAACTGATCGTCCTTGACCTGGGTCTTGAGCGGGCAATCGGCATCGTCGCGCCAGTCCGGAACCAGCTTGTCGAGCGACACCGGATCGATCACCGCGCCGGAGAGAATGTGCGCGCCGACTTCCGAACCCTTCTCGACAACAACCACGTTGAGTTCCGGATTGATCTGCTTCAACCGGATGGCGGCGCTGAGGCCAGACGGACCCGCGCCGACGATGACAACGTCGAACTCCATGGACTCGCGCGGCGGAAGCTCTTCGGTGCTCATGATCTGATCTCGAAATAACGGTTGAGAATGTTTCTAATCATCGTTCTTCACGATTTTTGGCGCAAGAACAACCCCGTTTCGCTGCAACGCAATCCGATCTAGATTGTCAGCCGTGACCACGCCCGAACCCATGCCCACCGCCCGCGAACTTCTCGCCTTTTATCTAGAGGCAGGAGTGGATTGCGCATTGTCGGAAACCCCCGTCAATCGCCTGGTGGAAGAGCCGGTGGTTGAGGAAAAGCCAGCGGCCAAGCCCGCGCTGTTCCGCACTGCGAACCCCGCACCCCCGCCGGTGCTCGCAGAACCTGCGCCCGCCCCCGACGCTGCAATCATGTCGGCGCGCGAGATCGCGCCTCAGGCGGCATCACTGCAGGAACTGCGCGGCCTGTTAGAGCGCTTCGACGGCTGCGCACTGAAGTCGACCGCGACGCGGCTGGTGTTCGCCGATGGCAATCCGCAGGCGAAGATCATGTTCGTTGGCGAAGCGCCGGGACGTGACGAGGACCTCGAAGGACTTCCGTTCGTCGGGCGCTCGGGCAAGCTGCTCGATCTGATGATGGGCGCGATCGGCCTCGACCGCTCCTCGGTCTACATCGCCAACATCATTCCCTGGCGGCCGCCGGGCAACCGCGATCCCTCGCCGCAGGAAACGCAAATCTGCCTGCCCTTCATCCGGCGGCAAATTCAGCTGGTCGATCCGGACGTTCTTGTCTGCCTCGGCAAGCCTTCATCGCAGGCCGTGCTCGATCTCAAAGACGGCATCATGAAAACGCGCGGCAAGTGGATCGACTACGACACCGGCACGCGCAAGATCAAAGCGATGGCGACATTCCATCCGGCCTATCTGCTGCGCCAGCCGATCTACAAGCGGCTGACATGGCAGGACCTGCGCGCCGTACAGAAGATGCTGCAGGCCGAGACAACAGGTTGAGGCAGCGCCTCTTTCCATATCCACCGCAAACCTTGCATGGCGGCCATATCAGGATTGGCCGTAGAATAATCTCCTATTTCCATCCATAAACGCGGAAAGAAATAATCGCGAATTATGTGTGGATATGACGGCCATCACCTCAGACATCATCGACGACACCGTAGCGCGCGCGAACGTGCGGCGGCTGGCCGCCGCGCAGGCGCTGACCGGTGCGAATGCGGCCGTCGTGTTCGCAACCGGCTCGATTGTCGGGGCGCAACTTGCGCCGAGCATGTCGCTCGCGACCCTGCCGCTCTCGATCTACATGCTTGGCCTCGCGGCTGGCACGCTGCCCACCGGCATGATCTCCCAGGCCTATGGACGCCGTGTGGCGTTTATCGCAGGCACCGGATGCGGGGCGCTGTGCGGGCTCATCGCCGCGGTCGCGATCCTGTACGGCTCGTTCGCGCTGTTTTGTTTCGCGACATTCCTCGGCGGAGTCTATGGCGCGGTCTCGCAGTCCTATCGTTTCGCGGCGACCGACAGCGCCAGCGTGGGCTACCGGCCGAAGGCGATATCATGGGTGATGGCCGGCGGCGTGTTCGCGGGCGTGCTGGGGCCGCAGCTCGTGCAATGGACCATGGATCTATGGCCGCCTTATCTGTTCGCTGTGAGCTTTCTGGTTCAGGCCCTTGTCGCTCTGGTCGCGATGGTGGTGCTTGCCGGCGTCAATGCGCCAAAGCCTGCGCCCGCGCAGATGAGCGGCGGACGGCCACTCACCGAAATTATCCGGCAACCCCGCTTCATCGCCGCCGTCATTTGCGGGGCTGTCTCTTACACCGGCATGAACTTCCTGATGACGTCCGCTCCGCTGGCGATGAAGCTCTGCGGACTGTCGCTGAGCGATTCCAATTTCGGCATTCAGTGGCACATCGTCGCCATGTTCGGGCCGAGCTTCTTCACCGGCTCGCTCATCACGCGTTTCGGTGCGGCAAAAGTCGCCGCTGTCGGCCTCATCCTTGAAGCCATTGCCGCCGTGATCGGATTGTCCGGCATCACGGCGATGCATTTCTGGGTTGGATTGTTCGTGGTCGGCGTCGGCTGGAATTTCTCGTTTGTCGGCGCATCGGCGCTGATCGTGGAGACGCATGGTCCGCTGGAAGGCAAGAAGGTTCAGGCCTTCAACGATTTCATCGTCTTCGGCCTCGTGGCGATCGGCTCGTTCTCCTCCGGCCAGTTGCTTGCCACTCACGGCTGGTCGATGGTCAACGTCGTCGTGTTTCCGGCGGTCGCGCTGGCGCTGATGGGTCTTGTGTTCGCCGCCCTGACGCAGCGCCGGATCGCGGCTTAACCGATCGCGAACTTCACGACGAAGATCAGCGCCAGCACCATCACCGCAGGCTTCGCATCCGAGAAACGGCCCGCGAGAATCTTGATCACCGCATAGGTGATGAAGCCAAGACCGATGCCGGTCGCGATCGAATATGTCAGCGGCATCGCAATGGCGGTGACCACTGCGGGCGCGTACTCAGTCACGTCGTCCCATGCCATGTCGGCAAGCCCGCGTGCCATCACGCAGGCGACATAGAGCAGCGCAGCCGCGGACGCATAGGCCGGAATCATTCCAGCAAGCGGCGCGAAGAACAGCGCCAGCAGAAAGAACAGCGCGACGAACACCGCCGTCAGCCCGGTGCGGCCGCCGACGGCGACCCCCGATGCGCTTTCGATATAGCTCGTGGTGGTCGATGTCCCGATCAGCGCGCCGAACATCGCGGCAAAACTGTCCGCCATCAGCGCCTGCTTCATGCGCGGCAGGTTGCCGTCCTTGTCGGTGAGACCGGCGCGGTGGGTGACGCCGATCAGCGTGCCGGCATTGTCGAACACGTCGATGAACAGAAAGCTGAACACCACGATCAGGAATGTCAGCTCGGTGGCACGCGAGAAATCGAGCTGGAACAAGGTCGGCGACAGCGACGGCGGCAGCGAGACGATACCGGTGTAAGTGGTCAGCCCCAGCGGCAGTCCGATCAGCGACACCGCAAGAATGCCGATCAGCGTGCCGCTGGCGATGTTGCGCGCATTCATCGCCACGATCAGCGCGAAGCCCAGAAGACAGAGCACCGGTGCTGGATGCGCGATACCGAGTGGGCCGGCAGTGACCAGCGTCGCCGGGCTCGCCACCACGATCTTCGCCTGTTCGAGCGCGATGATCGCCAAGAACAGTCCGACACCGGCAGAGATCGCGAACTTCAGGTTTCGCGGGATCGCGTCGATGACATATTCCCGCAGCCGGAAGATCGAGAGCGCGAAGAAGATCAAGCCCGAACAAAACACCGCAGCCAGCGCCTGCTGCCATGTGTACTTGTAACCAAGCACGACGGTGAAAGCGAAAAACGCGTTCAGCCCCATGCCGGGCGCAAGCGCGATCGGATAGTTGGCAAGAAACGCCATTGCCAGCGTGGAGACCGAGGCCGCAAGACAGGTCGCGACGAACACCGCGCCCTTGTCCATCCCCGCATTGGCAAGAATGACCGGATTGACGAAGACGATGTAGACCATCGTCAGAAATGTGGTGACGGCGGCGACGAACTCGGTGCGGACATTGGTGCCGTTCTGCGTAAGGCCGAACTGGCGGTCGAGAAATGTGGTCCCGGATTTTTCCGCCTGCTCGCTCATGATGTCTCTCTGTTATCGGGAGCCTTGTCCTGCCGGACGGACAATAGCCCAGCCGATCCGCACCAGCGGCTGGCGGCCCCGCACCAGACGCTCGAACGAACGCGGCACTTCCGGCACCAGGCCGGGAAACCGCTTGCGGATGTCATCGGGCGGTGTGCCTGCGGTATCTGCCGCGCGCCACACCACCACGCCGCCATTTTCTGCGAACCGCTGTTGCGTGATCCACGGCGTCTGCTGCGGCGTCGCGTCGAACATGACATGCGGACGCGAGGGCGCGGCGAAGCCGATCAATGTCGCCAGATGCGGGTCGCCCGCCACGGCGGCAAGCGGACGGCCGGTACGCCGCTCGAAGTTCTCGCCGAAGAAACGGCCGATATCGCGCGCCGGCAGCGACGTCTTGACCTCGCTGCTTCCGATCCATGGCTGAATGAACGTCACGCCGAGAATGACCGCAGCCGGTGCGGCCACGATCACCAGCCAGACCGTGCGCAGGAACTGCTGCCGCCGCAGCGCGATCAGGTCTCCCGCCGCGATCACCACCGCAAGGCCCACCAGCAGCAGCGCAACGCCGTCGCCGCCGATGGCCTGATCGCGGTCGAACAGCGCCGCGATGAAACTCAGCACGAACGGAGGGACCAGCGCGAAAACATAAACGAACAGCCGCGCGAAGGGATCGACCGGCGGACGGAAGATCAGCGGCGGGTCTTCACTCTTGCGGTCGAGCGCACGCGAATTGGCAATCAGCAGAAGTGCGACACCTGACAGCGCGAACAGCATGCCCGCCAGCAGTCCGCCCCAGCCAAGCAGCCGATCCTGCAGCTGCGCAACCGCAGGCAGCGACGGAAACACCAGCGTGTCCATGCGGATCAGCCAGATCACATAGGGCAGCACCAGCACCGCCGTGACGATGGCAGCATAGAGCGTATCCATCGATGCCAGCGAGCGCCGCCCCTTCGGCGTCGCCACTACGAACACCGCCAGCATCAACAGCAGCGGCAGTGCCGCCGATGTGGTCAAAACCAGAAGACCGATCTCGACCGGCAGCGCGGCCCACGCCCGCCGCCGCCCCTGCCCGATGATCTGCCATGTGTGGAGCAGGATCAGCGCCCAGAGCGGACGCGCCACGATGGCCGGTCCGAATTCAGCACCCGGAAACGAAAAGGCGGTGATCACCGCCGTCAGCAGCACCGCAAGAATCGCCTGCTGCGGACCGACAATGGCGCGGCCAAGCTTGAACAGCGCCCAGAAAGTCAGAATGAAACAGAGCTGCGCGGCGAGATAGACACCGAAAATGTGACCGCCCGCGAGTCTGAAAGCGGCATCGGCGAGCCAGAAGGCCAGCGGCGGTCCGAGGTTGGTGCCGACCTGATATTCCCGGCCGAACGCCAGCACGGTCGCGACATCGCCCGGCGGACTTCCGTAAACGAGCCAGGGCAGGAACAGCCACAGCGCAGCCTGCGCCAGCACCACGATCCAGAAGATCAGGCGCGGCCGGGCGCGGACCAGTTCAACGATCAGGGATGTGAAGCGCATGAAACGTCAGAACCGGCCAAGCCAAGGGACGCCTCACTGATAAAGCTCATCAGGCCATCAGGCAACCGAGCCGCTCAGATGACCACTTCGGTCTCTGCGGAAGATATCAGCATCTCAATCTGTGTCGCCGCCGGTGGCGTGTCGTCTTCGCCAAAATGCTTGCGGCGCGAGGCAGCCACAGGCGCGAAAAAGCGGCGGTGATGAATTGTCGGCCCTAACCGGTCGAGTGCTTCAAGATGCGCCGGGACGCCGTATCCCATGTGCCGCTCGAAGCCATACTCCGGATGATCCAGCGCGAGGCGGCACATCAGCCGGTCGCGCGACACCTTTGCGACAATCGATGCCGCTGCAATCGACAGGACGATACCGTCGCCACCGATCACGGCCTCGCAATCGCAGGATGTCGCCAGGCGGTCGCGCCCGTCGACAAAGACATGCTTCGGCAGCTCGGGGAGTGCATGGACGGCGCGCGTCAGCGCCCAGAGCGAGGCCCGCAGGATGTTGTCGCGGTCGATCCGCGATGGCGGCGCGACCGCAACCGACACCAGCGCGGTCGCGCAGATTTCCTCGAACAGTTCCTCGCGGCGATCCTTCGACAGCCGCTTGGAATCGTGGATGCCTTTGGGGATGCGCTTCGGGTCGAGAATTACGGCAGCTGCCACCACCGGCCCGGCGAGCGGCCCGCGCCCGGCCTCGTCGCATCCCGCGACCGGCCAGACGCCGCGCTTGATCAGCGCGCGCTCGCGGCGAAAACTCGGCGCAGTGACGGAGCGTGTGACTTTTCTTGCAGCTTTTGGAACCGCAGGCGATTTACGAATCATGCGGCGATGCTGGGGGCATGGCGACGCCCCCGCAAGCCGGAAATTTCAGCCGTGCCCGCTATTCAATACGGCTAAGATCCGACAGCTTTCCTGACGATACCTCTGCTTCTCCCATAAACGGGACAGATGAAAGCACTCACCGGAGTTTCATCTCAGAACAAATCCAGTTGCTCACTGGCGGGCTTGGGCCGCGCGAAGTGAGCGGTCGTCAGCTTGGAACGGCGCTTGTTAAGGCCGAGCTTTTCGCAGGCGATCTCGAAGCGCCGCCCGATCATCCAGGCCATCGGCCCGGTGCCTTTCATGCGCGTGCCCCATTGCGAGTCGTAATCGCGGCCATCGCGCATGTCGCGGATCAGCGTGAAGACGTGCCGGTAGCGATCCGGATAGTTTGCCAGCAGCCATTCGCGGAACAGGTCGCGCACTTCCAGCGGCAGGCGCAGCAACACATAGCTCGCTTCCTTGACCCCGGCATGAGCCGCAGCATCCAGAATGCGTTCGATTTCGGAATCGTTCAGCGCCGGGATCACGGGCGCGACCATCACTGTGGTCGGAATGCCGGCTTCGGAAAGCTGGCGCAGCGCCTCCAGCCGTTTCGGCGGCGTCGATGCGCGCGGCTCCATGGTCCGCGCCAGTTTCGGATCGAGCGATGTCACTGAAATGGCGACCTTGGCAAGATTGCGCTTTGCCATCCGTGCAAGGATATCGATGTCGCGCGTCACCAGCGCCGATTTGGTGACAATGCCGACCGGATGCCCGGTGCGCTCCAGCACTTCGAGAATGCCGCGCATGATTTTGTGCTCGCGCTCGATCGGCTGATACGGATCGGTGTTAGTGCCGATCGCGATCATCCGTGGCTCGTATCCGGGCGCCGCCAGTTCCTTCTGAAGCAATTCCGGCGCGTCGGGCTTGGCGAACAGCCGCGATTCAAAATCGAGGCCGGGCGACAGGCCGAGATAGGCATGGGTCGGGCGTGCAAAACAATAGACGCAACCGTGCTCGCAGCCGCGATAGGGATTGATCGAACGATCGAAGCCGATGTCGGGCGAGTCGTTGCGGGTGATGACTTTTCGCGCGGTATCGACCGCCACGGTGGTCTTGAACGGAGGAAGTTCTTCGAGGCTCTGCCAGCCGTCGTCGAAAGTGACCCGCGCCTCTGCCTCGAAGCGGCCGCTGGCATTGGACTGCGCGCCGCGGCCACGCCGCCGCTGGCGGTCGATCGCGACTTCGATCTCCGGAAAGGGGGAAGGAACACCCGCCGGCCCTTGGACAGGGGATTGGGGGGGCGTCACCGGCGGGTGTTTGAGGGCATGGGATGCATGGCTCATGGGTCGAACATAACACCGCATGAGAACAAAACAAGAACTTCAAGATCGCCCGTCCCCAAATATTTGAGACAGGCGCTCGTCCCATCACTCAGCCGTTACACAAGCCCTGTCGCCGAACGGGCAAAATGACAGCGCCGTTAATGAATGCCGCAAAAAGCTGCACCTGACGGGCTGCACTCTGTGTGACAAGATGATAACGGTCCCTCGTTTCCGGAACTCAATGGCGAGTATTCCAAGCAACTCATCATGATCAGCGTTGTCATTCCCACCGAAGGCGCCGAGCAACCCGTTGTTGCCACCCTTGCGGCCCTCGTGCCGGGTGCTGCAGCCGGTCTGATCCGGGACGTGGTGCTGGTGGATCGCGCCGCCTCGAGCGCCATTGAACAGGTCGCCGATGTCGCGGGCTGCAACTTCCTGAAATTCGAGGGCTCTCGCGCCGCAGCGCTTGCAGCGGGCGCTCAGCAGAGCCGCTCGCCGTGGCTGCTGTTCCTGCTGCCGGGCGCAGTGCTCGACTCCGGATGGATCGATGAAACCACCCAGTTCATCCAGAACGTGTCGCTCAGCGGACGCCAGCGCGCCGGCGTGTTCCGCTATGCACGCTCGCCTTACGAGAACGCCACCGTGCGAGACGGGGTAAAGTCGCTGGCGCGGTTCATCTCCGGTCCTTCGCCGGATCAGGGCCTGCTGATTGCCCGCGATCACTATGAGCGCCTTGGCGGCTATCCGTCCGCCGCACGACGGGCGGAAGCCAAACTGCTGTCCAAGCTCGGCCGGACCGGCCGCGCGGTGCTGCGGACCCGGATTTTCGTGGCCGCCTGAGATTAGTTGCTTCCGTCAACTTATTAGTTGACCGCGTCAACAATTATGCCAGAATGCTCTCGAACTGACACGAGGCATTGCCGGACGATGCGTACCCACAATGATGGCGGGAGGGACAGGCAGATCGAAGCGATCCGCCGGTTCAACCGCTTCTACACCCGCAAGATCGGTGTTCTCGAACAGCATCTGCTCGAAAGCCCCTTCACGCTGACCGAAGCCCGCGTGCTGTTCGAACTGGCGCATCGCGGCGGCGCCCTCGCCAAGGAGATCGGTGCGGAATTGGGCCTCGATCCGGGTTATCTCAGCCGCATCGTTCAGGCCTTTGCCGAACAGGGGCTGGTCACGCGCAAGCCGGTCGCCACCGATCGCAGGCAGTTCGAACTTGCGCTCACCGCCAAGGGCAAACAAACCTACAGCCGCCTCGAGCGCGCGTCGCAACAGGAGGTCGGCAAGATGATCGAACGTCTGCCCGGGAATGGCGGGCAGCAACTTGTCACCGCCATGGCTGCCATCGAGCGGCTGCTGGACGACACTGCAGAACGTCCGGAAGTGACGCTTCGGACCCATCGCCCTGGTGACATGGGCTGGGTCGTGCAACAGCACGGCCTGCTCTATTCCCGCGACTACGGCTGGGACATTTCGTTCGAGGGACTCTGCGCGGAGATCACTGCGGAGTTTTTGAAAAATTTTGACCCCGCGCGCGAACGCTGCTGGATTGCCGAGGTCAATGGCAGGCAGGCGGGTTCGGTATTTCTGGTGAAGAAATCCAACGACGTCGCGAAGATTCGTCTGCTACTGATCGACCCTTCGGCGCGCGGTCTCGGAATCGGCAAACGGCTGGTTGGCGAGTGCATCGCCTTCGCGCGAAGCTGCGGCTATCGCAAGATCACGCTCTGGACACAGAGCATGCTGCTGGCCGCGCGCGGCATTTATCAGAATGCGGGATTCGTCCACGTCGCGACCGAACCACATCACAGTTTCGGGCAGGATCTCCTCGGCGAGACGTGGGAGCTTGACCTGTGACGCAGAGGCGTGGCGAACAGAAGCCTCGCGTCACGTCTGAAATCATCGCCCACCACACCGCCCGAGCCCGGCGGTTGCGGCTGCGTGCCTATCGTAAAGCCTTCAGGGTGATCATCGCAGGGTTTGCCTGGCCGATCGGCAAATTCAGGCGCTGATGCAAATCAGCTTCGCGCCTTGCCGCGTTTTAAGTGCTCGTCCAGCCGCGGCATGATCTCGACGAAGTTGCACGGCTTGGTGCGGTAATCGAGTTGCGCGGCGAGAATGCCGTCCCAGCCGTCCTTGCAGGCGCCCGGCGATCCCGGCAGGCAGAAGATGAACGTCGCGCCGGCCACGCCGGCGGTGGCGCGGCTTTGAATGGTCGATGTGCCGATCTTGGCATGACTGAGCATATGAAACGCGACCGAGAAGCCATCCATCCGCTTGTCGAACAGCGGCTCGACCGCTTCCGGCGTGACATCGCGGCCGGTGAAACCGGTTCCGCCGGTGGTGATGATGACATCGACGCCGGGATCGCCGATCCACATCCGCAGCTTGGCGCGGATCGCGTCGGCGTCGTCGGTCACAATATCACGCGCCGCGAGGCGATGACCCGCGGCGGTCAGACGATCCGCCAGCGTCGCGCCGGACTTGTCGTCGTCCAGCGAGCGCGTGTCGGACACGGTCAACACCGCAATGTTGAGCGGGATGAATTGCCGGGTCTCATCGATTGATGACATTGCGTTTATTCCTTGGCCGTCACCCTGAGGTGCGAGGCGATTCTTGCGCCGAGCCTCGAAGGGCGACGGCGCTGTCATCCTTCGAGGCTCGCCAAGTGGCGAGCGCCTCAGGATGACGAACCGTACCAGCTAGAGCTGCACGCCGGGCGCGAATGTATTACAGGCCTGCACATTGCCCTGCTGATAGCCGGTCATAAACCAGCGCTTGCGTTGCGCCGCCGAGCCATGGGTGAACGAGTCGGGAACCACGCGGCCCTGGGCCTGCCGCTGCAGCGTATCGTCACCAATCGCGGATGCTGTCTGCAACGCCGCATCGATGTCGCCCGCTTCCAGGAAGCCAGGACGCTTCTTTTCCTCACGGTTGACCCAGACGCCGGAGAGGCAGTCGGCCTGCAACTCGACGCGGACCTGAATCGCGTTCGCCTCGGCCTTGCTGCCGGCGCGCTCCTGCATCTGCCGCGCCTTGTCGAGGATGCCGAGCAGGTTCTGGATATGGTGACCCGCCTCATGCGCGATGATGTAGGCGGCTGTGAACTTGCAGGCATTGCCCGAGCAGCC
>CAZQMD010000151.1:0-11603 GCA_964594185.1 uncultured Afipia sp. | reverse complement strand
AATCTCGATGATCTTCCAGAATCCACGTGCGGCCCTCAATCCGATACAAAAAGTCGACGATCAGATTGAAGACGTGTTGCGTCAGCATGTCCAATCGACCTCCAATGATCGGGGCGAGAAGGCGATTGAAGCGCTGGAGCAGGTCAGAATCGCGCGTCCACGCGAGCGATATCATGCTTATCCGTTCGAGCTTTCGGGTGGCATGTGCCAACGCGTCGTGATCGCACTTGCGCTGGCCTGCAATCCTCAGCTTCTGATCGCGGATGAACCGACCACCGGCCTCGATGTCACCACGCAGAAAGCGGTGATGGATCTGATCGTGGAACTGACAAAAAGCCGCGGCATGTCGACCATTCTCATTACCCACGATCTTGGCCTTGCGGCTGCGTACTGTGACCGTGTTGTGGTGATGGAAAAAGGCAATGTGGTCGAGACCGCTCTCTCGAAGGACATCTTCGCGAAGCCCGAGCACCCGTACACGCGTAAGCTGATGCGCGCGACGCCACGGCTTGGCGTGTCATTGCGTGATCTGTTGCCGGACGAGGACAGGGCGGCGGCGCCGGTTGTCGCGACGAATGGTGTTCCGGCGGCCGGTGAAACGCCACTGCTGGTCGTGGAAAAGCTGGTCAAGGAATATCCGCGCCAGGGCGTCACGAGCACATTGTCTTCGCTTTTCGGCCGCAAGCCGCCGGTCGAGCCGGAGCAATTCCGCGCGGTCGACGGCATCAACTTTACTGTCGCGCGTGGCGAAAGCGTCGGGCTGGTCGGCGAGTCCGGTTGCGGAAAATCCACGACGTCGATGATGGTGATGCGTCTGCTCGGCCAGACGTCGGGGCGTATCGTGTTCGACGGGGAGGATATCGGCGATATTCCGCCAAAATCATTCGCGCGGCTTCCGCTGCGAAAGCGGATTCAGATGGTGTTTCAGGACCCGACCGATAGTCTTAATCCGCGCTACACGGCGGCGCGTGCCATTGCCGATCCGATCATGCAGCTTGGCGATGTCAAGGGAAGTGCCGCGCTGCGCTTGCGCTGCGAAGAACTCGCGCGCCAGGTCGGTCTGCCGGTGTCATTGCTGGATCGATTCCCGCATCAAATGTCAGGCGGTCAGAAGGCGCGCGTCGGTATTGCCCGCGCCATCGCGCTAAAGCCCGACCTGATCATTCTTGATGAGCCCACGGCTGCGCTCGATGTCTCGGTCCAGGCGGTGGTCCTGAACCTGCTGCAAGATCTCAAGCAGTCGATGGGGATGAGTTACCTGTTTGTCTCGCATGATCTGAACGTGGTGCGTCTTCTGTGCGACCGCGTCATCGTGATGCGGAGCGGGCGAATCGTCGAGCAGGGGCCTACGGAAGCCGTTCTTGATGCCCCGCAGGACGCCTATACCCGCGAATTGCTATCGGCGATTCCTCATCCGCCGCTCGCCGTGAGTTGAGCGGATGTTCAATGTGATGCAGAGATAAAAATGTCGTCTTCGGATACTCTGGACAAATATATCGATGCCGCTGCGGAAATCCTCGGTCTGCGCATCGAACCGGAATGGAAGCCCACCGTTCGCCTCAACATGGAGAACACGCTGAAGCTGGCGCGCCTGGTTCAGGAGTTTCCATTGCCCGACGAAATCGAGCCGGCAAGCATCTATGAAGCATGAAACGATGACAGCCGGAATCGAATGGTCCTCGGCGTCGACGATTGCCGAAGGTGTTTCCTCAGGCAGAATGTCGGCGCTGGATATCACCAATCATGCATTGGCCCGCATCCAGGCTGTCGATACCAAATTAAACGCGTTTACCGACGTGCTTGCCGAGCGGGCGCGGGCGACGGCGCAAAAAATCGATGTGTCGATTGCGGCGGGCAGCAAGGCTGGTCCGCTGGCCGGTGTGCCATTCGCAGTCAAAAACCTTTTCGACGTCGCTGGCTTATCGACGCGCGCCGGATCGAAGATTAATCGTGACCGTGGGCCTTCGCTGCGCGACGCGACATTGATTGAGCGTATGGAAGCAGCAGGCGCTGTGCTGGTCGGCGCGCTGAATATGGGTGAGTACGCTTACGATTTCACTGGCGAGAATGAGCATGATGGAGCGTCGCGTAATCCGCATGATTTGACGCGGATGAGCGGAGGCTCATCCGGTGGCTCAGGCAGCGCCGTTGGTGGCGGGCTTGTGCCGCTGGCTTTGGGATCGGATACCAATGGATCGATCCGGGTTCCGTCGTCATTTTGCGGAATCTTTGGCCTAAAGCCGACCTATGGACGCATGTCGCGCGCCCGAACCTTTCCCTTTGTTGCGAGCTTCGATCATCTCGGTCCGTTCGCGCGGTCCACGCGTGATCTTGCGCTGGCTTATGATGCGATGCAGGGGGCGGACACCGAAGATGCCGCGTGCGCCGATCGCGAGATCGAGCCGACAATACCATTACTCGGGAAGGACATCGACGGGCTGCGGATTGCAGTCGCCGGCGGTTATTTCAAGAAAAACCTGACTCCCGAAGCGTCGGAAGCGGTTGCGCGCGTCGTCAGGGCCTTGTCGGTAACTGCCGAGGTTGAAATTCCAGAAGCGGCCCGTGCGCGCGCCGCAGCGTTTGTCATCACCACATGCGAGGCAGCATCGCTTCATCTTGACCGGCTGCGGGAGCGCCCGCAGGATTTCGATCCGGCGGTGCGCGATCGCCTGCTGGCCGGCGCGATGGTCCCATCGGTGTTCGTTGATCGTGCCCAGAAATTTCGCCGCTGGTATCGTGCGCAGGTACTCGAGCTTTTCAAGACCGTCGATGTGATTCTGGCTCCGGCGACACCGTGTGTTGCACCGCAAATCGGACAGAAGACTTTTGTGCTCGATGGTGTGGAGCTTCCCGTTCGACCTAATATCGGAATCCATACCCAGCCCATTTCATTCATTGGCCTGCCGGTGGTTGCGGTGCCGGTTCCGCTTGACCCGATGCCTGTCGGTGTGCAGGTGATTGCAGCTCCATGGCGCGAGGACATTGCGCTACGAGTCGCTTATGCTCTCGAACAGGCCGGCGTGGTGAGCGCACCGCGTCCCAAGGGTGTCTAATGACCATTGAAGTCGATCAGCCTGATGTCGTCGCTGAGGTTAGCGCGGCTTTTTCAGCCTATGAAAAGGCGTTGACGTCGAATGACGTCGCAACGCTCGATGCTCTGTTTCGCAAGGATTCCCGGACCCTGCGCTATGGGATTGGCGAAAATCTCTATGGCTACGAATCCATTGCAGCATTTCGGGCGGCGAGAAATCCAGCGGGGCTGATGCGTGATTTGTCGCGAACGGTTATCACGGCTTATGGCCCCGATACTGCCGTTGCGTCCACGCTGTTTCATCGCTCATCGACGCCCGGCAAGGTCGGCCGCCAGATGCAGACATGGGTGCGCTTCACGGAAGGCTGGCGGATTGTTGCGGCGCATGTCAGCTTGATCGATGTGCCGAATGAATAATCGGGATTCTGATGTCTGACGCCTCTGACGAGTTATTCAGGATCAGCGAGCCAGGCGCGTCCGGCGCGCGCGCGACTGTTCAGCCCATCAAGCGTACGCTAGCGGAGGAACTGCGGCTGCAGTTGGCCGATGACATCGTGCGCGGGGCGCTTGAGCCAGGGTCGTTGCTGGATGAATCCGACATTGCGCGTCGCTTTAATGTGTCGCGCACGCCCGTTCGTGAGGCGCTGCGCCAGCTCGTTGCAAGCGGACTTGTAAATGCGCGTGCTCACCGCAGCGCTGTAGTCGCGCGGCCGACCATTGTGCAGCTCAACAGCATGTTCGAGGCGATGGCCGAACTTGAGTCCCTGTGTGCAGGGCTAGCGGCAGAACGGATGGCCGTCGTTCAGCGCCGCGAACTGGAAGCACTTCATGAACGGCTTCGGATCATGAGCTATGACGGCAATCCGCAATTGTTTCACGAAGTGAATGAAGCGTTTCACAACGCTATTTATGCCGGATCGCAGAATAGCTATGTCGCGGAAATGACGCTGGCGACGCGGGTCCGGGTCCAGCCATTCCGGCGCGCGCAGTTCCGGAATCTCGGCCGTCTTGCGAAATCCTATGTAGAGCACGATCGGGTCGTTGTCGCTATTATGCGTGGCGACAAGGCTGGCGCTGCAAATGCCATGCGGGACCACATCGAGACGGTTCGTGAAGAGTACGAAGTTTACGCGGTGTCGTTGTAAGTCACGCGATCCCGTTGTGGCTACTTCTTGGTGCCGCCAAGTCCGCCGAACATCTTGAGCATTTCACCGAACTGCTCGGGATTGAAGGACATCCAGTTTTTCAGGATCGCGTCGGGCGACATTGCGGATATTCCCGAAAGCAGCTGGTCCTCGAATTGCTTCATGGCCCTTTCTTGCATGGGCTGAACATTCGGAAGCCCAAGGAATTCGCGCGCTTCCTGCGGGGTGCAATCAACATTGACGGTGAACTTCATCAATCGGTCCTATGCTTGGGATAGCGTGAATTCAGGATGGCCTGAATGATGGTTTTTAGACATGGACGGCGGCACGGACACGTCCCGCATTCCCGAAGACGCGCAAGTAGCGCGCGATCTCGGTGGGGCTGCCGGTTGCTTTCTCCGGGTTGTCGGAAAGCTTGACCGCGGGGCTGCCGTTGACGGCTGTGACCTTGCATACCAGCGAGATTGGGTTGAGATCGGCAGTTCCGTCCGGTGCACATCCGACAAAGTCGTTTGTAAGGTTGGTGCCCCAGCCGAAGCTGGTTCGGACGCGTCCCGCGAAATAGCGATGCGTATCTTCAATCGATTCGACATCCATGCCGTCGGAAAAGATCAACAGCTTGTCCTTCGGGTCGCGTCCCTTTTCTTTCCACCACTTGATGATTTCCTCGCCGGCGGAAATCGGTGGCGCGCTGTCCGGCCGGAAGCCGGTCCAGTCGGCGACCCATTCGGGCGCGTCGCGCAGAAAGGCTTTGGTCCCGAATGCATCGGGCAGGGCGATCAGAAGATTTCCGTCATAGGTTTGTCGCCACTGATCGAGGATCAGATAGGGCGCCCATCGCAGTTCGTTGTCGTCCTTCGCCAGGGCCGCTGCGACCATCGGCAGTTCGTGCGCGTTGGTGCCGATGGCTTCGAGATCGTTGTCCATCGCCAGAAGCACATTGGAGGTGCCGGTGAAGGCCGAGCCAAGACCTTCCTTGACGGCTTCGACACACCAGCGCTGCCACAGGAAACCGTGCCGCCGCCGCGTTCCGAAATCCGATAGCCGCAAACCCTCGAGTTTGCGCAGCCGTTCGACCTTCGTCCAGAGCTTGGCCTTGGCACGGGCGTAAAGGACATCGAGCACGAAGCGGCCTTGCCCCTTCATGGCCTGCCGCGACCGCAACTCATTGATAATGGCCAGCGCAGGGATTTCCCACATGGTGGTGTGGGTCCAAGGTCCATGGAAATGCAGCTCGTATTGCCCATCGACGGTGTGAAGTTCGTATTCCGGAAGCTGGAAGGTGGCGAGCCAGCTTATGAAATCCGGCGAGAACATCTGGGTCTTGCCGTAGAACGTGTTACCGGCCAGCCAGATCAATTCCTTCTTGGTGAAGCGAACCGTGCGGGCATGGTCGAGCTGGGCGCGAAGCTCTTTCTCGTCGATCACCTCGCCGAGGCGCACATGGTGGGTGCGGTTGATCACCGAGAACGTCACATGCTCATCCGGATAGAACTGCCGGATCATCTGAAGCATCAGGAGCTTGTAGAAATCGGTATCGAGAAGGCTGCGCACGATGGGATCGAGCCGCCAGCCGTGATTGTAGGTCCGCGAAGCAATATCGGTAATAGCCATGCCGGGATCATATCCGGCTCCCCGGCGGGCAACCAGCCACCTGGAACGATTTTATGGTCCTGCCGCGCGCCGAATCCGGCTGACAGTCGCTGCAACATCCGTCCAGGGGGCTTTGTCCGGTGCGAATTGCTGCCGGAGATAGGAAACCAGCTCTGTGACCTGTGTGTCGTTAAGGCTATTTCTAAAGGCCGGCATGTATCCGAGATCGCTGGAAACCGGCTGTTCGATCCCGTGCAGGATGACCTGAATGAGGTTGTCCGGCATCGCGCTATGCAGATTGCTGTTCAGCGCCAGCGAGGGTCTGGTGCCGAAGAGAACAGGGCCGCCGACCTGATGGCAGACGGCGCATGCGCCCTCATAAAGGCGCGCGCCCATCGTCGATGCGGACATCGCTCTCACGCTTGTTTCGGTCTCCAGCCGGGTTGCCAGCTTTTCCTGCCGCTCGGGGGGCGTCGTAGTGTCGTTGAAAGACGCAAGATAAACCG
The DNA here is from genome assembly GCA_964594185.1 of uncultured Afipia sp. GTDB lineage: Bacteria > Pseudomonadota > Alphaproteobacteria > Rhizobiales > Xanthobacteraceae > Afipia. The sequence goes on along the minus strand of CAZQMD010000151.1, from coordinate 5,328 downwards.
CCATGGCGCGAATATCGCTGTCAGGCGCGGACGACAGTTCTTTCACGACCGGCGCCATCGGTCCCGCAGCGACACCGTGGAAACGCGAAGCGCCCGTTCGCAGATAGGTGAAGAGTTCGTCTTCATTCCACGGGATAGGTGCCTGCGACAGTGAGGTGAGCGACGGTGCTTCCCAGCCGTCTGCAATGCCGCCGGCCAGATAGGCGCGTGCATCTTTCTCTGCGCCGAGTGCATTCCGCGGCGTATGGCAGGCGCCGCAATGACCGAGGCTCTCCACCAGGTAGGCGCCCCGATTCCATATATCGGATCGTGCCGGGTCGGCCTGGAATGTTGTCGGCCTGTGAAACAGGGCATTCCATCCGGCCATGAGAGGGCGGATGTTGAACGGAAACGCCAGCGTGGTCTGTCGGTTCGTTGCGCGAACAGCAGGCTGCGCCATCAGGTAAGCATAGAGCGCCTGAAGATCAGCATCGGTTGTTTTGGCGAAATGATTATAGGGAAAGGCCGGGTACAGATGCCGCCCGTCGCGATGAATGCCCTCGCGCATCGCGCGCTCAAACGCCGTATATGACCAGGCCCCGATACCGGTCTCCGGATCGGGAGTAATATTCGTGCTGTAGACAGTGCCGAACGGTGTCTCGAGCGCGCGTCCGCCTGCGTTGACGATCCCGTTGATGTCGGTATGGCAGCCGATGCAGTTGCCAAGCGCGGCAAGCTGCTGGCCTTTGGCGATCGTTGCGGCCGAATAGGCAGATGCATCCGGGCGCGCGATGGGAGGGATCGACCGCCCAGGCAGAACGGCTGCAGCGACCCCGACAACAGCCGCACATGCTGCAACAACGCCAGCTATCACGCCGCGGCGTTTTGCAAAGGGACTGCGGATTTCCGGCTGCGTGTCCGGGGGGGGCGATGTCGCGTCCGGCAGTCTCGGCGGTGGCTTACCGCCATGTAATCCCGCAAGGATGCGTTCGGGGGTGAACGGCAATTCGCGAAACCGCACGCCGGTCGCGTCGAAAATCGCGTTGGCGATTGCTGCGGCGCTGGGTACGGATGCGGATTCACCCGCACCGCGCGGCTCCTCGTTCTGCCGTGGCAACAGCAGCGCGTCGATTTTCGGCAAGTCGGGAAACTTGATGATCGGGTAAGAGCCCCATTCACGGCTGGTCACCGTACCGCTGTCAAACGAGACCTCTTCCATGAGTGCGCGGCTGGTGGACTGGATGACATTTCCTGTCAGCTGATGCCGCACGCCGGCAGGATTGATCATCATGCCCGTATCTTGCCCCGCCACCACGCGGGTGACGCTGACATCGCCTGTCGACTTGTTGACGGCGACGTCCGCGATCCATGCCGACCATGCGGCGGGTTTTCCGGGAAAAGGGCCATGCACATAGAGTGCGTAAGCAAAGCCGCGCCCGCGCACCACATCGCCTTCGGGCTCCGGCTCCTTCCAGACCGGGCGAGGGACCCACTCCGCGCGTTTGGCGACCGCATTGACCAAATCGACAGCGCGCGGGTCCTTCAGGTAACGCAGGCGGTATTCGATCGGATCGACACCTGCTTCTGTGGCAAGCTCGTCGATATATGACTCGTGGGCGAAGGTATTTGGCAAAGCGGAGACGCCGCGAAACCACGACGCGCGAACGATGGGCGGCATATCATGCGCAACCACCCGCATCGAGTCGTAGTCGTAGGGTGGAATGGCTGTGCGATCGCCCATCTCAAAGACTGCCGGGACCGGCGCGACTGCGCCGGTGAGCAGGAGTGCCAACGTCGGCGCGCCATTCGACGGATAGCGCGTTGCGAAGTCATAGGCTGCAACACTGCCATCAGCGTCCAGGCCGCCATTGACATCGATCAGTTGTGCGGTGCCTTTCGGCTCCCATTCGTGTTCCTGCTCGCGTGTCAGCTGCACGCGCACCGGCCTTCCGACCGCGCGCGACAGCAGTACGGCATCCGCCGACACGTCGTCCGCACAATTGCGGCCATAGCAGCCCGCAGCTTCCATCCGGATCACATCGATCTGCGATTCCGGGAGGGCCAGCAGCAAAGCGAGATCGGATCTGAGAATGTGCGGATTCTGTGTGCCGGACCAGACACGCACAGATTCGCACTGGACATCGGCAACCGAGCATGATGGTCCGATCGACGCATGCATCTGGTAAGGCCAGACGTAGGTGCGCTTCATCGGCTTGGCGGCGCTTGCAATCGCCTCCTCGACATCGCCCTTGTCGATCAGCGTGCGCGGCTTGCTCGGATTGGCGCGCAGCGCGTTCTCGACGTCTTGAAGGCTTGGCAACGTCGGTGTCGGCTTCCATGTCACCTTGAGTTGGCTCGCGGCCCTGATTGCGTTCTCCTCGCGCTCAGCCACAACGCCGACAAAATCACCGATCTGCACGACCGCCACCAGTCCGGGAATATTCCGGACGGACGATTCATCGACAGCGATCAGGCTCGTTCCGACGAAACTTCCGGCATCCACACCCGCATAGGGCGGTCGCACCACGCGGCCATGCAGCATGCCGGGAACGCGGACGTCGTGGACATAAACCAGTTCGCCGGTCGCCTTGGCGGGAAGATCGACGCGAGGCATCGACTGTCCAACGATCTTGTAGGAATCGACGGCTTTCACTGCGACGTCGTCGGCGAGGTCCAGACGGATGAAGTCCTCACCGATCAGTTCGCCGTAGTTCACGCTGCGATTGTCATGGCCCCGGATCAGGCCGTCTTCCACCGACAAATCAGTCTCGGGCAGATCCAGCCGCCGAGCGGCGCGTTCGATCAGAAAGCGGCGCGCTTGGGCGGCTGCCTTGCGCAGCGGCACGGCTGTAATCTGGATGGTTTCACTCGCGATGGTCGCGCCCTGATTGGGAACGCGCGATGTATCGCCGAGCACCACGATGACGCGCGCAAAAGAGACATCGAGTTCTTCCGCAACGATCTGTGCAAGTGCCGTACGAATGCCCGTTCCAAGGTCGACATGGCCGTTGAACGCGGTGATTGCCCCGTTAGCGTCGATCTTGATGAATGTTTCGAAGGCGGGTTCGGTCGCACTGGCCGATGCGGGACGAACAATGGAGAGCGATCCGGATGGATATTTCTTTTTGGTTTCCTGCGGCTCCTCCGCCATCATTCATGTTCCTCGACGGGGTGTCCGGCGGCGCGCATGACGGCACGCAGAATTTCCACATGAGCGCCGCACCGGCACAGATTATATTGCAGAGCCTGCCGTACCTCCGCTTCTGAGGGCTGTGAATTGTGCATCAACAGCGCTTTCGTGGTCATGATCATGCCGTTGAGACAGTAGCCGCACTGAGCAGCCTGTTCCTCAATGAAAGCAGCTTGCACAGGGTCTGGATGATGGCGCGATCCGAGGCCCTCAAGCGTTAGAATGTTTCGTTCCGTGCAACCGCTGATCGGAATCACGCACGAGCGCGCCGCCAAGCCGTCAATCATCACGGTGCATGCGCCGCACTCGCCTAAGCCGCAGCCATATTTCGGGCCGTTCAATTCGAGATCGTTGCGCAGAACATAAAGCAATGCCGTATCCGGAGCGGCGGCGACATCATGCGTCGCGCCATTCACATTCAGGCGGATGGTCGGTTGCGTCGCGCTCATCGTCACGGTCCGATCTGCTGCGTTGCAAAAGGTCGGCAATGCTTCATTGCAACGATACCGTTTGTATACAAACGTGCAAGCGCGAGCTGCGCGACACATAATGCCTGTCCCGCGCGATGATGCATTGCACGCTTTGTGAACACGGACAGGAGGCAATTGAGGTTTTATTCGGCAGTTCCGGCTTTCGCGCGCAACGGCGCTTGACAGGTTCTAAGACTGCGAGCAACATCGTTCGTATACGAACAAATGCCGATGTTGACTGTTTGAAGATTTTCGCGGAGCAGTTGCCCGCACATCAGTTCAGGTCGGCTTGCACGCGGGTTTGGTCATGTCGACTGAAATGGCCTCTGTTGCAGTGACCGGCAGCGCGGACAAGATCCGCTGCGATGCATGTCCTGTGATGTGCTACATCAAGCCGGGTGCGGCTGGCGCATGCGATCGCTACGCCAATAATAATGGCGAACTCGTCCGTGTTGATCCGCATATCGTGCTCGAACGCACGGTGTCTCATGGCGGCCGGCTTGTTCCGTTTCAGGCCGGCGGCGATTGGGACGGGAAGATTGTTCACGGGCCTAGCGTTTTCGTCACGGCTATCGGTGCGGGCACCACCTATCCTGACTACAAGCCTGCGCCTTTCATCGTGTCGTCCGAGGTCGATGGCGTCGACATGGTGACGGTCGTGACCGAAGGCATCTTCAGCTATTGCGGCGTCAAGGTGAAAATCGACACCGATCGTTATCTCGGTCCCGAAACAGCAACGGTGCGCGTGCACGGCGAAGCTGTCGGGCATGTCACGACAGGTGAATACGGTTCGCAGATGCTGTCACTTGGCGGCGTGCATCATCTCACCGGCGGGTCGAAGAAAGAGGGGCGCATCACTTGCGATGCGCTGATGGATCTCTCCAACGGCAAGCCTGTGGAGCTGACAATCGATGGCGGAGCAACTGTTGTTGTTCAGGCCGGTTATCCGCCCATTGTGAACGGTGTGGCTGAAGAGCGCATGCGGGTCGGTTGCGGTTCGGCCACCATCGGAATGTTCGCCAAGCAATGGCAGGGCAAGGTCGATGAAGTTGTCGTTGTCGATGATCACATCACCGGTGTCCTGTCGGAGCATCAGGCGGGCAAGCTGCTCGATATCCCCGATACCGGGATCAAGATGAAAGGCCGTCGCTCGACTCCGGGGCGTTATTTTCAGGTCGCCGAACCAGGCACCGGCTGGGGAGGGACAAATATCTCCGACCCGCTCTCCGTACTGGGTCCGTTCGATCCGAAGACAGCGCGGCCGGGCTTGCGGATGATGATGGTCAGCACCACGGGCGAGCACGCTGCATATTTCGAGCTTGATGAGGTACTGAAGCCTGTCGAGAAGGAGATGCCGGCCGATCTCAGGTTTTCGGTGGAGCGGATTCAGGAAAACTGCGAGCCTGCTCTGTGTACCGTCCTTTTTATGGGCGGCGCTGGCGGATCGCTCAGGGCAGGGGTCACCGATAATCCGGTCCGGCTGACGCGTTCGGTCAAGGACGCGCTGACGTCGGTCACCTGCGGCGGCGCGCAGGTTTATGTATGGCCCGGCGGCGGCATCACTTTCATGGTGGACGTGACACAGGTGCCGCAAGGCGCGTTCGGTTACGTTCCGACGCCCGCGCCGGGCGCGGCCGTCGAGGTTTCCCTTCTGGTGTGCGGTTTTGCCGCGCTGTGCGGGCACCTCGG
>CAZQMD010000150.1:0-11633 GCA_964594185.1 uncultured Afipia sp. | reverse complement strand
GGGCGCAGCGGTGGGCGATCAGAAGCGCATCATGACGCCGGGCCGCGCGATCGCGGCGGGCGCGGATTATCTCGTGGTCGGTCGCCCGGTTGTGGAAGCGGCGGACCCGAAAGCGGCGGCGGACGCCATCGTCGCCGAAATCGTTCAGGCAGGCGGCTAGTGACTTCGTCGTCATGCCCGGACTTGTTCCGGGCATCCACGCCTTGGCGACGCAAACAGAAGATGTGGATGGCCGGGATAAACCCGGCCATGACGAATAATTAGAATCAAGAAACTGAAACGAGAAAAGGAAAACAACAATGGCCAAGGGTTACTGGGTGGCGCGCATCGATGTGCATGATCTCGACGGTTACAAGCGGGACTACGTTGCGCACAACGGCGCGGTGTTCAAAAAGTACGGCGCGAAGTTTCTGGTGCGCGGCGGTACTCACGAAGGTCACGAAGGCCCGGCGCGTTCGCGCAATGTGGTGATCGAGTTCAAAGATTATGCGACGGCGCAGGCCTGTTATCACTCGCCGGAATATCAGGCGCTGATCAAGGCGCGCGCGCCGCATTCCAAGGGTGAGATCATCATTATCGAAGGCTATGACGGCGAGCAGCCGTAACACCATGTAAGTGCCGTCACCCTGAGGTGCCGTAGCAAAGCGGAGGCCTCGAAGGGCGGCGGCACGTCAGAATTCGGCATCTTTCGAGGCTCGCAAGAGCTCGCACCTCAGGATGACGAATCCTATTTCCCCATCCCGTTCTCGGGAACGATCACCGGCATGAAGCCGAACACGCTGTCGCCGTCGGGATCGACAAAGACGCGCACGGCGTGGACCAGCGTGTCGCCATAGACCATCAGCTTGTTGACGCCGGGGATCGGCTTGCCCTTGCTGTTCTTGAGCGGCGCGATCGAGAAATAATGCTCGTCGCCGTGGATCAGCAGCACGGGCTTGCCGAAATCTTTCGCGCCGGCCTCGATGGCATCGAGCGTTCTGACGAAGCCGGACTGGCGCGGCATCGCGCCATTGGGAAAGCGCGACTCGTCGAACTCGGCCTGCACGAACATCACAACGGCCTTGGCGTTGTCGGCAGTGGCCTTGGCGAAGCTCGCGTTGATCCATGCGATATTGGCCTTGTCGCGTGCGAAGAACTCCTTCACGCCCTCGAGGTCCTGCGCCTCGAAGCCGTTGTTCGAGCCGGGGACATGCGCGGTGAAAAACATCACGCCGTTTCTGGCAAAGCGTGTGTTCTCCACATAGGTCGCGAACTCCGGCATCAGCTTCGCCTGGTTCTCCACATCGAGCGGCGTCTTGCCGAGAGATTTTGCAGGATTGGCGAAAAACATTTCGCGCAGTTTGGCGAGGCGCTCGCGCGGATTGTAGCTGCCCGCAGTCTTGCGGTGGCAATCGAGCCATTCGTTGTCGCCGATGGTGTAGACCAGCGCGCCCTCGAAAGTCTGGATCTGGTCGTAGCTTTTCTTGAGGACCTCGTCGCTGCAGGGCAGGCTGCCGGATTTGATGTCGCCCATATGCAGCGTGAAAGCGGGTTTGAGCGCGTTCACGGCCGCGATCAGCCGGTCGAACTTCGTATAGTCCTCCGGCAGGTTGTAGGGCATGTCGCCGAGCGCCACGAAGGAGAAGGCATTGTCGCCTCCGATCCGCTCCGCCGCGGAAGCGGGCATGAGCGAGGTTGCGATCATCAGTGTCAACGCGGAGAGGGCGGGCAGGAAGCGCATGGTGATTGTCCTTCGGGATGGTCCCTGAATAGGCCGCGCGCGTGACCTTTGCATGACTCCGGCTGGAGCCGTCTGATGCGTGGGCGGATCGCCGCGCCGGATGGAGTGCGGTTGCCGCCGTGGCCTCGCGCCGCTATACCGCCAAAAGCAAGTCGTGAAACACGTTTTGAGGGCTGGAAATGGCCGATATGCGCCTGATCGTTGCGGGAGCCGGGGGACGGATGGGCCGCGCCCTCATCCGCGCCATTGCCGAGACGGAGGGGGTTGTCCTCTCCGGCGCGCTGGAAGCGCCGGGTTCCGATCTGCTGGGCAAGGATGCGGGCCTGCTTGCCGGCCTGTCCGGCAATGGTATCGAACTGTCCGGCGATCTCTGGACCCTCTCGAAGGATGCCGACGGCATTCTCGACTTCACCGTGCCCGCCGCGACCATCGCCAACGTCGCCATCGCGGCCCAACGCGGCATCGTCCATGTCATCGGCACCACGGGCCTGTCGGCGTCGGACAACGCGGTGATCAAGAGCGTGACCTCGCAGGCCATTGTCGTGCAGTCCGGCAATATGAGCCTCGGCGTCAATCTGCTGGCCGCGCTGGTGAAGCAGGTCGCGAAGTCGTTGGACGAGGATTTCGATATCGAAGTCCTGGAAATGCATCACCGGCAGAAGGTCGATGCGCCGTCCGGCACCGCCTATCTGCTCGGTCAGGCCGCCGCCGAAGGGCGCGGCATCAACCTCGACCAGCGCTCGGTCCGCGCGCGTGACGGCTATACCGGCGCACGCAATCCCGGCGACATCGGCTTTGCGACCTTGCGCGGCGGCACCGCCACCGGCGACCACACCGTGATCTTCGCGGGTCCCTATGAGCGCATCGAGCTGTCGCACAAGTCGGAGGATCGCATGATCTTCGCGCGCGGCGCGCTCAAGGCGGCGATGTGGGCGAAGGGCAAGAAGCCGGGCTTCTACACCATGGCCGATGTGCTCGGTCTTGGTAGCAACTAGCAATTCAGAAAATTGGAACGATAAGAATGAGCGAACGTCTTCTTGTGCTGGTACGTCACGGCCAGAGCGAATGGAATCTGAAGAATCTTTTCACTGGCTGGAAAGACCCGAACCTGACCGACCTTGGCGTCAAGGAAGCCATCGCTGCGGGCCGCAAGCTCAAGAATGAAGGTTTGGCATTCGATGTCGCGTTCACCTCGGCGCTGACGCGCGCGCAGCGCACGCTCGATCTTGCGCTCAACGAGATGGGCCAGAGCGGGATTCCGATCACCCGCAATCTCGCACTGAACGAGCGCGACTATGGCGATCTCTCCGGCCTCAACAAGGACGACGCCCGCGCCAAGTGGGGCGAGGAGCAGGTGCTGGTCTGGCGCCGGTCCTACGACGTGCCGCCTCCGGGTGGCGAAAGCCTGAAGGACACGCTGGCGCGCACGCTTCCCTATTATGTTCAGGAAATCCTGCCCTGCGTGCTGCGCGGTCAGCGCACACTGGTCGCCGCCCACGGCAATTCGCTGCGCGCGCTGATCATGGTGCTGGAAAAGCTGACGCCTGAGCAGATTCTCAAGCGCGAACTCGGCACCGGCGCGCCGGTGGTCTACCGTCTCAATGCCGATGCGACAGTTGAGTCGGTGAAGGATCTGGCGGGGTAGGCTTTCTCGTCATTGCGAGCGAAGCGAAGCAATCCACTCTTTTGGGAGAGATTGGATTGCTTCGTCGCTTGCGCTCCTCGCAATGACGGATGACTGCAGTTCGCGAGCATGGGTTCCCGCCTTCGCGGGGACGACGTGTTGAGAGAGCGCGACGCTATTCCCCCGCGGCCTGTCCGCTTTCCCAGCCGAGCATCGCGCGCTTGCGCGTGATGCCCCAGTGATAGCCGGTGAGTGCGCCGCCCTTGCCGAGCACCCGATGACACGGCACGACGAACGAGATCGGATTACGGCCCACCGCCGCACCTACAGCGCGCGACGCCTTCGGTGATTCGATTTTGCAGGCGACGTCCGAATATGTCGTCGCGCGGCCCATCGGAATTTTCAGCAGCGTCTGCCACACCCTCACCTCGAAATCGGTGCCGATCAGCACCACGCGCAGCGGCTGGTCTTCACGCCATTGCGTGGAATCGAAAATGCGTTTCGCGAATGGCGCGGTTTCCGCAAACGATTCGATGTAGGTCGCCAGCGGCCAGCGCCGCTGCATGTCGGCAAGCGCCGGAATTTCTTCGCCCTCGTCAGCGAATGCGAGACCCGCGAGACCGCGCTCGCTGGTGATGACAACTGCCATGCCGAACGGCGAGGGGTGGAAGCCGTAACGCAAGGTCATGCCCGCGCCGCCCTTCTTCCATTCGCCCGGCGACATCGCTTCGTGGGTGACGAAGAGATCATGGAGCCGCCCTGGTCCAGAGGGACCGGAGTCATAAGCCGCATCGAGCACGCTGGCAGAATCGCGCAGCAGGCGCTTGGCATGATCCAGCGTCAGCGCCTGCATGAAATCCTTCGGCGTCAGACCCGCCCAGCGGCGGAAAAGATGATGCAGCTCATCCGGCGTCAGATGCGCAGCATCCGCCATCGCCTCGATGGTCGGCTGCGTACGCCATTGCTCGGAAATGAATCCGATCGCCCGCCGCACGGAATCGTAATCGCGCAGCGCCGCGCCCTGTTTGGAGGGGCGCGCAAGATGCAGATCGTCGAGGGAAAATTCTTTCATTGCGTTGGTCATCATGGCGGCATCCAGTATGCGGTGTCCATCATGATGTAGGCCGGCTGCTTTCGCGCAACCACCCGTTTCCTGCTTTCGCCAGAGTTCGTCATGGCCGGGCTTCGTCCCGGCCATCCACGTCTTTTCTGCGGCGAACTTTCAAGACGTAGATGCCTGGAACAAGTCCGGGCATGACGGAGAGAAATATTGTTCGAGCTATGGAACGGTCCTGCCGCGGCTTCGGGTAGATTCCTCAGGTCACCGGATTATAGGTCGGGCCGCGTTTGGCGGCGGTGAGCGCGGCCTGCAAGGCGCTGGCGAAACTTGCCTTCTCGTCCGGTCCAAGGAACCCGCCAACGGACAACCGCCGGCCGCGCGACACCAGATACAGTTTCTCGATGCCGAACTCATCGTCTTCCTTGCGCTCGAGCTGGACCCACATTGGATTGAGCGTCCATTCCATCGCATGGCCGCGATGGCTGACGCGCCGGACGCGGATTTCATACGGCGTCACCAGAATGTCCTCGGTGGCATCGGCGCGGCGGAAGTTCACCTTGAATGCCCAGTAGATGATCAGGACATCCAGCCCGAAGAAGCCGAACACCGGCCACGCGCCCATCAGCAGGAACGCAAGACCCGCCGCGAAACTGACGGCGGTGACAAAGACCATCAGCGCGATGAGGCCGCCGCGAGAGAGCGAGCGATGCGCCGCCACCCGCGCGCTGAACAGCGGCGTCTCCGCGATTTTTTCGGGATCGAAATCGTTCTCGCTCATGGGTTCACCCTAGCGCATTTTCGGCAGGATCGCTGCCGAAACCTGTTCCCACATTTCCGGATCATGCCTATACCGGGATCATGGCGAAAAAGGCGATCACGTCCCGTTCAAAACTCCCTGCGAAAGCGCGTGCGGCTATGCCGGCGAAGTCAAAGCCGGGAAGGCTCAAGCTAATCAAGCAAAAGCCGATTAAGCAAAAGCCAATCAAGCAAAAGCCGATCAAGCAAAAGCCCTGGACCGAAGCCGAAGTCGTCGAGGCGTTCACGCGTTTCCAGCGCGCCAATCCAGAGCCGAAGGGCGAGCTGGAACATCTCAACCCCTATACGCTGCTGGTGGCGGTGGCGCTGTCGGCGCAGGCCACCGACGTCGGGGTCAACAAGGCGACGCGGCATCTGTTTCCGGTCGCCGATACGCCCGAGAAAATGGTGGCGATTGGCGAAGAGCGGCTGCGCGATTATATCAAGACCATCGGTCTTTACCGGACCAAGGCCAAAAACGTCATTGCATTGTCGGAGCAGCTGATTGCGCTGCACGGCAGTCAGGTGCCGCGCGACCGCGAAGCGCTGGAAGCGCTGCCCGGTGTCGGACGCAAGACCGCGAATGTGGTGCTCAACATTGCCTTTGGTGAGCCGACGATTGCGGTGGACACGCATCTGTTTCGTGTCGGCAACCGCACCGGACTGGCGCCCGGCAAGACGCCGCTGGCGGTCGAACTCGGATTGCTCAAGATCATGCCGCCGCAGTTTGCGCGCCATGCGCATCACTGGCTGATCCTGCATGGACGCTACACCTGCATCGCGCGCAAGCCGCGCTGCGAGGTCTGCATCATCAACGATCTGTGCCGATGGCCGGAGAAGACGGTCCCGGCGTGAATATGAATCTATCGTTCGTCATGCCCGGACTTGTTCCGGGCATTACGTCTTTTTTTTGATTCCTAAAGCAAGACGTGGATGGCCGGGATAAACCCGGCCATGATGCAGAGAGATCGAGAGAAAGTCACACGCTCGGCACACTCGTCCGCCGCAACGGCTCCAGCAGTTCAGGCCGCGGACCGGACAGCCGCTTGTGCATATGAACCATGAAGGCCATGCCGAACAGCGGCGTCGCCAGATTCACAATCGGGATCGACACGAAGGCTGCGATGAAAAGCCCCGCCGCGAAAACCGTGGCGCTGTTCTGTTTGCGCAGCAGCTTGGCTTCCTCGGGGGAACGGAAGCGCATGGCGGCGAGTTCGAAATACTCGCGGCCGAGCAACCACGCTGTCGCGATGAAGAACACGATGAATCCCGCGCCGGCGAGCAGCACGAACGGCAGCGCAACGATATAGACCAGCACGGTCAGCAGCGCGGTCTTGGTGCCTTCGGTGATGGCGAGGCCGATCGGCAAGGCCTTGCCGGGCATCTCGGCGGGGTAATGCTCGCGCTCGACAATGTCGGCGACGTCATCGACGAACACACTGGCGACCAGCGACGTAATCGCAGGCATCAGGAACACCGCGCCGACCACAATGCCGAGACCGGCGGCGATCGAGACAATCCATGACAGGATGGTGATGAGCGTATGGTAGTCGGAGCCGACCATGGTCTCCGCCCAGAGTTCGCCCGATCCGGCGAGCCAGCTCAACAGCCGCTGCAGGCTGACGGCGGCAGCGACAATCAGCACCAAAGCAAGGCCGACCGACTTCCATAGAATGGAACGCATCGGCGGCGACAGGATCTGGGACAACGCCTTGGCGGCGGCGTCGAGCATGGGCCTTCCTCCATAAAACCTGGCGAGAGTTATGTATGGGGAAGGGGTCTGGCAAGTGGCAACTTCGTCATTGCGAGCGAAGCGAAGCAATCCACCTTTGGCGACAACAAGATATGGATTGCTTCGTCGCTTGCGCTCCTCGCAATGACGACGCGGACCTATCCGCCTTATCCGCTTCGCTCCAGATCGGTTTCCTGATCAGGCCGCGAGTTCGCGCGACGGGTGGCGTTCCGCCTGATCCTGCTCAAACGCCGCAACAGGCGCGAGCGGTGCCTCTGGCGCTTCGAAGATTCCCTCTGGAAAGGGATCGGCTTCGTCCGCCACCTCCGGGGACGGCTTTGTCGTGTCGGCCCAGTGAAGCGCCGTGTAGTCGAAGCCGCGGACGATGGTCGGCTTCACAATTTCAAAATAGGGCGAGATGTCGAAGTCGCGCGGCATGTAGAGCGAGGAATCGCGAATATGCAGAATTTCGCGCCGCGCCTGACGGCTGGCCGCCTGTGTGATCTTGGGCAGGATCGGATAGCGCACCGCGCCGAAGGCCTGCGCGATCAGCGCCGAGCAGATGATCTTGGTCGGATCGCCCGAACCCAGCGAGATCATGCGCCGCCGCCACCGCTGCGGAATTGGCAGCGGAATAAGGAAGCGCATCAGGTCCAGAATGTTCTTCGTATCGTAACCGAAGCCGATCCGGTTGATGGCATAGCGGCACACCGTGGTGCGGTCCTCATAGGACAGTCCGACCGGACGGCAGATGCGGGTGTGATAGGAAAAGTATTTCGAGAGCGGGGCGGAGGTGACGCCTTCGCCGATATTGGCTTCGATCAGCACGTGCTGTTCGCCGTCAGGCTCGACGGCGCCATCGACAGGGCCGACATAGAGCGCGGCATGAGACCAGGTCGACTGGGTGAGGTACTTGATGATGCCGGAAACGCGGTTATTGCCTTCGACCAGCAGCACGTCGCCGGGCTCGATCAGCCCGCGCAGCCGCTCCGGATCGCTCGGCGTGAAGGGTTCATAGCCCGGAACCTCCTTCTGGAGGTAACCGGCAATGATTTTGCCGACGGTATCGAGTACGAAGCCCATGGCGTTCTTCCCCCCGAGCGGCGCATTCCGGCCGCTTTCTTGTTGATTTAGTTTGGTCGAAAGCAATTTCAATTTAGTTCATGCGTCAAGGGCGCTGCTCATCAAACATTCACCATGACCGTTGCCGGAAGCCTTATGATACGGCAATTTCGCCCCGCACTCCCGTTTTTGGTCGAATTCTGGAAACCATGACATGACAATTACCCGGCGCGACCTTCTGGCCGGTTCGGCAGCGGTGGCTCTGTCACCGCTTATGACGCGCGCGATGGCCGCGCCCCTGCCGCGCGATGCCGAGGTGGTTGTGATTGGCGCAGGTGCCGCGGGCATCGCTGCCGCGCGCCGCATAGCCGCTGCGGGCCGCAAGGTTGTAGTGATCGAAGCCGCCTCTGCCATCGGCGGACGGTGCGTAACGGATACTGCCGCGTTCGATGTGCCGTTCGACCGTGGCGCGCGCTGGCTCTACAACCCGGACACCAGCCCGATTGCAAAGCTGGCAAGCGGTGTCGGCATGGACATGTTGCCCGCCCCGCGCGGCCAGCGCATCAGAATCGGACGGCGCAATGCGCGCGCGGGCGAGAGCGAAGACTTTCTCGCCAATCTGGTGCGCGCCAATCGCGCCATCGGCGATGCGGTGCGCGGAAAAGCCGACATGCCCGCGGCCGCGGCATTGCCGAAGGATCTCGGCATCTGGGCCGGCACCACCGATTTTGTTCTCGGCACGCAGCCCACGGGTAAGGACCTGAAGGATCTCTCCGCGCTCGATCTTGTGTCGATGGCTCCGCGTGACAATCCGCTGGCCTGCCGTCAGGGATTGGGAACGCTGATCGCGAAGCTCGGCGATGGATTGCCCATCGTGCTCTCTACACCGGTCACGCGCATCGCATGGAGCGGAAAGGATGCGCAGATCGAAACGTCTGCGGGCACCATCACCGCGAAGGCCGTCATTCTCACGGCATCCACTAACGCGCTGTTGTCCGGCAAGATCAAGTTTACGCCCGAGCTGCCGAAGCGGCAGCAGGATGCGGCGGCAAAACTCATGCTCGGCAGTTACGATCACATCGCGCTGGAATTGCCGGGCAATCCGCTCGGCCTGTCGCGCGACGATATCGTGATCGAGCAAAGCGCCGACCGCGCGACAGGCTTTCTGCTCGCCAATCTCGGCGGCTCGTCGCTGTGTCAGGTCGATGTTGCGGGATCGTTCGGTGCGGAATTGTCTGCGAAGGGCGAAGCCGCCATGGTGGCGTTCGCGTCGGAGTGGCTGACCAAGCTGTTCGGATCTGACGTCAAGACCATCGCCAAGCGCACCACGGCGACGCGCTGGAACGACATGCCTTATGTGTTCGGCGCGATGTCGGCGGCATCTCCCGGCGGTCAGGGCGCGCGCAAAATTCTGATGGAGCCGATGGGCAGTGTGTTCTTCGCGGGCGATGCCGCGCATGAAACCCAGTGGGGCACGGTCGGAGGCGCGTGGGACTCCGGTGAGCGCGCTGCAGAGGCGGCGCTGCGCAAAATCGGCGCGCTCAAGGATGCGCCGGTGGCTGAGACGCCCGCGAAGAAGAAACGCGCACCGTCCCGCGCGGCGGCAGAGCCGCTGCCGACAGGCCCGCGCGGCGTATTCTGGCCGCGCTAGAGCTGACGATCGCCTCGTGCATCACTGGTGAGGCTGTCTGGAAACGGTCCCGCTCCCGTGCCACATTCACGGCATGAAACGTTTTCGCATCGGCAGCGCTTCGCTCGACATGGTCGGGTCGAGCGACAGTGACAGGTACTTCGATACGCTTGTCGATGGTATTCATGTTGATCTTGACCGCATCTGCGCAGCGTTGCTGAAGGACCCGGAGGGCATCGCGCTTGATGTGGGAGCCAACATTGGCACCACATCTGCCATTTTCAGCCAGCATCTGCCGGACGGGCTGGTCTACGCGTTTGAGCCGGGGCCGAATAATTTCGCCGCGCTTGAGACCAATGTCGCGGTGAATGGGCTGAACAATGTGAGACCGTTCAGGCTCGCACTGGCGGCGAAGTCCGGCACCGTCAAATTCTTCGAAGACGCTGCCTATGGTCATATTGCGACCGACGGCGCGGGCGGCGATGTCGCGTCGATCTCGATTGATGACTTCGTGACCTCCAGGGCACTCAGCCGCGTCGACTTCATCAAGATCGATGTCGAGGGTTTCGAGAGCGGTGTTCTGGAAGGCGCAGCCAAAACAATCGAAAGATTCAATCCGGTCATCCATATGGAATTCAACCTGTGGTGCCTGATGGCATATGCGAAGGTTGATCCGATTGAATTCGCCGAGTCGCTGGTCCGGACGTTCCGTTTCGTGTTTGCGATCGATTCGATATTTCCGGATCGCGCGCGAAGGATCGAGCCGGGCCGGGCAGCCCGTTTCGTATACGATCGTCTTGTCGCTCAGGGATGTATTAATGATCTCGTTCTGACAAACAGCGAGCGCGCCGCCGCTGTCCTCGAGAATCTCGTTATCATTCCGCCGCCGCCCGAAAGTGTTGCTGAGCATCATGTCGGCTGGCGGCAAATCGCAACCTATGTTGGCCGCCGCCTTGCGCTTCACGCCCAGGCCTTGCTTGGGGGACGGCCTGATCGCGTCAAATCGGAATGAGTCGTTCAGGCTGTCCCGGCTTTCGCCGGAACAACCAAAGACCACCTACCCGCGCAACGTGCCGCCGGTCTTCTTGGTGACGTCCGCGACGATCTTCGATGCCACCGCATCGATATCCTGATCGGTCAGGGTTTTTTCGCGGGGTTGCAATGTCACGGCTATGGCGACGGACTTCTTGGTCTCATCGATGCCCTTGCCTTCATAGACGTCGAACACGGTGACACCCGTGATCAGCTTCTTGTCGACAGCCTGCGCCGTGCGCACGATGTCGCCCGCCTTGACGCTGCGATCCACGATGAATGCGAAGTCGCGCGACACCGGCTGGAACGGCGACAGCTCCAGCAGCGGCTTGGCGCGGGTCGGCTTCGCCTTGGCGTCGGGGATGCGCTCGAGAATCACTTCGAACGCCACCAGCGGGCCGTCGGCCTTGAGCGCTTCCAGCGCGCGCGGATGCAACTCGCCGAAAGTGCCGAGCACATTTTGGGGGCCGATCTGGATCGCGCCGGAGCGGCCGGGATGCAGCCATGCCGGGAAGTTCTTCGCTTCCTTGGCGGAGACGATCTGCAGCCCTTGCATCGGCGCACCTGCGGCTGCGAGGACTGCGAGCGCATCGGCCTTGGCGTCCAGCGCATCGACGGTGAAGCTGCCCGACCACTGACGGCCGATGCCCTTCGATGACGCCAGCGCGCGGCGCACGCCGCTTGCCGCCATGAACTGGTCTTCGGGCTTGTCGCCCTTGAAAATCTGGCCGACTTCGAAAAGCGCCACATCGGGGAAGCCGCGATCCGCATTCGCCTGCGCGGCTGCGACAAGGCCCGCGACCAGTGAGGGCCGCATGTCGGAGAGATCCGAGGCAATCGGATTGGCGAGGGTCAGGTCAGGCTGCCCGCCACCGAACAGTTCGGCCTGCGTCTTCGAGACGAACGACCACGTGACGGCCTCGGTCATGCCGCGCGCCGCCAATGGGGCCGCCAGCGCGCTGATCATGGCTCCACTCC